>CALAJK010000027.1 GCA_937922795.1 uncultured Anaerolineae bacterium
TGAAAAGCAGCCTGCGAGACTGATTCCCCCTTCTCTCCCCAAGGAGAGGGGCCTGAAAAGCAGCCTGCGAAACTGATTCCCCCTTCTCCCTGGGGAGAAGGGGGCTAGGGGGATGAGGGCTCTGCCGGCGCTAGATTAAAAACGCAAGAGAGCCAACTGCACCCTCGGTTGGCCTCTCTGTGCACATCTGCGGGGACGACGGGATTTGAACCCGCGATCTCTGCCTTGACAGGGCAGTATGTTAGGCCGCTACACCACGCCCCCTGTTATGTTCTCGGAGTATAGCCCCTCAGCCAAACGCTGTCAATGGCCAATCCGCAGCTCATATGCAAGGGCTTAGCGCGTGACGGTGACCTTGCTCAACCCACGCGGTTGATCAACCGTATGGCCTTTGGCCAGCGCTAGCTGCATCGCCATGACCTGGCCGGGGATGACGGCCGTCACCGGCGTCAGCCACTCCGGCGTCGTCGCCGGGATGGGCATCGCGAGATAGCTCGCTGCCCGCGCTGCCTCATCGTCCGAGATCACCAAGATCTCGGCTTGACGCTCGCGGACCTTGCCCAGGAAACGCCGCATACTGTCCAACGTTCGCCCCGATGGCGCGACGACGATCACCGGGAAGCCCGGCTGCACCAACGCGATCGGCCCGTGCAGAAAATCCGCCTCGCTGTAGCCATGACCGATGATGTAGCACAATTCTTGCAGCTTGAGCGTGATCTCAAAAGCCGTGCAGTAGTTGTATCCCCGCCCGATTGTGACGAACTGTGTCATGTAGCGGTAGCGCTGCGCCCAGGTCTGGATCGGCTCGCACATCTGCAAGGTTTCGGCGGCCTGATCGGGCAGCGCCAGCAGCGCCCGGTACACGGCATCGTCTTGGGTCATGGCGGCGACCAGCATGGCCACCGCCGTCAACTGGGCGGTATAGGTCTTGGTGGCCGCTACGCTGACTTCCTGGCCCGCCCGCAGCCACAGGTGATGCTCGCCGGTCTGCGCCAGCAGCGAGTCCGGCGCATTGGTGATCGTCAGCGTCAGCGCCCCCTGCTCACGCGCATCGCGCACCACCTGGGCGACGTCCTCAGCCTGGCCGGACTGCGAAATGCCGATGACCAGCGCCCGCGACAGATCGGGCGGCGACTGGTAGAGCGTATGGATGGACGGCGTCGCCAGCGCCACCGGCAAACGCGTCTGGACGCCGATCAGATATTGGGCGTAGCGCGCGGCGTTGTCCGACGTGCCCCGCGCCGCAATGTACACCAGCGCCGGTTGAAAGCGCCTGATCGCCGAGGCGACGGTTTGCGCGGTCGTCCACTCTTCGGCTATGAGTCGGCGCAGCACCTCCGGCTGCTCAGCGATCTCGCGTTCGAGAAATGTGGTCATCGCAGTTCTTCCGTTTCAGAGCACCCGCAGCAGCAGCCCTTTCAGATACGCGCCCTCCGGGAAAGTCAGCGCAACCGGATGATCATCCCCTGGCCCCAGATGGCGCACGACCTGCGCCTGGCGTCCGCTGTCCGCCAGGGCGCCAAACACGACCTTCTGAAACAAGTCGGGCGATACCGCACCCGAACAGGAAAAAGTCAGCAGCCAACCTCCCGGCTTGACCAATCTGAACGCATTCCAGTTGATGTCCTTGTAACCGGACAGCGCTTTCTCTACCTGGTTAGCGCTCTGGGCAAACTTGGGCGGATCGAGCACGACCATATCGTACTGCTGACCTTCAGACACCTGATCCCGTAGATAACGAAAGACATTCCCCTGGATGAACTTGCACCGATCAGCGCGTTCCGGGTAATTCAGCAGCACATTCTGCTCGGCCAGCTCCAGCGCCTCGCGCGAGCTGTCGACGTTGATCACGCGCGCCGCGCCCGCCGCCAGGGCGTGCAGGCCGAAGCTGCCGGTGTAGCTGAACAGATTGAGCAAGCTTAGATCATCGCTTTGCGTCGTCTGATGTCGGGCAACCAGTTCTTGCACCAGCCTCCGGTTTTCGCGCTGATCAAGGTAGAAGCCAGTTTTATGACCGCGCCGAATATCAACCTGAAATCGCAGTCCATCTTCAATCATGACAATCCGTTCGGGCGGGGGCTGTCCCCACAGCACGCCTGTCTCCAGCTTCAACCCCTCTTTCGACCGGATATCCACATCGCTGCGCTCATAGATGCCGTCAGGCTGCAAGAGACCGGCCAGAATGTCGGCAAGCTGGTTTTTGCGTCGGTCAATGCCCAATGTCAGCGCTTGCATCACCAGAAAGTCGCCGTAGCGATCTACAACCAGGCCGGGCAGAAAATCGTTCTCGGCGTTCACAACCCGAAAGCCGCCCGTCCGGCCTTGCGACAGGTGAGCGCGAGCAGCAGCAGCCTGCGCCAACATCCGCTGCCACCAGCTTTCATCAACCGGCTCATCCTGCCACGTGAGCAGCCGAACGCGAATCTGAGAATGGGGGTTCCAATATCCCCGCGCCAAAAAAGCGCCATCCTGCGTCGTCACCGTGACCAGATCGCCCGGTTCTGGACTGCCATATACCGCGGCGACTGCGCGTGAAAACACCCAGGGATGCCGGTGCAAAATCGGTTTTTCGCGGCCTGGCTGAATGACAAGGACAGCTTCAGCCATTACGAGTTTGCTCTCAAACTGTCAGCGAACTCCGCTCGGTCTCTCATTTTCATTCACAACAGCGATGGCTGCTGCGGACTGGCGCTGCCGCCATTGCCGATCATCCGACGCAGATCATCCTCGCTGATGATCGGCACGCCCAACTGGCGAGCTTTGTCCGCTTTGCTGCCCGGCGACTCCCCCATCAGCACATAACTGGTCTTCTTGCTGACGCTGCCCGTGACCCGGCCGCCGTGCGCCTCGATCAATTCTGCGGCCGCTTCCCGCGACAGGCTGGGCAGCGTGCCGGTGATCACAAACGTCAAACCGGCCAGCGCAGCGCTGGCCACCGGCTTCGGCTGCGCCTGCATATTCACGCCGGCGGCGCGCATCTTCTCCAACACGCGCCGGTGATGAGGATCGGCGAACCAGTCCACGACGTTCTGCGCCAACACCGCGCCGATGCCTTCAACGGCATCCAGCTCATCAACGGTAGCCGCCATCAGCGCCTCAATCGAACCGAAGCGGCTGCTCAACAGCCCTGCCACCGTCTCGCCCACGCCATCAATGCCCAATGAGCTGAGCAGTTGAGCCAGTGGGCGCGACTTAGCCGCTTCGATGGCCGCCAGCAGGTTATCCACTTTGCGCTCGGCAAAGCCTTCTAATTCCAGGAGATCGTCGCGCCGCAGTGTGAAAATGTCGGCTTCGTCGCGGATCAGACCGCGTTCAATCAGGGCTTTGACAGTCTGCGGCCCCATACCCTCGATGTCCATCGCGCCGCGCGACACAAAGAATTCAATGCTGCGAAAAACGCGTTCTGGGCATAATGGATTGGGGCAGAAATAATCCACCGCCCCTTCAGGCTGTACCAGCGGGTCGCCGGAATAAGGGCAGACCTCCGGCGGCACAATTGGCGTTTCGCTGCCATCGCGCGCCCCAGTCACCGGCCCGACCACATACGGGATAACCTCGCCCGAACGCTTGACGATGACGATATCCCCCAGGCGAATATCCAGCCGCGCCACTTGATCATAGTTGTGCAAGCTGGCGCTGGTGACGGTGACGCCGCCGACGAACACCGGTTCAAGCTGCGCCGTCGGCGTCACTTTGCCCGAACGCCCTACGCTGACAGTGACGCCGATCAAACGGGTGGTCATCTCCTCCGATGGGAACTTATAGGCGGTGGCGCCGCGCGGATCTTTGCCCGCAAAGCCCAGCTCCTGCGCCAGGCGCAGGTCATTCACCTTGATGACCACACCATCAATTTCAAAATCAAGTTGGTTTTTGCGGGATTCCCAGGTGGGTAATTGCTGGATAATGTCGGATAATGTGGGATAATGCGCCGCCCCTGGTGGTATGGCAAACCCTAGATCGCCCAGATAAGTGAGCGTTTGCCACTGGGTCACGAGCGTGACGCCAACGACGCTCACCACTGCATAAATGTATGCGGTCAACGGTCGCGAGGCGGTGATGCGCGAGTCTTTCTGCTTGAGCGACCCAGAAGCCGTATTACGGGCATTCACATACAACGGCAGCCCTTGTTCCTGCTGCTGGCGATTGAGCGCCGCGAAATCTTTCTTGAGAAACAGCACCTCCCCGCGCACCGTCAGCAGCGGCGGCGACGGCGGCCCGTCTGGACGAGCGGGCAGGCGCAGCGGCACATTCCGAATGGTGCGCACATTGGCGGTGACATCATCGCCGACTTCGCCGTTGCCGCGCGTGGCCGCTTGTGTGAGCACGCCGTTTTCATAGGTGATGACGATGGTCAGGCCATCCAGTTTGGGTTCCAGCGTGTAGTCTAACTGTGTGCCCGCCGGCAGCAGCTTCAGATTGCGCTCTTCCCATGCCTGAAGTTCCTGCACGCTAAAGCAGTTTGACAGGCTGAGAATGGGCGCGGGATGGCGCACTTTAGGGAATTCATCCGATAAATCGCTGCCGGCGCGCTGCGTCGGCGAATCAGGGGTTATGAGTTCGGGATGCTCAGCCTCAAGCTGCTGCAGCTCCTGGTACAGTCTGTCATATTCTGCATTGGAGATGATAGGATCGCCCAGTACATAGTAGCGATAGCTGTGATAGTGCAACTGCTGGCGAAGCTCCGCCGCGCGCGCGGCCAAATCATCCGGCACATCCCCCTCCTCGATTGAGCATCAGCCGCGCACTGAGTCTGACGCGCCGCTCAGATCACGAACTCACCATTCTGGTAGAACAATTCGCCGTCTACATAGATGGCGCTGTCCCGGCGCATATCGCAGATCATATCCCAATGGACGGCGCTGTCGTTGCGGCTGCCCGTCTCAGGATACCCCTTGCCGATCGCCATGTGAATGGTGCCGCCGATTTTCTCGTCGAACAAAATATTGCCGGTGAAACGGTTGATGCCGAAGTTGGTGCCGATGGCGAACTCGCCCAGATAGCGCGCGCCAGCATCGGTGTTCAACTGCGCATGCAGCAGATCCTCGTTGCTCTCTGCCCGCGCTGAAACGACTTGTCCTCTCTCAAACTTCAGTTCGATGCCCGAAACAGCCCGCCCGCTGACGATGCTGGGGTAGTCAAACCGCACCCAACCGTTGACCGAATCCTCAACCGGGCCGGTGAAGATCTCACCGCTGGGCATGTTCTTATGCCCATCACTGTTCACAAACGTGCGCCCAGCAATAGACAGCTCCAGATCGATATGCGGCCCCTGCAGGCGCACCTGCCGCTTGCCCTTCAGCCAGTCAACCTTTTTCTGCTGCATGGCCGACAGCTTGCGCCACTCGCCGGCTGGATCGTCACGATCACAGAACATAGCGCTGTAGACGAAATCTTCGTACTCCTCCAGGCTCATGTTCGCCTCTTGGGCGCTGGCTTCCGTAGGATACCAGGTCGCCACCCACTCGAAGCTGCCCTCGGCGGCCCGGCGCAGCCGCGTATCCAACCATGGGCGACGCGCCGCCCGCACCTTCTGGGTGCGCTCCGCCGAGATGTTGGTCATAGCGCGGGTATTGCTGGTGGCTCCGACGCGAATGTAGATATCTGCCTGCTCATAATACAGCGTCTGGCTGGGGTCAAGCCAGGCGATCTGTTCGTCTGTGGCTTCTCGGATGAACGTTCGCTCCATCCATTCATCGCTGATGAACAGCGTGGGGTTGCCGCCGTAGCACAGCACTTCTCGATACACAGCGCGCAGCGCAGGCAGCGCGATAACATCCCCCAGGATGCCCACCCACATACCGGGCTTCACCGCGCAGCAGTAATCCACCAGCACGTTGGCCAGCCGGTCGAGACGCTGATCCGTCATTGTGTTCTTCCTCCAGTCAGAAAGCGCCGGGCACGGCATGACTGCCTGCGCCCGGCAGACTTTACGCAGTCAGTTCGCGCACTTTTTGCAGCGCGGCATCGAAGTTGATCTCATCCCCGATGATCGGCACGTACTCCGCGTATTGCACGACATTACTACGGTCAACGACGAAACAGGCTCGCTGGCAGATGCGCATATCGGTCACGTGCACACCGTAGGCATCAGAGAAATTCATATCTTTGTGGTCAGACAATGTGATGACGCGGTCAACGCCTTCGGCTCCACACCAGCGCCGCTGAGCATATGGTAAATCGGCGCTCACGGTCAAGATGACCACATCTGCGCTTAAATCGGCAGCCTCGCGGTTGAAACGATGAGTCTGGGCTGAACACACGCGCGTATCTAGCGACGGCACAACGCTGATAATCTTGACCTTGCCCGCATAATCGGCCAATGACTTGCGCGACCAGTCAGTGGCCGTTAGCAAGAAATCGGGGGCAGCATCCCCTACTTTCAGCATTGGCCCCTGTACAGGATGCTCAACTTCGCCAATTTTCATACCAGGACGATGATTCATTGCTGCTCCTATCAGGTAGTGTATTATCATCTATGGGTTCTGGCTCGGATCACACACTCTAGAATTCCGCTAGATGCTCGAGTATGCTGATCCGCGCGCAGCTAATTATAGCAGCAGCTCAGTCGCACACCTTAACACAGGCCAGCAGGCACATTAGGACTTCAAGAGAGAAACCACATGGGCTCATCGCCTCGTCTGCTGCTGATTCTCGCCGGCGCCCTTCTGGTCATCGCTGTCTGGACATTTCCCTTGTGGAGTCCGATATTTGAAAATAATCAAACTGAAGATGTGTTTCCCGGTTTAGCGGCGTCGCTTCAGCCCGCGTTTGAACTGCTGCCACCACAGCGGCAGGCAGCTTACCGCGCCCTCGCCGAACAAAATCCAGATACAGCGCTGGCGCTGGTGCAAGCGGCGCTCAGCCCCGACAATCCTGTACCAGAAGCGTTACAGGCGCTGCCAGAGATGACCAGCAGCCGGGTGATCGCTGACGGGGCTTTCGTGGCGCCCGATGTCCTGAGCGACAGCGAAGGCACAGCCGTCATCTACCAGTTCGCCGATAACCGTCGCACCCTCCGCCTGGAAAACTTCCGCGTGACAAATGGTCCAGAACTGCGCGTCATCTTGGCGCGCAGCCCTAACCCCAAGACGGCTGAGGAAGTAGGGACAGATTACATTGATCTCGGCGCTTTGATCGGCAACGTTGGCAGCCAGAACTACGAAATTCCAGCGCAGGCCGACCTAAGCATCTATCAGAGCGTAGTCATCTATTCAGCCCGGTTCGGCGTGGTGTTCAGCGTCGCCAGCCTGGTGTGAGCCGCTCACCAGCCGCCCCAGCGCCAGATGCCGCCGACCATCGTCGCCACGACTTGAACTTCCAGCAGCGCCGCCGCCGACATCTGAGCGAGATCATGATCAAGCACTACCAGATCCGCCAGATAACCCGGTGACAGACGCCCCAACTGATGCTCCTGCCCAGCAGCATAAGCCGGCCCGATCGTATATCCACGCAGCGCTTCCTGCAGCGTCAGGCGGTGATCGGGATACCAACCATCCGGCCCCGGAGCGCCATCCGCGCGGCGCTGCGTCACGGCCGCATACAAGCCAAGCCAGGGATCAAAACTTTCGATCGGCGAGTCCGAGCCGAACGCCACCACCGCTCCTTGATCGAGCTGGAGGCGGGCGTTGTAAGCCCACTGGCAGCGCTCCCCCCAGTACCGGTCAGCCATCAGATAATCTGAAGTGGCGTGGATCGGCTGCATCGAGGCGATGATGTTGAGGGCCGCCAGCCGCCCGGCATCACTCGGGTGAATGAGCTGCACATGCTCCATGCGATGCCGCCGCGACTCACGCGGCAGGCCGTGCGCTGCCTCCGTGCGCCGTACTGCCTCGTAGACATCCAGGACATCATGTACCGCCCGGTCGCCAATCGCATGGATAGCCGCCGGCAGACCCGCAAGGCTGGCGCGGGTAACGAGTTCCACCATTTCTTCTTTATCGGTGGTCATGATACCCCGGTTGTGCGGCTCGCCCTCATACGGCTCGATCATAGCCGCCGTGCGCGGACCCAGCGCGCCATCCGCAAAAATCTTTAGCCCGCCGAGGCGTATCCAATCATCGCCAAATCCCCAGCGCAGCCCCGAATCCAGCGCCGCCGCCAACCAGGCCTTGTTGATGTTCTTGACGACGCGCAGCCCCAATTCGCCTCGCTCACGCAGCACCTGAAGCGCGGCCAGGCAGGACGGATCATCAAAGTCATGCAAGCCGGTGAGGCCGCGCGCTAACGCCAGACGCTGAGCGTACAGCATCTCATCCGCAATTTGCTCCACACTGGGCGGCGGGATGTGCTGGGCCGCCAGTTGCATCGCGTTCTCAAGCAGCAGCCCGGTGGGATTCCCGCCCGCATCGCGCACGATCTGCCCGCCATCTGGGTCGGGCGTGCTGGCGGTGATCCCACACAAACGCAGCGCGCAGGTGTTGACCCAGGCCGCATGGCCGCTTTTTGCCCGTAGGAAAACCGGGTGGTCGGCCACGTAAGGATCAAGATCGGCTGCTTGAGGAAAAGCGCAGTCCGGCCAATTCTCCTGAAACCAACCGTTCCCCAAAACCCACGTCCCGGCTGGCGTGAGCGCCGCCCGTTCGGCCACTCGCTGGGCCGCGGCGACCTTATCAGGCGCATCCAACAAGCTGACGATCTGGAGCGATCGCGCCGTGCCCTCCCAGTGAATATGGGCATCGGTCAGCCCCGGTATCACCGTGCGTCCGTCCAGGTTTTCGCGCAGCGTGCCGCGCCCAGCTAGCGAGAGCACTGCGTCATCGGTTCCGATCGCCGCGATACGATCCCGGATGATCGCCAGCGCCGAAGCGTAAGGCTGTTGGTCATCCTGGGTCAGGATTGTCCCATTGAACAGGATCCGATCAATCATCATAGCCTGTAGCTTGAGCTTGACTCAGCGCTTGCTGCACTTCTTCTTGAGTCGGCGCGCCGTCCAGACCGATGCGTGTCACCGAAGTAGCTGCCAGCCGCGCAGCAACCTGTGTCGCCGCCCAGAAATCGTGTTTTAACCGCGGCAAACTGGCCAGCAGCGAGGCGGCGAAAATATCCCCGGCGCCAGTTGGGTGAACCTGCGTCACCTGAGGCGTCGGGTAGATGTGCGGCTCGCCGTGACGGTAGTACGTGCCGCCGCGTTCCGCGCGCGTTACGAACAGGTGTGGCACAGCCTGAGCGAATTCTGACTCAAGCTCTGGCGCTTCCAGAATGTCTTCTTCGCTGAACACAACGATATCGACTGAACGCAGGACATCGGCATCGAACCATCGTTTAAACCGTACCCGCCCATCGTCATCCCAACGGCGCAGCCATCCCTGCAACGTGAGCATCACCATCGACTGGGGGAACAAATGGGCGATCTGAGGGTCAACCTCGTCGGTCAGCGGCGCCAGATGAACCAGCGGCGATCTCAGCCAGTGTGAGGGCACATCTGCAGCTTTGATGGGCGCAGCCACGCCGCGAATATATTGAATTCGACCGTTAGGGCCATAGATGTTCTCAAAAGTGCTAGTTTGAGACGCTGGCAGCACGATCAGATCATCGATATACGGCTGCAGAATGTTCAACAGGGGATCATCCGGAACCGCGCTGGTCAGCGCGCCTACCCGCGCGCCGAAGGCTGCCAGCGTCCGCGCCGCATACGACACCGTTCCGCCGATCTGTCGGCCATCCGGCGTCAGGTCGGCCGTGATATGGCCAATCAACAGGATTTCAGGCGCAGAGGTCATGTTAATTTGGGGATGATCGTCACCTTGCGCCCCTCGCCCTCCCCTACGCTTTTAGTTTGCACGTCGGTACGATGGCGCAGGGTGAGATGGATGATCCGTCGTTCGTAAGGCGACATCGGCTCCAGCGCAACCACGCGTTTGCTTTGCACCGCCTGTTCAGCCATACGCAGCGCTAGATCGCGCAGCATCCGCGCCCGCCGCGATTTGTAGCCGCCAACATCCACCACGATATTGGCGCGGTGTTGAAGTTCGCGGCTGGCGATCAGACGGGTGATGTATTGCAAGGCGGTCAGAGTCTCACCGCGGCGTCCGATCAACACGTTCAGGTTCGGGCCGGTGATATCCAGCAGCCAGGGAGGGTTTTCGCCAGCTTTGGACGGCTCAGACCGCCGGACGATGATCTCGGTATGATTGATGTCCATCTTTTCCAACAAGATGGAGAGCACCACCCGCGCCACTCGGACATCTTCATCCATCAGGCGCTCATCGGTGACTTCCGCCATTTCTTCCAACAATGGAATGGCATCCGTTTCATCATCATGCTCAACCGGGATATCGCGGCGGGCTTCCATCATTCGTTCAGACGCAGCCGGGGCAGCCGATGATGATACAGGAGGCGGCGCGGCAGGCGCCGGCAGCCGAAACAACTTCAACCGTACTTTGGCTGGCCGTGCGCCCAGACCAAACATGCCGCGGCTGGGCTCCTCGAGAACCTCAACAATGACATCACTGGCCGACGCTCCCAGCTCCGCTAATCCTTTTGCGATCGCCTCTTCAACGTTCTCGCCAGTGACTTCTATTGTGCGTTCTGAACTCATCGCGAACGTCCTTAAACAAGGTGGCGCGTGAACGGAAAGGCTGTCCTACGGGACATAGTCCGATCGCGCGCTCTTGAATGCGCTCTTCTGTACGGCCGGGCTGCCGTCACAACCGGCCTCAGGCCTTCTTCTTGGCGCTGGGGCGGGCCGGTTTAGATGCCGGGGGCGGGCTGGCCGCCGCTGCTGCCGGCGCTGCCGGCCGTCCCAGAGGGATCAATTGGCGCCAGCTCACCTTGCTCTGGCGGCCGTACTGCACAATGCTGATGATATTTGAGACGATAAAGTAGACCGACAGTCCAACGGAGAAGGATAGGGCGAAGAACCCCATCATGAGCGGCAGCACAGTCGTCATGGACTGAGTCATAGCCTGTGCCTGGTCAACCTGGCCATCTTTGGCGCTTGGCTGGCTGGGGGTCATCATCTTGGATTGCAGCCAGGTCGTCACCAGCACCAGCAGGGGCAGCGCCAACGCGAACACCGGGTTGACGGGCGGGACCGGGGGCTGAGTGAGATCCATACCCAAGAACACATTGTTCAGCGGCACGACCCGATCCAGACCAGGAATTAAGAACCGCCCGGACAAATCAATGAGCTGGAGCGGCGTGGCCGCCAAAGCATGATTGATGGCCTGATACAGGCCGATCCAGATCGGGAATTGGATCAGCAGCGGCAGACAGCCTCCTAACGGATTGATGCCCTTTTCGCGGTACAGCCGCATCTGCTCCTGCGACAGTTTTTCGCGATCGTTCTTGTACTTCTCCTGGAGTTTCTTCAACTCTGGTTGGAGCTCCTGAATGGCCTTCGACGACCGCATCTGCTGAGCATTCAACGGGTACATCAGCAGGCGTACCAGAATGGTGAAGACCACAATCGCCAGCACGGCATTGTTGCCGAAGATAGTGTACAGAAGCGTCAGGACGGTGACGAATGGATTGAGGATGATATCCCACATACTAGACCGTTACTCCCTAACAACCCGGCAGTTTATTGCAGTGCATAGGCCCACAGGAAACGCGCTTCGCTCAAGGTGTAGGCCACCAGCAGTTGGCCGGGCGAGAGCGTGCTGACGACCAGCATCGGCTCCGATACCTTCACTGTCTCGCTCGGTTCGATCACGAGCATATCGGAAAAAATCGGCGCCTGCATTTCGCGCACCAGCGGTCGCCCCTCAACATCCATGATAGGCGAACCGTCAGAGCGCTTCAGCCAGTAGACTTTTTGATCGCGCGATGCCACCACCACCGCGTCGCCATACACGACCGGAGACGGCCGAATGGCGCTGGCAGCTACCTGCTGCTTCCAGACTTCAGCCAGATTGCGCGTGGTGTCAAGCGCATACACGTTGCCGACCAGATCGCCAACATACAAAATATCATCGGCGATGGTCGGCGCGCCCCACACCCAATCCAGGGTGTTGTAGGTGTTGAGGATTTCCCCGCTGGTAGAAACCTCGAACACCTTACGCCCAAAACTGCCGATGAACAGGCGGCCGGCATAGTAAGTCGGCGCTGAAGGCGCAGCTCCCTCCAAATCCAGCTTCCACAATAGATCACCCGTCTGCGCCGAGACCGCGTACAGATAATGATCGAGCGAGGCGAAATACAGCACGCCGTCCTGCAGCAGCGGCTTCGACCACACGCCGTGTCCGGTCGGAGATGTCCACTGAATGCGGAAATTGTCGCGATCCAATGCGACTACGTTCTTGGTGCTCAATCCCACGAAAATGAACTGGTCATCGCCGACCAGATCGGCCACCAGGTGACCAGTCGTGCCTGAGACCGGTGTGCCCTCCGGATTTTCAATCCGCGCGGTGGGCACATCAACCGTATGCAGCACCTGGTTATAAGTGGCCACAAGCAGGGTGTCATCATCCAGGGGAATGGGAGAAGCGAAGAACTGATTGGGGCCGTTCTGGGCGCGCACTTCCCACAACCGCGGTTTACCTTCATTATCTAACCGCACTTCACCACTGGGGTTCAGCAGCTTAACCGGTTTGCCATCTACAGGGTCTATCATCACCAGTCGATCGTTGAAGGCGACCAGAATATTCTGGGCGTCTCCAAACGTGCTGAGACCCGCCCAACTGATCCCCAGCGGCGCAGGGCCGCATCCTGCTGCAGCCAACACTAGCAGCAGCCCCATCATAACCAGCCAACGTGGCCGGCTCCATCGCTTGGCTGTAGTCAAATCTATCGCTCCTCAAGATCAGGCACTGGGTCATAGCCTCCCTGATGGAAGGGATGACAGCGTGAAATGCGTTTGATGCCTAACCACGCACCCCGGATGAAACCGTAGCGCTCGATGGCTTCATACGTGTAGCGGGAACAAGTCGGCTCATAGATGCAGGCTGATGGCAACGCTGGCGAGATATAACGCTGATATAGACGGATCAGGCGCAAAGCCAGCCACTTCATTCTTCAGCACCTCTCTCCTGTGAATCTTTCAGCTTCGCCTGGCACAGCACATCCTTCAGCACGTCCAGGATAGATGAAAAGACAGCACCGCCCACAGGCGGGCGGGCGATGATCACAACATCATACCCAGGATGTAACTGCGGGTGGAGGCGACGCATGGCCTCGCGCAGCCGACGGCGAATCCGGTTGCGAGTCACTGCTGTGCCCAACCGTTTGCCCACCACAAATCCATAGCGATTATAGTCCAAGCCGTTGGCACGCACGTTGAGGAGCAGTGAGGGCCGGGAGAATGTGCGGCCCTGCTGCCGCATCTGCTCAAAATCACGGCTATTACGCAACCGATAGCGCGATTCCATCCGTGAAGTTTTACGCTTTCCAATTCACCTTTTTGACGTGGTTCGGCGTCACGGTGAGGACGTGCCGACCGCGCGCGCGCCGCGCCTTCAACACCTTGCGCCCGCCCCGCGTCTGCATCCGCTGGCGAAATCCGTGAACCCGCTTGCGACGCCGGATTTTAGGTTGCCATGTTCGTTTGGTTGCCATAACGACTGGCGGCGCAGTCTGACGCCATCAGCGCCGCCCTTCCTCCCTTCATCAAATGAATCAAGCAAGCTACGCTTGCATTTCTGTATCTAAAATGGAGCGTTAGTATAGCGGATGCTCCCCTCCATGGTCAACCCAGCGCTTGCGTTGGCTTTGTATGCTTCGGTATAATTTGCGTTAGAGTTTAAACTTCATCCTGTTTCGATTAACAAGCAATCCCCCTCACTTCCATTGGAGGCCGAGTCGAGCGTGATGATCCCAAGCCATCACTGGGCGCGCAACTTGACCATCAGCAAAGCAGACATAGAATTCCTGACTGGGCTGCTGATGGAAAGAGAAACACCACTGACCACCGAAGAGTTGGCGCGCATCCTGATTGAAGAGCGGCTGCAGCAAGAAGCGGCTCGCCTGCAAGAACGTTTCCGCGACATACAGATCTACAACCCATCCCATACTTATACCGTCGGCCAGCGTTTGGCCTTCTCCGCTTTTGATTACGAGACAGCGCAAGTCGTTCACGTTCGACCAGGGGATAATCCGGAGTATGGCGATTTCAGCGTAATCGGCGTGCGTTTCGATAATCCGCTGCTCAACCCCCCCGATCACCCGCGCGAATTTGCGGCGGGTTTGACTACACCTCACGTCCTCAGTCAAGTCGAGACCAACGGCGCTGGTAGTCTGTTCGACAGCAGCGAATTGAGCGCTGACTCTATTTTCGCCGCGGTAGGCCCAGATCTCGTCAAACGGCTTGGCGAAACTCTCAGCAAGTCGCCCGATCTCATCATGATGGCGCAGCGCTGGTTCCCCCGCGATCTGCTGCTCGAAGCCAACATCGGTCATCTCAACCTGGCGGAAGCGGTGCTCGATATGCACGGTGGTGGCCCGCTGACTACCGAGGCCATCCTCAATGAAATCGGCGGTCTGGGCAATGCGCCGCTCGCGCTGCAGGTTTTCTCGCTGAACTACGCGCTTCGCGACGACCCGCGTTTTGACGAGGTCGGCCCAACCGGCGAGGTGCTGTGGTTTCTCACCCGTTTGGAACCCGCCGAAGTCCAGCGCGTCCCTGCGCTCCTACAATACACGCCGATAGACTGCGACACCAGTTTGCTGACGCCGGAGATGCTGGCGCTGGAGGCCGAGATCGGCGACGAACTGTCACCGCTGCCGCCCCAAACCGGCATCGATCAGGGGCAGGTCACATTAATCTATCCCCATCGTCGGGTCGGTACACTGCCTTTGAACGCCTCAACCAGCCCCTTGTTTCCCACCGCCCGTCAAACGCCCCGCATTTGGGTGACTCTGATCGATGGGCAAGACGGCGAGGAGTACCAGGGCTGGGTCGTGCGCAAAGAACGCTACGTTTACGGACTGGCCAAATTCTACCGCAAGCACAAGCTCCCCATCGGCGCGCAGATCACGGTGCGGCGCAGCGAGGATGAGGGCAAAGTCATCATTGACTTCAACGCGCATCGGCCACGCACAGAATATGTGCGCCTGATCGTCATCAAGGGCGATCAGATCCTTTTTGAGAATCATAAACGCGCCATCGGCGCCGAATATGATGAGCTGATGATCCTTGGGGCGGACGATCTGGCCGCGGTTGACGCTCTGGCTCAGTCCGCGCAGCAGCAGCGCCGCAGCCTGTTTTCAATCCTGCGCCAGCTCATCTCGTCGCTAGCAGTGCTCACCCCCCAGGGAACCGTCCACGCCAAAACCCTGTACAGCGCTGTCAATGTGCTGCGGCGCTGCCCACCCGCGCCGATCCTGGCCACGCTGGCGGCCCATGTGGAATTTGAGAACGTCGGTGGACATTACTGGAAACTGCGAACGGATTAGGCGAGGCCTGAGTATGTCAACCCCCTCCGCGAAACCCAGCACACTGATCAAACCAACGCTTGAGACGAAATTCCACATCGATCCGAGCTGGTGGAGCCGTCGCCCTAAGGAAGACTGGCGGATTGAGCTGCTCAGTCACCTGCTGCCCGAACAGCGCGAGCGATTGAGCCAGAGCGAAGAGGGTCACAAAGTCGACTACATCGATCCGGAGACAGGCGAGGTCAAGCAGCTCGACGAACTCGGTCTGGCCATCCAGTCCGCCGCCAAAGACCCGAATTTCATCAACCCGCATACCTCTTTGGTGGACTGCATCTTTCGCGTTTTTTTAGCGAACGGGAATATCCCGCTGTCGCCCATCGAATTGGCCGAGAAAACAGGCCGCCCGGCAGCGACGATCTTGAAAACCCTCAGCGGCAGCACCATTTATAAGGGAATCCGCCCCACTCAATAGGCGTGCGATCTGCCACACGGCGAGGATTAACCATATGAGCCGCGTCATCAACCCGGACAGCACAGGCAAGCAGCGCAACCAACTCATGCGCACGGCGGCTGAGCTGCTGCGCCGGCTAAGCCAGAAGACCGATCTTGACGATGAAACCCGCGACATGGTCGCCATGCTGGTCTTCTGCCTACGCGGCATCGACGAAGGGATTGAGCAATCGGCCGCCGCTTGGGAAAAGCGCGACTATTGGGTGAAGGCCGAAGAACTACGCCAGCGCTGGCGCTGGGCCGGCCAGATGGCGGATGCGCTGCAGGCCATGGTCTTCCAGGATGACTGGCAAGCGCTGCCGCAGATGATCGTGCGGCTGCTGCCCCACTTTTCGGAGATCAAGATCACCAAACTGACCCGATCCGAAGCCCTGTGGCACGGGGCTTATGCGCGGCTCATGCAGGAAAAATCCCCGTTGAGCTGACGTCTACCGTCAATCAAAACGTCCGGCCAGCCACGGCAAAATGCGCTCGTAGTTGGGCACAGCATGACCGGCGGCGGTGCCCAGAATGTACTCGCGGTCGATCACGAGCTGGTCAAATCGCCCTATATTCAATACCAGCGGCGGCAGCAGCCGCGCCGCATCCCAAAGCGTGAGATCAGTATCCAGGCTGCGGGATAGGATTTGCAGCACGCCAGGCCAGTGGACAGGATTGACCATCCGCGCGAGCGCGGCGCTGACCACCTGCTGCTGACGTCCGGCGCGGCGATAATCATCATCAGGATTGCGGATACGTGCATAGATCAGCGCACGTTCGCCATCCATGTACTGCCGCCCCGCCTCAAACTGGACTGTCATGACGCCGCCATCATCCGTGGGATAGGCAGTATCGGTGATCGCGCGTTCCACATCAATCGTGACGCCGCCCAGGGCGTCAATGATCTCGACAAAGGTCTGAAAGTTCAGCCGCACATAGCGCTCAGGCCGCACGCCGAAATTGCGCTCCAGCGTATCCGCCATCAGGCGCGGGCCGCCGCCCGGCGCGAGCTGCTCGCCCAGGAAATTCACGGTATTGATGCGCTGGCTGCCATAGCCTGGCACTTCCATGAACAGATCGCGCGGGATCGAAAGCAAACTGACTTTCAAACGCGCTGGGCTCACCCCCAACAGCAGAATGCTGTCCGCGCGCGACATGTATCCCTCTGCGCCGCGGCCATCCACCCCCAACACCAACACATTGATCTGAGGCGGCGGGAACAAGAGATAGATCACCAGCGTCAAACCGCACAAAAAAATGGGGGCAAGCGCCGCCAGGGCGATCACAATCGGCCAGTTACGGCGACATCCTGACGGCCCCAAAAGCCGAGGCTTAGGCGCGGTTTGAGCAGTTTGAACCGTTTGAGTTGCCTGGTCGCTCATGGGATGTAACGCTTCCAGTCGACGCCGCCTGGCAGCAAGCTGAAAATGCCGCCGCGCGGTTCACTGAGGTACACCGTGCCATCGGCCCCGATCTGTATCTGTGCGGTATACACGGTCTCCCACTCAATCACCGCCCAGCCGAGCCGCGACTGTACCTCTGGTCGTGTGCGCCACACCAGACCGAAACCCCGGCGAGGCTGCCACGTATAAGGCGGGGAGTTGTCATAAGCTGGATCGGACTCGGGCATTCCCGCCTCAAACTGGTCAGGAAAAACCTGCCAGCGCGGCGGATTAGCGCTGTCGTACAGGACATAAATCGCGTCTTGCTGCTGCACCCACAGCATAAAACCGTTCTGAAACTGCTGAAAAGACGCCTCGCTCACCGCAGGCGGGTTCAGCGGACAGCTTGCCACCACCGGCTGCACGAAAAACCACGCCACCGCGCACGGCTGGGGCGCAACCGGTATACTGACTGCCGGAGAAGGCGGCAGCGGCAGCAGCGGCGCCACAATCATGTTAGGGGGAGGCGGCGCCAGCGGCGGGATCGTCGGCGGCAGCGTGGCGGTCGGCGGGACGAACGTCGGCGTTAGCGTGGGCGTCGCGGTTTGGGTAGGCGTTTTACTGGGCGGCAGCGTCGGCGTCACTAGGACGAAACTGGCTTCCAATGTGATCACTTCCAGCGGGGAGACCAGCTCAGAGGTTGATATCGGAATCACCACCGGCGATGGCGTCGCGCTCAGCACGCGCGTTGGCAGCGGCGTGACAGGAGTCAAAGTCACATCTTGTAAGAGCTGCGCGCCGCCGCGCGGCGCACCTCCGCCGCTGCAGGCAGTTGTCAACCACAAGAGCCCTGCCGCCAGCAGCCAGACACATATCCTTGAGACCGATCGCATCGCCATGGCCGTCAATTGTAACGTCGCCCCCCCATTCCGCAATTGGTAGAATTGTCCTGACAACGTTATGCTTGAGTCGATGGGTTAGATTGTCGCCTCTGGTAAAATCGAACAGGAATACACAATGGCACGACGACGCGCCCCCAAAGCTCGATCTGCGACCAACCCGCGGGGAAAAAGTGAGGCTGAAGCGCGCGCTGAGCGCTTGACCTGGTTTTTCCTCGTCCTGATCTTCGCTGCGCTGCAACTGCTCAACCAGAACAACATCAACATTCAGAACTGGTTGATCCCGTTGTCTGGAGCGATAGTGCTGTTAGGTTCAGGACTGTATCAATACGCCAATCGGTGGCGTGTCAGCCCGACGACCTGGCTAGCAGGCGCGCTTCTACTCTTCCTGGCAGTGCTTAACCTATATTTCAACCCGGATCGCAGTTTCCTCGGTGAATCGCTGGTGATCTTCGCCGCTGTCATTTTAATTGGCCTTTTGACCGGCGAGACATAGTGGTACAATGTACACAAATTAATGTCTGTAATTTATACAGATGACAGAAATGACTGCACCAGGGCTGAATAAGCACGACGCCGAGCTGCCCATGCCAGAAGCGACCACGATCACTGTAGAAGATGTTCGCAAACTGGCTCTGCCGCTGGGAACGCGTGTGGTCGCCGGAGATGGCCACCTGAACCACCCTGTCACCTGGACGACCGTCATCTATCTGGAAAACAAGACCCCTTCCAAACCTTTTCAGCGCGGCGAACTGGTGCTGGCCACCAATGAAGGCAGTGGCCCGCGACAGACAACTGACGTTGATGTAATTCGCTTGGCATATGACACCCAAGCCTCAGCAGTGGTGCTGACCGAGCCCGCCTCGCCTGCAGCGATCGCCGAGGCCAACGCTTTTGGCATTCCGGTGCTCGTCCTTCCGAGCGGCAGCCGCGTGCGGTTGGTGGAGAGGACGATCGTCAGCCTGTTGGTCGATCGCAAAGGCCAGCTTGAACGCCGCGCCACCCAGATTTACCGCCAGCTCACCCAGATTTCGACCCGGAATGAGGGCATGACCGAGCTGGTCAACGCGATGGCACGGCTGACTAATAAATCAATTGTTGTGCAAGATAAACGCCTGCGCGTGCTGGACAGCGCCGTTCAACCGCAGTTCATCGGCAGTTGGGATGAAGTCGAAACGTTCCTGCGCAACGTCTACAATCTCCCAGTCGAGTTTCAGGATCGTTTGCGGGTGGGCGAAGTCGAGAACCCGGTGCTGCTCCAGAGCCTGCCTACTCCTGGCCTGGCGCGGCTGGTTGCCCCGATCATTACCAAGGGCATTGGCCGCGGCTACGTCTCCATCATTGGCCGCGACACCGAACTGGATGATATTGATCTGCTGGTCGCCGAACATGGCGCTGCTGCTTGCGCCCTAGAAATGGCCAAAGCGAAAGCCATCAGCGATACCGAGAAGCGGCTGCGCGGCACTTTTTTGGATCGAGTGCTGCTGGGCGATGTGAGCCAACAAGAGGCGATCCGGCAGGGTGAACGCTTCGAACACGACATGACCCAGGTACATGTGGCCATCGTCCTAGCCTGGCAGGGCGACAAGACGCCGTCGAACCGCCGCTTAGAAACCCTGGTGAACACCGTTGTCGCCGCGCAGCGGGCCAGCGCGTTGGTGTGGCAGCGCGAACGAGAGAACGAAGTGCTGGTGTTCCATGCGACCGACTCGCGCGACCCAATCGATACCAGCATGAAACTGGCGAAAGCTTTCAGTCAGGAAATTCAGCGGCAGTATCCGGGACAGCGCGTCGCCCTGGGTGTAGGCCAGCCCGCGCGTGATGTGGCCGCCTGGCGCAGCAGCTACCGCGATGCTGTACAGGCGCTAGAGCTGGCCGCGCGTTTGCAGACCGACACGCCGCTCTACATCGGCGACCTGGGCGTATATCAGCTCATCCTCAGCCTGGCTGACCGCGAGAAACTGCTGAACTTCTGCGAGCGCACGCTGGGACCGCTGATTGACTATGACCAGCGGCAGCGCGCTGACTTGATCAAAACCCTGGAGGCTTTTTTTGCCTGCCACGGCAATCTCAGCCAGACGGCCGAGATGCTCATCGTCCATCGCAATACCCTGCTCTACCGCATGAACCGCATCAACGAAATCGCCCAGATTGATCTCAACCGGCCAGAAACTCGTCTGGCGCTGCATCTGGCGCTGACTATCCGGCGCCTGATTGCGATGAACTAACCCCTCCTTACCCCTCTGTTTTAGGACTCTGTGCAGTCTCAACAAAATTGAAGCGGAAGCGCCGCCCGATTTTGTGCGCGCGCGAAGCCGTCTGGCTGGTAGGACACCTTTGTGCACTCCGCCGAATATAACGAATAATTTCCTCTGGCAATTCGCCCATACGCCGCTGATTTAAAGGGGACTTAATGGTTTTCACCCCGACCCTCATAGGGTATATGTGCATTTTATACAAAATAATTTTTGGTAGTTTTCCTGACTCGGAACTGATACAGTCGTAAAGTGGGGCGCGTTGCCATTTTAGAAAGTTTGACCAAAAGGCCAGCCGCCTGCCGATCAGTAAATGGAGGACCGGAGCGATGCAGTCTGATCAACCGTACCAGCTACACCGCGAAGACACCCAGGAACGCGACGCCTGCGCCTTGATTTGCGCTGTTCGCAAAGGCGGCCAACCTACCCACGGAAATGTCAAACGGACCATTGAAGCCCTCACGCGCATGGGCCATCGCACCGGTTTCATCGACGGTGAAGGCGATGGCGTGGGCATTTTGACCGACATTCCTCGCCAGTTATGGATGAAAAAGTTAGCGCGGTCGGGTCTGCGATCATCCATCGCCAGCAGCCGCAACTTCTGGGTTGGACATGTCATGATCCCGGCGACCGAACGCGCCCACGCCTATACCATCGTTGAACAGATCAGCAGTCGGCTGTCACAGGCTGGTTTGGATGTGTTAATCGAAGAGACTGATTTGGTCGAGCGCCACGTGTTGGGGCCTAATGCTCAAAAGAACGAGCCCATCTTCTGGCAGATCGCTGGCACTAATGGAAATGTCCCAGTCAAGCAGCTTGATAAGACGCTGTTCAACCTTCAGTGGCGATTGGAACACGAACTGGGTGTGCACTTCCCATCGCTGTCGTCGCACAGCGTAGTCTACAAAGTACAAGGCACGGTCGAAATTCTGCGGCGCTACTATCCCGAACTGCGCGACCCGGACTACGCTTCCAGCGTGACCCTCGGCCACGCCCGTTACAGCACCAATACCAATCCAGTCTTCGAGCGCGTCCAACCTTTCAATCTCATCGGCCACAACGGAGAATTCAACACCATCTCCCGAATGCGGCTGGAAGCCGCCATGTTGGGCATTCACCTGGCGCCGACCAATTCCGATTCGCAGGACATTGATCGGGTTCTGCACGCGCTGTGTATGGACTTCGGCCTGGATTTGATCGAGGCGATGGAGTTTATCTTCCCTCCCTTCCAGCACGACCTGCTGCAAAACGCCCCTGAGATCCATGCGCTCTACGAATACATCCGCCGCAGCTTCGGCCCGTTTGCCCAGGGGCCGGCAGCGGTGGTCGCCCGCCTGGGCGAGTTGTGCGTGTTCAGCGTGGATGCGATGGGGCTGCGCCCGCTCTGGTTCGGCGAAACCGAGAAAGAATATTTCGCTACTTCTGAGCGCGGCGTCTACACGCTGGACTCGATGTCCAGCGACCCCAAACCGCTGTCGCCAGGCGAGAAAATCGCCCTGAAGATCGAACCCGGGCAAACTATCCAAGTAATGGATTACCCAGCTATCCAGCGCCATGTGCTTAATCGCTTCCGTGAGCGCGGCATCGCTTTCAGCGCAGCCAGTTCCGACGGCATTTGGTCGTTCGGCGATCTACCTGTGGCCAAACGGCCAAGCCCACTATCCGGCCCTCGCGCCGCTGGCCAGCAGACAGCGCTGTCGCCTACGCTGGTTGCCGAAGCCGAAATGCGCCCCACTTGGCAGCGGCAGCCCCAGCGCTATCCCTGGATGGTTCAGACCACGCCGGTCAATACCAGCACTATGGCCGCACTCGGCTGGGAACGCTATCACGTCAGCTATGTCGAAGCCATGGCTGAGACGTTCAAAGAACAGGTGGGATCGCTCGGTTGGGATGGCGCGCTGGCAGCCATCAGCCAGACGCGCGTCAACCTAGCTGACTTTTTCAAAGAGACAGTGGCGGTCGTCACCAATCCCTCGATTGATCGCGAACGCGAAAGAGCCCAATTTTCAACGCGCACCCTGGTGGGCGTGCGCCCACACCTGAATGACTCGCCTTCCGAACATAACACGCTGGTGCAGCTTGAAACGCCGCTGCTGCTGGGCGGCTACAGCGAACTCGGCGCGCCGGATGATCTGCGCGCAGCGGCTGACCAGTTAGGCACGCTGACGTTGGAGGATCTGCTGGAAGTATTTGGCGATCGCCTGGTCATCTTCTCGATGAGCGCCGCCCTCGACGAGAGTCTGGAATCAGCCGTGAATCGTCTGCAGCAAGCGGCAGTCGAAGCGGTGTCGAACGGCGTTCAATGTATCCTGCTCGATGACACCGAGGTTTACGCTGGCCAGTCCTTGTGGCTTGACCCCCTCCTCGTCACTTCGGCCGTTGATCAGGCGCTGCGCCGCGCCGACTACACCCCCAACCTGCGCCGGCAGGTCGGCATTGTGGTGCGCTCCGGCGCGCTGCGCGATCTACACGATCTCGCGCTGTGCTACGCGCTGGGCGCTAATGCCCTGGTTCCCTACGCCTTGTACGCGGTGGCGTTGGGGATCGCGCCGCGCCCAGCCAAACAGCCGCCGACCTCTGAGCAAATCGTCAAGCAGCTCATCGGCACGGTCAAGGTGCTCACTGGCGGTCTAGAAAAGGTGATCTCGACCATTGGCTGTCACGAACTGCGGGGCTACGGTCACTCATTTAGCTCCATTGGCCTGTCAACCGGCGTCGCAGCCTACTTCGGCACTCCCAATTACTTCGGGTCGGAAAACCGCGGCCTGACATGGGACGCCCTAAAAACGGACGCCGAAGCGCGCGCCAGCGAGTTTCGCGGCGAGACCGCCGCCAAACTGGCCACGGCTGACCGCTTCTACCCCAAGATGTGGAAGAAGGTCGAGGACGTCGCCCACGGCGAAATGTCTTTGGAGGAATACACGCGCGAACTGTTGGAACTCGAAGACACAATGCCTGTAGCCATCCGGCATATCTTGCGCCTCAAGACGGTTGATACACCGCTAAACCCCGATACCGTCGACATCAGCATTAAGGATCACGCGATGCCTGTGCTGATCGGCGCGATGTCTTTCGGTTCCCAGGGCGAGCTGGCCTATAAGGCTTACGGCGAAGCCGCCTATCATCTCAACATTTTGTGCGTCAATGGCGAGGGCGGTGAACTGCCTGAAGTGATGGGACGCTATCCGCGCAACCGCGGCAATCAGATTGCCTCAGCGCGTTTCGGCGTCAACATCGCCTTCCTCAATTCGTGCCAGTATCTCGAAATCAAGATCGGCCAGGGCGCCAAGCCTGGCGAGGGCGGACAGCTCCCCGGCTACAAGGTGACGGAACAGGTGGCGACGGCGCGCCACACCCGGCCAGGCATCGATTTGATCTCGCCGAGCAACAATCACGATCTGTACTCGATCGAAGACCTGGCACAGTTGATCGAGGAACTCAAAACGGC
Organism: uncultured Anaerolineae bacterium; assembly: GCA_937922795.1. Lineage (GTDB taxonomy): Bacteria > Chloroflexota > Anaerolineae > Aggregatilineales > Phototrophicaceae > CFX2. The sequence continues at coordinate 23,783 of CALAJK010000027.1, forward strand.
TAATCCTCACGCCAAAGTCTCGGTCAAGATCCCTGTAGTGCCGGGCGTGGGCGTTATCGCTGTGGGCATCGCCAAGGCCGGCGCGGACATCATCAATATCACCGGCTTTGAAGGCGGAACCGGCGCGGCGCGTATGCACTCACTGCGCCATGTCGGCCTGCCGGCGGAAATCGGCGTGTGGATGGCGCACCGGGCGCTGTCCGAAAGCGGCCTGCGCGATAACGTCGAGCTGTGGTGTGACGGGGGCATGAAGAGTGGCCGCGACGTGCTGAAGATGATGTGTCTGGGCGCGAACCGCGTCGGTTTCGGCACGCTGGCGATGGTGGCAGTCGGCTGCACCATCTGCCGCAAATGTCACGAGGGAACCTGTCACGTCGGCATCACCACCCACATTCGGACTAAAGAAGAGGCGCTCGCCAAAGGCGTCAAGCACTTTGAGCCGCGCAATTACGAGGCGGCGGTGGAGGGCATTTGCAACGTCTTCCACATGCTGGCTGATGACATCCGCCTGTGGACGGCGCGTATGGGGTTCAAACGAACGCAGGATCTGGTTGGGCGCGCCGACTTGATCGAACAGGCCGCTTTACACGACCGCATTGACCTCACCCCTCTAACACAGTGCGCGCCCCCCAATCAGAAATCGCGTCTCATGCCCGGCGTGGGGCGGCGGCTGACGCGCCCGCGCAACACGCTCAGCAAACAGATCACCAACACCATCAGCGACCACGCCGCTCGCGGCGACACTGAACTGACCTACGACGATGAGCAGGTGATGGCGATGGATCGGGCTCTGGGCACACATTTGTGCGGCGCGCTCAAACGCGGCGAATTTCCCAACGCTGACTTAGTGGACGCTGTGCATCTGAGCTTCGGCAACTCAGCCATCCCTGGCAACGGCCTGGCGGCTTTTCTGGATGCGCCGGTAGATGTGCTGGTTGAGGGCGGCGCACAGGACGGCGTGGCCAAATGCGCCCGCGGCGGCACTGTGACGATCCTCAAAGGCTTGAACCACAATGGCCAACGCCTTGACGGCTCAGTCGGCAAAAGCTTCGCCTACGGCGCTCAAGGCGGTCTTTTCATCGTTCAGGGCAACGCTGATACTCGCGCCTGCATCCGCCTCAGCGGAGCCGATGTGATCTTCGGCGGCGAGGTCACCACGCCGCTGCACGACGAGCTAGGCGGCATCGGGGCGCGGGCGAACCTCAAGGGCTATGCCTGCGAATACATGACCTCCGGTCGCGTGCTGATCCTGGGCGACCCCGGCCCCTGGATCTGCGCTGGCATGTCGGGCGGCGTGCTCTACCAGCGCGTGCAGCCGGAGATGAACCTGACAGTGGACGCTATCCGCCGCCGCATTGCCGCCGGCGCTACCGTCGACATCTTCCCGCTGGATGAACAGGGAGCGGCAGATGTGCGCGAGCTGTTAACGGCCTACATCCGCGCCCTGGAAAACAACAACCAGGCCGAGACCGCTCAGCATTTGTACGGCATGCTGCTGCACCCTGACGCGCATTTCGTCAAGATCGCCCCACCCACGCGCCAGAACTGAACCTTTCTGGCTTGAGATGATCTAGAAAGCCGCCCGCTCGGATCAGGGCGGCTTTTCGTTTCTCAATGCCCAAACCGGCTATAGGCTATAATGGAGAAGACTCTACCTTAACAGGACAACATATAGTATAGAGGGAGATCGCCCGTTATGAGCAAAGAAGTCAAGATCGTGGTCTTCATTCTGGAGCGCGGCCCAGGATACGAAAGCGAAAACATCCTCAGCCGGTCAGAAGCAGAGTGGGAAATCGCCAAACTGTTGAGCGAAGGTTGGAACTTCCTGGGCGCTGGCGGCGGCAAAGGGGCTCAAGACCTGGCCGAGGTCGGCATGGGCTTCGTCGTCCTCTCACGCGACGTAACGTCTTAGCGCATTAAACCACCTAATTCTCATCACACAGATGCATCCGCCAGCTGCCGCGCTGGCGGCATTCGTTCCAACAATTGTAATGACGGAGACTTTTGCCGCCTGCGCTCGCGAGCGCAAGTGACCGCGGTCTCAACCGGTCAGCGGCTCTGGGTCTTCAAAATGCGCATGCACATCGACGAGCGGCATCGCTTCATGCGCAGTCCGAACCTGGGCGCGCTCTGCGCACGGTCCGACGTGCTCGCACCACCAATCGCGCTCATCCCACGCCGGCCCCCATGGCCCGTCCGCCGGGAACTGCGCCTGCCACCACGCTTCGCAGGCTTCGCTGCAAAAATGGCGCTCGACCGAACGGGCCTTGCTTTTCTGAATGACCTTCTGCCCCGATGGCAATAGCTTACGGTAAGCATTGCTGTCCAGAACAGTGCCACAGCCATCACAAATCAACATTGGAACGTAGCGAATGCTCATCGAATACCTCCTCAACGCATCCCTTTAAACTCAGTAAAGAGGCCTCGACGAGCGGTAACCAGTGTCAAATGTCAGCTTCGGCGCAGCGAGGTGTAAGCAAGTTACCGGCTAACTGCCGGACAGCGTCGCCAGCACCCGCTGCACTTTCAGCGCCAGATGCAGGATCAGGCGGTTGTCGGCGTCGTCCAGATTCATGCCGGTCAGCTCGCTGATCCGCTCCAGTCGGTAGACCAGCGTGTTGCGATGCACATCCAAGTCAGCGGCCGCCTTGGCCAAGTTGCCGTTGGCTTCAAAGAAACCGTTCAGCGTGCGAATGAGATCACCTTGCTTGCGCTCATCATGCTCGACCAGCGGCCCCAGCGTATCCTGGTAGAAACGCCTGAGGTGATCGAGATTGCGCTCTTTGAGCGACAGCAGCAGTTGAAACAGTTTGAGGTCGCCATAGTAAGTCGTCTGTTCCCGATCGCCGAGCTGGTTGGCGATGCTTACTGCGTCTTTGGCTTCTCGATAGGCCTCTCGCAGGGCGGTTAGACCGTCGGCTGGCCGGCTGATGCCCGCCCCCACCAGACCACTGGGCGTGCGGCTGGCGAGCTGGTCACGGACTTCATCGACAATCCGCCGCACTCTCCCGATCTGCTGCTGGCCGTCCAGCGGATACAACGCGACGATCACATCTACATACTGCCCGACGGCGCCGTTGATCTGCCGCCGGAGCATGTCATCACGCACCAGCGAAATGAGCGACTCTAGAGGCAGCGCAGCGCCGGTGCGCGTCACAGCCCGGAACACGACCACCATAAAGCTGCAACCCACGTCGAAACCAGACTGCTGCGCCCGCACCGTCAGCAAATCATCATCGGCCGGCGTACCGCTCAGCCACATCTGTATCCAATCGCCGCGCGCCTGTTCAACTGCGATGGCGATCGCCCGGCTTTTGGCCAGTTCCATAGCACATACATCGGCGCCATAAGACAGAACGAGCCGATCGAAATCGTCCAGTGGCTCCTGCTTAGCGACCAGCGATAGATAACCGGCGACGCGCTTCTCGACTTTCAGCACGGTGGTATACCCTAGCGGGCTGGCGAGGATTATCCCTTCGACATCCGGCGCTTCACGTTCCAGCCAGTTCTGAAAAGCGCCGTAAGGTAAACTTTGCAGCAGCGTTCGACCTGTCATTCCCCCACGCCGCGACACGTTGGGGTAAACCTGCGCCATCAAGACGCCCGCATCGTCATGCACGACGACCGGCCGGGCTGTGGCGCGCGCCACAATTTGCAGCAAGCTGTTCAGATCGCGGTTCTCGGCGGCCAGGCGCGTGAGCTGGCGCTGAATTTCAATGGCGCGCTGAGTGAGCTGCGCGGTCTGATTGACGATCAGCGTATTGACCGCGCGCTCGACGCGCGTCAGATTGCTGTCCTCCGGCATAGCCAGCAAACACACCCGAGTTTCATTGGCTACCGCCGCGGCCGCATCGGATACTGCGCTGTTCACCGCCACCGCGTGAACGCCAACCTGAGCCAGGTTTTGAACCACGTCCGCCAGCGTGATCCGGCTGTCATAGCTCTTCAGCACATCCATAGATACCAACGCCAGTTCGCCGCCGTAGATGTCCGGAAAAGCCGGCGGTTGGGCGCGTACCGTCACGGCCCAGATGATAGTGACATCTGGCGAACCGGCCACCAGCGTCGTCCCTAACGGCAGAGCAAATTGAAGCAGGGCTTGCAGCGTGGTAGTTTGGTTTTCAGTCATATGAACCATTGTGAATCTCGCCGCAGTTTAATCAGCCAGCGGGAACAGCAGCATGAGCAATTTGGCCAATCAAACCAGAAAGGATTTGTGGAATAGCGATAAAATATAGAGCGATCCAGCTCAAAAAACAAGCGAGACAGGCATCTATCACACCCTGTCTCGCTCGTAAGTACTAGGACAATTAGACAATCAGCGGCTGTTGCGCTTGATCCCAACTGACAGCGTCTCGCCATCGAACGCGAAGTCTTGGCAGAAAAAGCCGTCATTTGGTTCTGCCGCTTCCAGCGACTCCGACAGAGTTTCAGCGCGGATATAATCAGCGTACTGGGCAATGGCTGCCGCCAGCCGCTCACTGGCCCGGTAGCGCACCACAATCTTATCCGCGATATTGAAATCGGCATCCTTGCGCAGCGTCTGCACGCGGCGCACAACTTCTCGCGCCAGACCTTCTTTGACGAGATCATCGGTCAGCGTAGTTTCCAGGGCCGCTACATAGCCGGCCTCTTGCGCGATGGCGAAACCTTCAGCCGACTGCTGTCGAACTTCGACCTCGTCCGGCAGCACCTCAAACACGACGCCGGCGACCTCGCCGCTCACCGCCTCCCCTCGCTGAAGCGCCTGCGCCCAACGGCGCACATCCTCTGGAGCGCCTTCCCGCAGCGCCTTCTGCACCAACGGGAAGTCTTTGCCGAACTTCTTGCCCAGTTTACTGGGCAGCGGGTTCAGAGCATAGCTCACAACCTGATCAGCATTGTCCAACACGTCAACCTGTTTGACGTTCAACTCAGAGGCGATTAACGAAGCGAACCGGCGAACTGCTTCCTGTTCATCCTGGCTGCGAACAACAAACTGCGCCCGCGCCAGCGGCTGCCGCACGCGCAAATTGGCGCTTTCACGGGCTGCCCGCCCCAGGCTGACCAGCTTTTCGACCATATCCATCTCGCGCAGCAGCGTTTCGTCAATCAGTTCGGCGTTGAACGTCGGCCAGTAGACCAAATGGACGCTTTCAGGCTGGCTCGCGTCAACTTCTGCCACTAGACCGCGATAGAGCGCTTCGCTCAGGAACGGCATCGCCGGGGCGATCAGTTTGCTCACCGTCACCAGGCACTCATACAGGGTGGAATAAGCCCCCAGCTTGTCTGAGTCGTTCTCCGTCTTCCAGAAGCGGCGCCGGCTTAGCCGGACGTACCAGTTGCTCAGACGCTCCACGAAAGCCTGCACCGGACGGGTGGCATTGGTCACATCGTAGGTCTCATAGGCCTCGGTGACATCGCGCACCAGCCGATGCAGTTCCGCCAACACCCATCGGTCAAGCCGATCTCGTTCGCTCACTGGCGGCTGTGGGCTGGCCGGAGTCCAACCATCCAGGTTAGCGTAGGTGACGAAGAAGCTGTAGGTGTTCCACAGCGTCAGCCAGAACTTGTTGATGACTTCGCCGACCAGATCTTTCGAGAAACGGCGCGGCTCGCCGGGCGGCCCTGACGTATACAGATACCAACGGAAGGCGTCAGCGCCGTGCGCGTTCAAGACCTCCCACGGGTCAACGATATTGCCCTTGCTCTTGGACATCTTCTGCCCTTCACCATCCAGAATATGGCCCAGGCAGATGACGTTCTTGAAACAGATCTTCTCGAACAGCATGGTGCTGATGGCGTGCAGGCTGTAGAACCAGCCGCGAGTCTGGTCGACCGCCTCGCAGATGTAGTCTGCCGGGAACTGCTGTGCGAACAGCTCCTGGTTCTTATAGGGGTAGCCCCACTGCGCAACCGGCATCGAGCCGCTGTCGAACCACACATCAATGACTTCCGGCACGCGGCGCATGATGCCGCCCTTGCCAGAAGGATTGGGGAACGTGATCTCATCCACATACGGTCGGTGCAGATCTAAATCGGACAGATCGCGCCCGGCGAGCTGACTCAATTCCTGCACGCCGCCAACGCACAGCATCTCACCCGTCTGGTCGTCCACCCAGATCGGCAGCGGCGTGCCCCAGAAGCGTTCGCGCCCCAGCGCCCAATCTTTTAATTCCTCTAACCAGTTGCCGAAGCGCCCATCGCGGATATGCTGCGGCACCCAGTTGATCGTTTGGTTCAGCGCCACCATCTTATCGCGGTAGGCCGTTGAACGGATGAACCAGGTCTCACGGGCGAAGTACATCAACGGCGTGCTGCAGCGCCAGCAGAACGGATAACTGTGCTGATACCGCCCGGCTTTATAGAGCAGACCGCGCTCACGCAGATCGCGCGTCACATCTGGGTCGGCGTCCTTGAACCACATCCCCCGGAATTTGGTCACGGCATCCACAAAGTGACCATCAGCGTGAATGGTGCGGAGCACTGGCAGGCCAAACTTTTCGCTCACCGCCAGGTCGTCGGCGCCAAAAGCCGGGGCGATGTGGACGATGCCGGTGCCGTCCTCGGTGCTGACGAAATCGCCAGACACCACATAGGCGTAATCCTGCTGCACCGGCAGAAACGTGTACAGCGGGTTATAGTGGAGTCCCAGCAGATCTTTGCCCTTGTAGCGTGTGACAATCCGATACTGTCCCGGCTGATTTAGCACCCGCTCAAGCAGATCGGCGGCCAGGATCAGGCGCTCAGTGCCTTCGCCATCAGTCAGCGGCCCCTCTACTTCAACGTAGTCGACGTGCTCGCCCACCGCTAACGCCACATTGCCCGGCAGCGTCCAGGGGGTGGTCGTCCACACCAGGAAATACACGCCTGGCCGATCCCGCAGCGGAAACCGGACGTAGACGCTGGGGTCTTCCACCGTCTCATAACCCTGGGCCACCTCGTGACTGCTCAACGGCGTGCCGCAGCGGGTGCAGTACGGGACGACCTTATAGCCCTTGTACAGCAGTTTCTTCTCCCAAAACTGCTTCAGGATCCACCATACGCTCTGGATGTAATCGTTCGTGAAGGTGATGTAGGCGTTGTCCAGATCAACCCAGAACGCGATGCGCTCTGTCAGCTTTTCCCAGTCGGTCAGGTAGCGCAGCACGCTGGAACGACACTTCTCATTGAAGGCCGCAATCCCATATTCTTCGACCTGGCGCTTATTCTGGATGCCCAGTTCGCGCTCAACTTCAATTTCGACCGGCAGACCATGTGTGTCCCAGCCGCCAGGGCGCAGACAGTAAAACCCGCGCATTACCTTATAACGCGGGAACATATCCTTGAACGCCCGCGCCAATACATGATGACTGCCCGGTTTACCATTGGCGGTCGGCGGACCTTCGTAGAAGATGTAAGCTGGGGCACCCTGGCGCTCTTCCAGGGTGCGGGCAAAAATACGCTTTTCACGCCAGAAGTTCAACTGGTCGCGTTCCAACTTCTGGATATCGGCTTTGGCGCTAACGGGTTTAAACATTGTGGCTCTCCATGGCTTGTTTCGCAGATGCGATCAGAGCGTGTAAAACTGAATCAACTGACCTCGTCCTGCGAACACACAATCAGCCGTGGGGCGACCACATCCTGTGCCGCCGTCACGGTTCCACCTCCTCACGCTGACTTGACCGTTGCCCAACTGACCGGAAAACGCGGTAATTATGGCTTAAAATATGGCTTTGGGGTAGGGTTCAGATCGAATACAGACGCCGCATCCAGCCCAATTTAACGCCCGGCCCACAGCACTTCGCGCTGCAGCCTGAAGCGGGTGCTGGCCCCTTCGGCGTAGCCCGCGCCGATGAAGGCGCGCCACCGCTGCGCAAAAATTGAAAAGGAAGTCACGCCGGAACACGTCGTCACATACTGAGGGCTGCCGCGCCGCGCCGAATTGAAACGATCCTCGCACGCGGCAGTGATGCCCTCGCAGTCGCCGCCCTGCGCCAGGAAAAAGCGCACAACATCGCAGGCGCTGGTATCAGTGCCATACAACCATTCGTCCACGCCATAGTCCTGGCGCTCATAGCGGATGACCTGCGCATCGGCAGGCGCTGGCGGCAGCGGCGGAAAAGCGATGGCATACAACACGCCCACAACTTCCGAGCCGACAAAAGACGCCAGCGCCAGCCCCGCCATTCCCAGCAGGATGAGCTGCCACGGCAAACGGCGCGGCTGACGCTCTAGAAGCGCGTCATGACTGCCAGAACTGTTGGTACTCAATGATCGTCATTCCCGCCGTGCCATTGGCCTCAATGCCCGGCTGAATGTTGACGCGGGTGAACTGCGAGGATTGGAAACCAGAACGATCAAACATACAGCTATACTGATAGGGGGGCACACCCTTCACACCAGCGTCATACTCCGGAAAATTGCCGACCTGTGGCGCGCGCTTGCACTCGCGCAGTTCGCGCTCGACATCGGCTGGATAGAATGCATCCATCTTGCGCTGGTAAAAGGCGGCGATCTCCTCTGGCGACACGCCCGGCACCTGGTAAAAGATGGTGCGCGACGTACTCGAATGCGTACGCTGGCCCCAAGTCACAGCGCCCGGAAAGACCTCGATTTCGAGCGGCACTTGATGTGATGCCCGATCGATGAAGAACGAAACGACAGCGGCCGCGATCAACACCGCGCCAATGATGGCGGCGATCACACCGACACGAATGATCGAGATGTTCCCGTCACGACCTAACATCCTTTATGCCTCCTCGACAAGGGACTGCATCTGGCGAACATCGTCCGCCAGCGCCTGGCCATACGGCGTCTGCGCAAATCGAATCGCGCTTTCTTTCCAGAATGGCAACCCATTTTCAATGCTGTCTCGCTTTGGAACAGCGCCAGACCCCAAGCGATAGAGCAGATATTCAACCATCAACCGCCGATACGGCTCGTATACGGCATCACGATTTGACTTCAGCAGCGCAGCAGCCTCGTCGACCAACCCGTGACGGTACAGCGCTTCCGCCAGGTCAACTTGAACAGCCGGCGCTGCGCCCATTTCCACAGCCTGGCGCAGAAACCGAACTGACTCCGCATACTGACCGCTTACTAGCAGTGTACGGCCAAAACCGTATAGAGGAAAGGGGTCAAAAGGTCTTAATTCTACAGCTTTTGTTAAGATTCGCAGGCTCTCATCCAGGCGTCCAACCTGGCGGTAGGTGTTGCCCAACAGCGTCAGCGTCCGCACATTGGCTCGCCCAGCGGCTGCCGTTGGCTCCAATATCGCCAAAGCACCCTCTAGATCCCCCGCCAGATACAGCCGCTGCGCTTTGGTGAAAGGCGTCACCATAGTGCGGTTCGCCCACATGAAGATCGCCTGAATGACGAAAATGAGGCCGACGAATCCGATCAGAATCGGCTGCCGCTGGTCAGGAGGAGCCAGGATTCCCGCCAGCAGCGTCAGCGCTAGCAGCGCGAACGCCAGCCCTAGCGCGATCTGCGCCGAGCGTTCCCAGGTTTGAAATGGACGCAAGAGCAGCGCGGTGAACCGCCCCATCACCCTTCACCCTAGGTTAGCAGCGTCAGCCTGCGTCAAAGCCTGCTCAATCGCTTGGATTTCGTAGCGCAGCGCCTGGCCATAAGCCGTGCCTTCCAGCGCCGCCAGGCTGGAGCGCCAGGGGATCAACCCTTCGCGAGCGCTCATCATCCGAGCAGCCGCCTGAGCTGCTTCGGCGGCGTCACCAGCCTGCTGGTAAGCCTGAGCCAGATGATAGTAGACGCGGACGGCATGCATGGCCGGCATCGGATGCTGGGCTGCTCGTTTGAAAGACTCCAGCGCCCCGCGCGTGTCGCCCGCAAATCGCTGCACGAAGCCCAGCTCCGCCCAGATCACAGGCTGGTCAGGCTCCAGAGCCGCCGCCTGGGTCAGCGCGCGCGCCGCTTCGTCATACATCGCCTGCAGCCGGTAACCGTTCGCCAACGTGATGTACGAACCGGGATCCTGGGGAAAAAGCTGTACCGCGCGGTCAGCCGTCGCCTGCGCTTTGCCTAGTTGGCCGGTATAGGCGTAAGCGCTGGTGAGCAGCATCAGCACTTCAGCCGTTTCTTTGCCTTCTTTAATGGATCGCTCCAGCAGCGGAATAGCTTCGCGAAAGCGGAAGGATTCGATCAGGCGATAGGCATCGCCGTATCCTGAACCCTGTTCACGCGACTGCCGCGCTAGCAGCCAACCCACAGACGTAAACCAGATGGCGAACATCAAGGCGGCTAGACACAGACCGGCCAGGGCGGCCAGGGCGCCTGGCGACGCTGGACGCTCCGGCGCGCTCCACCCGGCGAACAGCTCAACCGCCAACCCGCTGGCGAACAGCGCCAGCCCGACAAAAGCCAACGCCAGCGTGCCAAACAAGATGAATGAACGGCCGCGCACGCTCATGATGGCTGTCGTTCGACCAAAGTCTGCGGCGTCAGCGCTCCGGACGCTAATGCCTGCGCCACCTGCACATCTTCCCCCAGCACCGCGCGCAGCGTTTCAGACTGGCTGCTGCCCAGAATCGTCTGCCATTCTTCTAATCCAGATGGCAGACGCTTCAGAAGCCCAATCTGCGTCTCCGCAGCGCCCCACTCGCCCAACCGAGCATATGCTCGCGCCAGGTAGAGATGAATCAGCACGCGGTGGCGCTTTTCTTTCACCTTCAATTCAAGCGCACGCTGCAGATGCTCGACGACCGCCTGCGACTGGCCCAAACGATCCTCAATCATTCCTAGGTTGTAATACGTCACCCAGTCATCAGACGTCAGTTGGTTAGCGCGCTGCGCCGCCTCTAACGCCTGGGCATATTTGCCGGCTTGCAGCAAGACTTCCGCCAGGCCGTTGAATGCCAGCGCCGAATCGGGTGCTAATTGGGTCATCTTCTGGTAGTCGCGCACAGCGCGATCGAGTTTGCCCCATACGCGCAGCACCTCAGCGCGAAAGCGGTAATGGTCAGGATTGCGCGGCTCCTCTTTGATGATCTGATCCATCACCTTCACCGCCTCAGCGTACTGGTTCTTGCGCAGATGGCGCACCGCTTCACGATAGGCCATCGGCATACGACTGCGTCCCAGCAGCAGCGCCGCGACGATCCAGCCGATCGCGCCGCCGATCAGCACAGCGCTGAGCTGTGGGGCGATCACCAGCGCGATGAAAACGGCGATCACCGCCGGCAGCAGAATGGCCGCCCACCGACCGCGCTCACCAGGCGTCATCCGGCTCCCGACGATCACCGCTGCCCCGACCACGAACACCAGCACCAGCGCCGTCTGCGCCGGGCGCACCCAGTCATAGTCATTGACGATCGCGTTCAGCATCAGGCTGAGCAGCCCGGTGATACCCAACAAAAGCACCAGCCCGCGCGCGCGCTCCGGGCCGAGGAAAATCTGAAACTCGTGAATGGCCTTGCTCACCTTACGGATCATACTTGCCTTCGCGCATACTGCACCAGACGCGCAGATCGCCTGCGCGTGACATCTAACAGCATTATACCGTTTTCATCCACCAGCGCCTGACCCTCACAATGATCAGATGCAGCACCATCCGTTGGCTTGGATCAGATCGAGCCGTCTATCCACAGATGTTGAGCCAGTTTGTCCACATGCTGGATTGGATGGGCATATCACGCCTTGCGCCAGAGCGATAAGTTGACAACAGCTCTTCAGCCGCTGCTGATCGGCGCGCAGCACCTGCGAACGATTTGGCAGACCATGCAGTGACTAAACTCCCGCCGCTTCGTCTCAGTCGCTGATCGCTGAACTCAGGTTGAAGATGGAGTACTTGCCGCCGACCATGAACTTTTCATGTAGCCCAACGACATGCAGACGGCGCATAGCCTACCCGGTCAGCTCGATATAGATCCGCTTGTTGATGCCGCCTTTGCTCTTGTAGTCGGCGATCCGAATGTGCCCGACCTCGCGCGTATTGGCGACATGCGTGCCGCCGTCAGCTTGCAAATCCAGCCCGACGATTTCGACCGTTCGCACCTCTTGAATGCCTTCCGGCAGCAAGTTGATCTTGGTGCGGATCAGGTCAGGGATCTGGAAAGCTTCGTCACGAGGCAGGATCTTCACCCGCACCTCACGAGCCGCATCCACCTCAGCATTGATGCGCGCTTCGATTTCGCTCACCAGTTCCTTCTGCAGCCGCTCGAATTCGAAATCCATCCGCCCTTGGAGCGGCTCCATGTTCCCGCCGGTGACGCTGGCCCCGTAATCGCGCCAAACGACGCCGCACAGAATATGCATGGCGGTATGCGTGCGCATGAGCTGGTAGCGCCGCTCCCAATCCAGCACGCCTGTCACCACTGCGCCGACCGGCGGCAGATCTCCCTCGATGCCGTGGACGCCGCCGCGCCCCATCTTGACGACCGGATACGCGCGCTCCCCCAGCAGCAGTTTGCCAACATCGCCGGGCTGACCGCCGCCGCCTGGATAGAACGCGGTGCGGTCGAGCAGCACACCGTGCTGTTCATCATCAATGCCGACCACGGTTGCCGTGAACTCGCGCAGATAGCTGTCGGTCTGGTACAGCAGTTGGGTCATCGTTCCTCATCCTCAATGCTGGCCCGCATGCGCAGCATCACTTCTCGCCCACCCATCGCTCGCCAGAAGGCCAACCCATCCGGGTTGCAGGCGGCTACTTGCCACTCATAGGCGCGGAGCCCGTGTTCACGAAACCAGGCGACCAACGCGGTGACTAATGCCCGGCCAATACCCCGGTGACGACAGGTCTCATCCACATAAATATCGGCGAGGAAGCCGGTAGGCTGCTGGTCGAAAATATCGGCCATCAGATCTACGACCATCCCCAGAACAAACCCCACCACCTGCCCATCCAGTTCGGCCACCAAAGCGCGAGTGTAAGGATCATCCAGGCGCTGAATCACCCGCCTGGCATAACGCTCTGCACCGTGGTACGCCGCCGCCGGCAGCGCCGCGTCGCGCTGATGATGGTAGGCAACCAACTCGCCCCACAAGCGGGCGATAGCTTCCTGATCTTCCACAACCGCGGGACGGATCGTCACTTCAGACACATCTCGTCTATCCATTCGGTCGCCCCTAGCGAGCGCCAGAAAGCCTGCTCAACGGCGCTGCGATGCAGCGACCGAACAACTAACAATCCCGCGCCCCGCGCCAAGCCCCACGCTCGCACTGCTTCAACTAGCGCCCGCCCTGCCCCACCTTGATAGCGGTGCAAGTCAAGCGCCATATCAGTGATCACACACAGTTTCTCCGGCGAAAAACCCGGCGGGCCGTCCTGACAAACGCCGATGATATATCCATAAATTAACCCATCCCGTTCAGCCACCAGCATCGCAGCTTCTAGGTCATGCAGGCGACGACGAACGGCCGCTGTCCACTGCGCGCGTCCATCTGGCAGCAGTTTGAAACGCTGGTCAGCTCCCTGCAGCACAGCTTTTTCATACCACAGGCGGCCAAGCTCAAGCAGATCAATTTCAGCGGCAGGTCGAATGATCAGATCAGACATAGGGTTTCGCTGTTCCGCGCAAGCATACCACGGGCACAGCGCCGCCGCTACACATCTTCGCTACACATCTTGTAGAATGAAATTATGGTTGATACGACGGATGTCTCAACTATCGGATGGCCGGACTGGATGCGCCAAGCTCACCAAAAGCCCGACTGGGGTCTGCTGCTGGCGCTGGCCTTCAGCCTGATTACAGCCTTCCCCTTTCTCGCCTATCCCACGCTGCCGCATACCAACGCCAGCGAGAACTACGTCTACCGCGCTGCCGACACAGCGGCGGCGCTGATCGAAGGTCGGCTGTACCCGCGTTGGTCGCCCCATGCCCTCAATGGCTATGGCGCGCCCATACCGCACTATTACGCGCCTGGAGCCCCCTATCTGGCCGCGCTCATCCAGGTGTTGTTCACCGACGATGCTGTAAGCGCCGTCAGGCTGGTGTTCGTGATCAGCCTGGCGCTTGCCAGCGTCGCCACCTATCGGCTGGTGGCGCGTCGTATCCATGAGGCCGCTGGCCTATTGGCCGCGTTTCTGTACTTGGGCATCCCCTATGTGGGCTTAACCATCCCACATGCCCTGGGCGACCCAGCCCAAGCGCTGGCGCTGGGTTTGCTGCCGCTGCTGCTGTGGTCAGCAGACCGGCTGTTCAGAGCCAACTGTCCTCTGGATCTGGGGCTGAACGCGCTAGCGATCACGGCGCTCATGCTGACACAGCCCGATATGCTCATCACTGGCCTGGCGCTGGCATTGACATTCAGCCTCGGCGCGCACGAGCCGGGTTGGCAAACCCGGCTGCGCCGCCTGACAGTCAGCGCTGGGCTCGGCATAGGCATGGCCAGCTTTTACTGGCTGCCCGCGCTGTTGGAAGTTGACGCTGTGCACTGGCTGCCTCCCGCCATTCCCGTCGACTATCGTTTGACGCTTGCCGAGTTATTTCAGGCGGCAGAACCCATAGATCCAGCGCGGCTGAAACTCGTTCCTCAGTTCACCGTCGGGCCATTAGTGCTGGTGTTCGTGCTGGGCAGCGCGGCTTTGAGCATCACCAACCGCCGCGCCAAACTGCCCTTTCTGGCGCTGGCGGCGGGCACTGCGCTCATCGCCGTCGGGCTGCTGGCGATGCCGCGCCGAACCGATTTGGTCGGGCCCATCAGTTTGTGCCTGGCAGTCGCCGGAAGCAGTGCCATCGACTGGCGCGAATGTCTCCCACTTCGCTGGCGGCGGCTCGCGCTGCCGGCGCTCCTGATCGTCGTCTGGATCAGTTCAAGGCCGGTGTGGATCGTGCCGTTTAACGACCAGGGCTTCGGCGGCGTCAGCCCGGCAGATCAAATCCAATATCAGCAGTTAGGGTACAGCGCAGCCGTGCTGCCGCCTCATCTGCCGACCCCGTCCTCGCTGATAGCGGGAGTGGCCGCCAACCGCCAGTTGGTCGAAGGTTATCTGTCGGGTTCGATCAACCGCGTCGCCCTCGACCGCCCTGAGATCGGCGTACAAATCGGCATCTTGGAGTCACAAAGCCACAGCGCGCTTTTTCAGGTGCGCGCCGATTCGCCAGTGGCCTTCACCCTGCTGACGGCGTATTTCCCCGGCTGGCGCGCAGCCCTGGGCGGCCGGGATGTCCCTCTGTTCGCGGATCCTCAGACCGGATTGATCCGCATCGAACTGCCGATCATTCGGGGCGGCGAGCTGCGTATCGTTTTGGACGCCACACCCGTCCGCACCGGCGCCTGGATCATCTCGGCGGCGGCGCTGGCCGGGGCGCTCGTGTTGACCTGGGGAAGGCTGCGACAGCGCTCGCCGCAGTTTGAAGACAGCGACCGGCTGACGCTTCCCGAACGCCGGCTGCTGGCAGCGCTGTGCATCTGTATGGCGGGCGCAACGTGGGCCGTCAACATGGCGGGGGAAGCGGCGCTGCTGCGCCCCCGACCCGGATTCGGGTTGGAACAGACGCGCCTCCTGCAAACCCGTACTGACGCCGGCTTAGGCGTTCTGGCATACCGCCTGAACGCAGACACGCTGCATCCAGGCGATCATCTGGAGCTGAGTCTGCTCTGGCAGGCGCAGCGCGCCATTTCCCAAAACTATCAGGCGCTGGTCTATCTGCTCAACACCAGCGACGGCACGCGCTGGGCTGAAGTCAACTATCACCATCCAGGCGGCTATCCAACTCGCCGCTGGCTCCCTTACCGGTATATCCAGCAAGACTACGACCTAGCGCTGCCTGCTGACATGCCCCCCGGAAATTATCAGGTGACAATTGAGGTCGCGGGTTGTACGCCAGTATGCTCACCGCGCAACCGGTTGACTTTCTTCGACGCCAGCGGCCAAATGCTAGGGCCGGTGCTTTATCTACCCACGATCCTCGCCGTCCAGCGTTGAAATTTCTTGTCATACCTGATACAGGTCAGTACAATTGCAGGCACTCGCTATGTTCTGAGAGGAAAACCGTATGTCTACGCCGACTCTTGCCGCCCGCATCGGGCAAGCCTGGCGTTTCGAGCGCGAAGGCAAAACCCAAGCCGCCATTGCGGAGTTTGAGCGCATCCTGGAAGAAGCGCCCGACGACACCGACGCCCTGTATGGCATGGCGCTGGCGCAGCGCGCCGCCGGCCATCGCGATGCAGCTATAGAGCACTTTCAAAAAGCCTTGCAGCACATCGAAGCGGCCATGGCAGCCCGTCCTCGCGGCGATGGCCACCATGAGCGCAACACGCCCGAAGATGACCGCCGTATGATGCTGGCGCGCATGATCCGGCAGCGTCTGGCCGAGCTGAAAGCCTAACCCGTTCCCGATTATGAACAAGCGTGAACGCCTGACCAAAACCCTGGCCGGCGAGGTCACCGACCGCGTGCCCGTCGCCCTGTGGCGACACTGGCCAGGCGATGACCAGCGCGCCGCCGATCTGGCCCGCTCTACCGTAGATTTTCAGCGAGCTTATGACTGGGATCTGGTCAAGGTGACGCCAGCCAGCAGCTACTGCGTCGCCGACTACGGTGTTCAGGACCAATGGGAGGGCAATCTCGAAGGCACGCGCACTTATATCAAGCGCGTCGTCTACCGCTCGTTAGACTGGACGGAGCTGCGGCCGCTCGACCCGCTGCGCGGCAGTTTAGGGCGGCAGATCGAATGTCTCAATCTGGTATGCGCGGCGCTCAAAGATGACGATGTCCCGATCATCCAGACGATCTTCAGCCCGCTGGCGCAGGCCAAGAACCTATCAGGTAAAGAGCTGCTCATCCGCCACCTGCGCACCACCCCTGACCGGGTGCATACAGCGCTGAACACGCTGACCGAAAGCACGCTGCGTTTCATTGACGCGCTGAAGCGGCTGCCTATCGCCGGCATCTTCTACGCCATCCAGCACGCCAGCTACGACATCCTGTCTGAAGAAGAATACAAGGTATTCGGGCTGCCTTATGATCGAAAGATTTTGGAGGCGCTGCCTGAAAAGTGGTGGCTGAACATGCTGCATCTGCACGGCGACAGCCCGATGTTCAAGCTGTGCAGCAGCCTGCCCATCCAGGCGATCAACTGGCATGACCAGGAAACCGAGCCCGATCTGGTCCAGGGCAAGACGTGGTTTGACGGGATGGTCTGCGGCGGACTCTCGCGCTGGCAGCATGTTCATCATGGCACGCCCGCTTCGATTCGTGAACAGGTGCGCACCGCCATCCAGCAGACGAACGGACGCCGGTTCATCCTCTCAACAGGCTGCGTCACCATGATCACTTCTCCCCTATCGAACATTCGGGCTGTGCGGGAAGCAGTCGAGCCGAGCGGATAGCTATGCCGATACGAGTGATTGCAGGCAGCGCCAAAGGACGCCGGTTGAAGCTCGTGCCGGGCGATACCACCCGACCTGTGATGGACCGGGTGAAAGAGGCGCTGTTCAGCATCCTCGGACGCGGGATCGTCGGCAGCCGCTTTCTCGATCTATTCGCCGGGACGGGCAGCGTCGGCATCGAGGCGCTCAGCCGCGGCGCCAGCCAAGCCGTCTTCATCGAGCTCGATCGCCGCGCCGTCCAGACCATTCATGAAAACCTGGCGCTTGCTGGCCTGGCCGACCGCGCCATTGTCCGGCGGACGGATGTGTTCCAGTTCCTCAAACATCCACCTGTCCAGCCTTTCGACTATATCTATGTGGCGCCCCCTCAATACAAGGGGTTATGGCTGGAAACGCTGCGCCTGCTGGACGCCGATCCTGGCTGGACACCGCCCGGAGTCACCATTATCGTCCAGATTGATCCGGATGAAGCGCAGTCGGTGCAGTTGGCACGATTGGAAAGCTACGATCAGCGCCGTTATGGAAATACTTTGTTATGGTTCTTCGCCCCGCGCGCCGGTTCATCTGAGGGGAGCGAAGCGCCGCAGGAGCCGAGCTTGTGAACAATTATTCTCGTCTCGAAGCCGTCGCCAGCGAACTCATCCAGATCTTTGACATCGCCGGCCCGCCGATTCCCATTGAGATCATACTGCAGCGCCCAAAAGATGATATGTGGCGCGAAGTAGACATCACCGAATTATCGATCGGTTTCTTGAAGGGAGGCGGCCATTTCTCGCCGCGTATGTCGCTTGCGCGGCTGCTGGCGCGCCACGTCATTCAAAGCGAGTGGGGCCGCCAGCGCGGGCTTCAAGAATTGTTCAAAGAGGATCGCGACGAGTCGCTGCTGCGCGCTTTCGCCCGCATGCTGATCATGCCGGAGGCCATGGTGCGCGCGCTCGCTCCAGAGGCGCGCACGCCCGCGACGATGAGCGCTCACTTTGAAGTGCCTGAAGACGACGCGCGTCAGCGCCTTCAAGAACTCGGCGGTTCGTGAGCGCCGTTTTGCCCCAAGTGGCGCCGCGCGAACGCCAGCGCGTCCTCTAATGACAGCACCTCGCCCGCCGCTTGAGCTTCGCGGATGGCATCCAGAAGCTGGCCGATGGTGGGGCCGGGCGAGAGCCCCAGCGCCTGGATCAGGTCGCTGCCGCTGATGACGGGAGGCGGCGCAACGATCCGGTCGCGCTGATCGAAGTAGGCCTCGAACAGCGCCCGCACCCGGTCAACCAGATCTAGCCACGCATCCTGCGGCAGCTCGGCGCCGTAAGTCCCTAAAAAATCGGCCAGGGTCAGCAAACACACATCCACCCCAACCGCCCCTAACCTCCAGAAACGGTGCAGCGCCCGCGGCGTTAATTCGCGCAGGAGCAGCACCCGCATGTGATTCTGAATGATAGCGCGCAGCCGGTCGCTCTCAGCAGCACTCAAGCGCAGCGCGCGCGCCCTGGCGTCCGCCAATGCAGCGCCAACCGACTCGTGCCCAACGAAACGCCGGCGCCCGGCTTCGTCTACTTGCAGTGTGGACGGTTTGCCTGCATCATGCAGCAGCGCCGCCAGGATCAACAACGCCCGGTGCGAACGCTCATTCGGCCAGCCCGTCTCCATGTGCTCCAGCAGCGGCGCCCGATAACGGTCGAGCTGCATGGCCATCATGCCCGTGCTGAATGCGCCCACAGCCTGATCAGGGCGGTTAAATCGCAGCGTGCCCAACACGACCGATACGTTTTCAACCACGGCCAGCGTGTGCGTCCAGGCGTCATACACGTGCGGCGCGTCCTGTTCCAACCCGTGCAGCGGCGTCGCCTCCGGCAGCACATAGGTCAGCAGCCCCAAAGCGTCGGCCACTCGCAGCGCCGCCGCCGGCCGCGGCAGCGACAGCAGTTTGAACAGCTCATCGCGCACCCGTTCCGGAGAAGCATCCACCAGCCGCGGCGCAGCCATCCGAACATCCTGCTGCGTCTCGCTTTCCATGCGAAAACCGAACTGGATGCTCTGCCGAACTGCGCGCAGCGTGCGAATGGGGTCGCTGGCCATCGCCTGGGGACTGCAGCGGCGCAGGCGCTTCGCGTCCAGATCGGCCTCGCCCGCCAGAGGATCGATGATTTGTTCCAGATCCCCCTGAATGTCCGCCGCCAGCGCATTGAGCGTGAAATCGCGGTCAGCCAAGTCATCATACAGCGACTCGCCCCGCAGGCGGGCAGCATCAACCACCACCCGCCCCGCAGGCGTCGTCACCAGCGCCCGCCCCACGCCGCGCTCCGCATCCAGCACATAGAAATCGCCGCCGAACCGGTTAGCGATGAGCCGGGCCACACGCACGGCGTCGCCGGCGACGGTCAGATCAAGATCATGGATCGGGCGGTGCAGCCAGGCGTCTCGCACCGCTCCGCCGACGATGTAGATTTTCGGATGAGAACCCTGCGCCAGGAAGTCGCGCAGATCGTAGACCCAATCCGGCCACAGCAACGGACGTTTGGGGGAGCGCGGCGTGAGCGCGTTCACAGGCTGCTGTCCAGTTTGGCCACGCCGATGAACGGCAGATTACGGAACTTTTCGTCCAGATCGAGACCGTAGCCGAACACAAATTTATCATCGATCTCGAACCCGACGTAATCAATGGGGATATACACCTCACGGCGGCGGGGTTTATTGAGCAGCGTGACCAGCTTCAAACTGGCGGGGCGGCGCGCCTCCAGCACATCCAGCACGAAACGCAGCGTGTGGCCGCTGTCAATGATATCCTCGACCAGCAGCACATGGCGGTCTTGAACTTCGGAGGTCAAGTCCATGTCAATTCGAACGTGTCCGCTTGAGCTCCTGGCGCCGCGGCCATAGCTGGATACCGCCAGGAAATCAATCTCGTGGGGCACGGTGATGTGACGAGTCAGATCAACCAGAAACATGATGC
This sequence comes from uncultured Anaerolineae bacterium, assembly GCA_937922795.1. Taxonomy (GTDB): domain Bacteria; phylum Chloroflexota; class Anaerolineae; order Aggregatilineales; family Phototrophicaceae; genus CFX2. The sequence continues at coordinate 43,980 of CALAJK010000027.1, forward strand.
CGCCCTTGAGGATGCAGATGAGCAGCAGATCGTCACAGTCGGCATAATCCGTTGAGATCTGCCGCCCTAGTTCAGCAATTCGCTTCTGAAGCGTGGCTTCGTCAATCAAGACTTCGCCCAGATATTTTTCGTATGGCAGCATGAGAAACTTCATCCTTGCCTTGCGCCGTTTCGCGCGATTATAACATCACCGTCCGGCGGCACAGCGGGCATGGTGGGCATTTTAGCCGGAACTTCAGCTTTCTTTCGTCACAAATTGCTTTATAATGCGAACAGATTGGGGCAGCGATCGATCGCTGCCATCTTAATTCTTGAGAATCCCTGGCCGGTTTAGACTGTGATCAACGCCCAATATTCCACCCATTAGAACGCCCGAACCGCCTATGATCGCCCTTGAGCCCCGTATCCGATTGTCGAAACCGCGCGACGCCGTCCGCGTCACACTGCCCGATGGCCGCGTCTATGAAGGGCCGCTGGGCACAACGATCGAACAGTTTCTGCTGGCGGCGCATGGCGGAGCGCCCGGCGAAGGCGAAGACATGATCACCGGCGGCATCCTGGATGGCAGCCTGCGTGAGCTAGCCTACCCGGTTCAGCGCGACGCCACGCTAGCGCCGGTCACGCTGGCCTCCAGCGATGGCGGTCGCATCTACCGGCGTTCGCTGGTGATGTTGATGGCGACGGCAGCCGACGAACTCTGGCCAGGCGTCAAAGTCAGTGTGCGCTATTCGATCCCTGAAGGCGGTTTTTACTGCCGGCTGCTCAACCGTCCACCGTTTGACCTGGACGAACTCGAACGCCTAGAAGCGCACATGCGGCTGATCGTGGCCGAGAACAACCCGATCACCAAGCGCGTTGTGCCGCTGGACGAAGCTGCAGCGCTCTTTGCCGCCCGCGACGACGACGACAAAGTACGGCTGCTCGAACAGCGCACCCGCAATCACCTGGTGCTGTATGAGCTGCGCGGCCGAGAAGATTACTACTACGGTTACATGCTGCCGTCCACCGGCTATATGCGCTACTTTCGGTTGGTGGCGGTGGATGGCGGGTTCATCCTGCAATATCCCCGCCGCGAGCACCCGACCGAGCTCAAACCGATCCGCGCCTACACCAAGCTGGGCGCTGTGTTCCAGCAGGCTGATGCCTGGCTGGAGCGTATGGGCGTGGAAGACATCGGGCGGCTCAATCGGATTGTGCGCGATAACCGCGTCCATGAGCTGATCCTGGTGGCCGAGGCGCTGCACGAGCAGCATATCGCCGTCATCGCCGGTGAAATCTGCACGCGCTACGAGCAGCAGGGGGTGCGACTGGTGCTCATCGCAGGCCCATCATCGTCTGGCAAGACGACTTTCTCCAAGCGGCTCGCCATCCAACTGCTGGCGCACGGCCTGCGCCCGTTCACGCTGGAGATGGACAATTACTTCGTGAACCGCGAGCAGACGCCGCGCGACGCCAACGGCGACTACGATTTCGAGTCGCTGGGTGCGCTCAACCTGGCGCTCTTCAACGAGCAGCTTCTGGCTTTGATGCAGGGCGAGTTCGTCCAACTCCCGCGTTTCGACTTCATCTCTGGCAAGAGCCTGCCTGGACGGCAGGCGCAGCTCAGCGCTAACCAGATCATCATCATCGAAGGTATTCACGGCCTTAACCCAGAGCTGGTGCCGGCTATCCCGCCCGACCGGATTTTCCGGGTGTACGTCTCGGCGCTGACCGCGCTGAACACGGACACCCATAACCGCGTGCCCACCACTGATCTGCGCCTGCTGCGGCGTATCGTCCGCGACGCCCGTCATCGTGGCTACACGGCCACTGATACGCTTAAACGCTGGGCGAGCGTGCGCGAAGGCGAAAAGCGCAACATCTTCGCCTACCAGGAAAACGCCGACGTGATGTTCAATTCCGCCCTGGTCTACGAACTGGCCGCGCTTCGGTCGTTGGCCGAACCGCTGCTGCTCCAGGTCGAGCCGGGGACGCCGCCGCATATCGAAGCCAAACGGCTGCTGTCATTTTTGCGCTGGGTGCATCCCCTGTCGCCGCAGCAGCAGGCGATGATCCCGGACACCTCGCTGCTGCGCGAGTTCATCGGCGGCTCCAGCTTGCACGACTACCATCCCGGCGAGATGAACGGTCAGGGCGAGGAAACGAGCGCCACGCCGGCTCCCCACCCCGCCTGACGCCGGACGCGGCTTGTGCAAAACCCTTGACAACTTCGTTCAGCGTCTGAGGCCCTGCGCTACAATAAAGTCTATGATTGAAGTTCACAACCTCACCAAACGTTATGGTGCGCACACGGCTGTAGACGACATCTCATTTGAGGCGCACCCCGGCGAGATCGTCGGCCTGCTCGGCCCAAATGGAGCCGGCAAGACGACCACCATGCGTATGTTGACTGGCTTCATGCCCCCGACCAGCGGCACTGCCCGCATCGCCGGCTTCGATGTGCTGACCGACTCGCTGGCAGCGCGCCGCCAGGTCGGCTATCTGCCCGAACGGGTGCCCGTCTATCCTGATATGACCGTGGCCGGTTACGTCAGTTTTTGGGCGAAACTGCGCGGCGTCCGCAACCCCCGCGCCCGCGTAGACGCTGTGCTGGAACAAGTTCAATTGACCGACCGGCGGCACACGCTGGTGCGTAATCTGTCGAAAGGGCTGCGCCAGCGTCTAGGGCTGGCGCAGGCGCTCGTGCATGATCCACCTGTGATCATTCTAGATGAACCGACTATCGGCATCGATCCACAACAGGTGATCGAGGTGCGCGACAGCGTGCGCGCGCTCGGCCAGCAGCACACGGTGCTGTTCAGCACCCACATCTTGTCGGAGGCTGAACAGATTTGCGACCGAGTGCTCATCATCAACCGGGGGCGCATCATCGCCCAGGGCGAGCCGGCGGCGCTGCGCCATCAGCTCCAGCCCGGTCAGCACCTGTATATCCAGATCGCCGGCGCATCGCGAGGCGAAGCGCTGCGCCTGCTAGAACGTATCCCAGGAGTTGACTCGGTGCGCGCCGATGACGACGGCTACCGGCTGCGGGCTCGGCCAGATGTGGACGTGCGCGGCGAGATCGCCGAGCGGGTGGTCAAAGCCGGCTTTCGCCTGCTCGAACTGCGCCCGGTGGCCATGACCCTGGAAGACATCTTCCTAGATATCGTGGGAAGGGGAAGCTAGTCTCATGTTGCGCGCGACCTGGCTGGTGTTCCAGCGCGAGATCGGGCAGTACTTCGCCTCGCCCACCGCCTACCTGATCGCGGCGGCGCTGCTGCTGCTGACCGGGCTGATGTTCAACAGCGACTTGACTTTCAGCCTGACCGTCAAGCCGGCCGATCCCTCCCTGGTTCCCACGTTCCTGTCGTTTGCGATGGTCTTCTTCGCCCCGCTGCTGACCATGCGCCTGCTGGCCGAAGAAACCCGCGAAGGCACGATGGAACTGCTGCTGACCGCCCCGGTCGCCGATGTGGCGATCGTGCTCGGCAAATTCCTGGGGGCTTGGTTTTACTTCTCGCTGCTGCTGGCGGCTACCTTCGTGTACCAGATCATCTTGGTCGTGATCACGCAGCCCGATCTAGGACATGCGCTCAGCGCTTACATCGGCGCCTGGTTATACGGCGGCGCGACGCTGGCCGTGGGACTGCTGTTCTCGTCGCTGACCGAGAACCAGATCGTATCCGCTTTTCTGGCGATGAGCGTCCTGCTCTTCCTCTGGCTGGGCGACCTGGCGGGCGAGATCGTGGCCAGCGTAGACCTGGCGCGCGTCATCCGCGAGATCTCGCTGCAAGGACACTACACAACTTCCTTCGCGGTCGGTTTGGTGCGCATCGAAGACGTTGCGTACTACGCCGGCATCATCGTGGTCATGCTGTTCATTACCGTCCGCATCGTTGAGTCTCACAGGTGGCGTTGATGCAGCGCGACACGATCACCTTAACGCGACAGACATTAGGCCAGTGGAGCAGCTTCATCGGCGCGGCTGGGCTTCTCCTCGGCATCCTGGGGTTGATCTGGCAGGGTGGCTTAACGCCGGTGATCGGAGCGGCGTTGCTCATCGGAGCCGGCGGGATGGCGCTGTGGGCGCTGTTGGCGCCGCAGGATTTCGCCGGGTTCTTCAGCGGCCGGCAGGCGCGCTACAGCACCACCGCTGTCTTGGCGAGCCTGCTGATGATCGGAATCGTCGGGCTGGCCTACATCATCCTTCAACGGGCGGTGCTCACCCTAGATATGACGGCCGGCCAGCGTTTCACGCTCAGCGCCGAGACCGAAGCCATACTGGCGCGAGTCACCCGTCCCATCCGCATCACCGGTTTCTACACGCCGTCGGCGCTGCGCCTGCGCCAGGTAGACGATGCTTTCTTCCGGCTGTACGAGGTAGCAACGAACGGATTGATCACGCGGGAATACATCGACCCGGACGAGAACCCGGCGCTGCGCGACGCCTTCGGTGTCACCGAAGATGGCGCTGTCTATGTCTCCTACCTGAATCCTGACGGCACTGCTGCCCTGAACACGATCGCCCGCGTGCCCCGCGGCACGAGCCAGGAGCGCGACATGACCGGGGCGATCGCCCGCCTGCTGTTCGCTGGTACGCTAACCGTCTACTTTGAGACCAGCCACAGCGCCCTAGCCTGGGATGATGTCGGCCAGCAAGGGTTATCGGGCATCAACAACGGCATGCGTGAGAACGGGTTGATTACGGCCACACTTCGCCTGGCAGATTTAGCTCAGAGCGGCGGATCTATCCCCCGCGACGCCGCAGCGGTGATCCTGGCGCGCCCCACCACCGATCTATCAGACGCCGAGATCAACGTGCTGGACGAGTATCTGAAGCGCGGCGGCGGGCTGTTGATCCTGGCTGACGCGATCTTCAACCCCAACGCCTTTCTGCGGCGAGATGGCGCTTTCAGCCGCTACCTCTGGGATCATTATGGCCTGAGGGCGCTGGACGCAGTGGTAGTGGAACCGAATCCAGCTTACAGCGTCCGCACTTCGCTCGATATCCTCAGCGCGGCGGTATTCACCGATACCGACCTGGGAGCGCGACTGGGCGCTGAAGATGCCCGCACCCTGTTCAGCCTGGCGCGCGGGCTGGAGGTCAACGAGTCGCCGCCGGCGGGCGCGATCAACGGGCGGGTGATCATGTCGTCGCCGGAAAGCTACGGCGAGATCGACCTGCAAACGCTGGCGCAAACGAACACCTACAGTTTTGACCCGAATACCGACCTGATCGGCCCGCTGACGACCGTCGCCTGGGCTGCCAATGAGTCGACCGGCGCGCGCATCGTGCTAGTCGGCGATGCGGATTTCGTCACCAACGGACAGATCACCACGGGCGGCAACGGTATCCTGTTCACCGACAGCATCTCCTGGCTGACGCGGTTTGGCGAGCGGATCAGTTTCGCGCCGCAGGCTTTCAGCAGTGGGCTGCCGCTGATCTTCGTGGACGCTGCCACGCTGGATGTCATTGCTTTCGTCACTATCATCCTCATGCCCGGCCTGACGCTGACGGCCGGCCTGGTGGTGTGGACGCGCCGACGGAGGCGGGCATGAACCGCCGCGGGTTGTTCATCCTGGCTGCCGTTTTCGCAGCTTTGGTCATCTTTGCGCTCATCCAGAATCCGACTGCGCCGATCCCCGAAACGCCAGCTCCCGTTCAGCGCGTATTCCCCAATATCGGCCTGGCTGATATTCAGGCGGTGCGGCTGCGCGCGCCCGACGGCAGCCGCACGCTCACCATCAGCCGAGCCGACGATGGCTATTGGATAGCCCTCGACCAAGAGGGACAGATTGACCAGACCGCCGCCGACAATATCGCCAAAACGCTGGTGCTGCTGCCTTACCGCCGTACTCTGCCTTTGACAGCCAGCACCCGGCTGGTAGAGTTCGGCCTACAACCCGCCAAAAGTCTGGCGATCGAAGTTCTGCTGCATGATGGCCAGGGTCACGCGGTGCTGGTCGGCGATCTGTCAGGCACGCTCACCACCTATTACGCCGTGGTAGATAACCGCGCCGAGATCATCCTGATCGAGCGCCCCGCTATTGACTTCCTGCTAACTCAGCTCAGGGCAGCGCCCTTGACTTGACAAGTTATTAACCCGGCGTTAATGTATTAAATAAGTCGTTCGAGTATACTATTGAGGCTGGTTAAACCTGCCCAGTCAGCGACGTTCGCCAACCGCGCGATTTTGCGTCATAATCGAGGCTCACTAGTTCAGTCAAGGGTATACGTTCAATGCCTTGCTACGTGTGATAGCAGGGCTTTGTGTCTGTTATGTAGCGTATGATGTTCATGGTGATGGACAAGAAAGAGCAAGTCCGCGCTCAACTGCTCCATAAAGCCCAGGAACAGGGCGTAGTCACCTACGACGACATTCTGGCACTGCTGCCAGAAGCCGAGCGTGATATTGCTCTATTGGATGACCTCATGGATGCTTTGGCCGATGAGGGCATCGAAGTCGTAGCTGCTGCCCCGCTGGGCATCACATCGGATGATGATCTGTCAGCCGAAAGCGCCGAACCCGAACTTCCGGAAGAGGACGAAAACGACCTCACACTGTTTGAGTTAGATGACGACCTGATCCAGGATGCGGGTTATCAGCAGGCTTTGGACACAGATGATGTCGTCGGCCTGTATCTGAAGGAGGCTGGTCGCGTCCCACTGCTGACCGCAGAGGAAGAGGTCAGCCTAGCCAAACGCATGGAAGCGGGGAATCTCGCCAAAGAGCAGCTTGAAATGTACCGCGATTCGCTGGATGCGGAGCAGATCGAACAGCTCCAGGCCATCATCGCGGACGGCGAAGCTGCCCAGGAGCACCTAGTGCGCGCCAATGCTCGCCTAGTGATCAGCGTGGCCAAGAAGTACATCGGGCGCGGTGTACCGTTCCTCGATCTCATCCAGGAAGGCAACATCGGGTTGATCCGCGCCACCAACAAGTTCGAATATCAGCGCGGCCACAAATTCAGCACTTATGCCACCTGGTGGATTCGCCAGGCCGTCAGCCGCGCCGTCGCCGATCAAGGCCGCACGATCCGCGTCCCGGTGCATATGGGCGATCAACTCAATCGGATGCGGCGTATCCAGCTCATGCTCATCCAGGAGCTCGGCCGTGAGCCTTCCATGGAAGAGCTGGCCGAGCACATGGATACTACGCCCGACAAGATCGAGAACCTGCTGGAGATCGCACGCCACCCCGTCAGTCTGGAGACGCCCATTGACGACGAAGGCGACTCAACCTTTGGCGATTTCGTCGAAGATGGCAACACGCCCGCGCCAGCTGAAGAAGTCGCCACCCACCTGCTGCACGAACAACTGGCGATGGCGCTCAAACGGCTGCCAGCGCGCGAGGCGCAAATTCTCAAGCTGCGTTATGGCTTAGAAGACGGACGGGTGTATACTCTGGAGGAAGTGGGCCAAACGATCGGCGTCACGCGCGAACGTGTACGCCAGCTCGAAGCTCAGGCGCTCAACCGGCTGCGCCAGTCGTCAGCCCACGTCATCCTGCGCGATTACCTGTACGAGGGATGAGCCTTTGGCCGATCGCACCGCACGCGGCCCCTGGATTTGGCCTCTGGCGCTGGCAGCCGCCGGCGTGGCGCTGCTGCTAGACAATTTTCTCCTGCTGGGGGATTTCAATCTGGCCGCGTTATGGCCGCTGGTTCTGGTGGCAGCCGGGGCGCAAATTCTGCTGCGGGGCGATCTCCTAGCCAGCGACGACGCGCGCACCTTCGGCATCACGCGCGGCAGCGTCCAATCCGCCACGCTTGAGATCTGCGCCGGCGACATTGACGTCCAGGTGCGCGCCCTGCAGCGGGAGGGACGGCTGATTGCCGGCCAGTTTGCGGCGGCTTCTCGCCCTCACATGCGCGTGAGCGACCTGGGCGCCCATCTCAAGCTGGATCGGGCGGCAACGCCCTGGTTCTCATTCGCCGACTGGGAAATGGCGCTGGCGCGTGATCTCCCCTGGCAGATCCTCATCAGCGCCCACCTCGGACAGGCCAAGCTGGATTTGTCCGGCTTGATCATCGGCGAAACTGTCGTCGGCACAGGCCTGGGCGACATTCGGGTTATCGCCCCGCGTGAGGCTTTCTCGCCGCTTCGGCTGCGATCAGCGTTAGGCAATATTCATCTCATCACCCCGATTGGCTGCCGAACGCGCGTCACCGTCGCCACCAACTGGCTGTTTCGCGTTCACGCTGACCCCAACCGTTACGACCAGCCGGATACGAACGTCTATTTGGCGCGAGATGCGGATGACAACGCGCCGCTGGTCGAAGTTTTCGTCAGCGGCACATTCGGGGACGCCTACCTCACCTGAAAGCTGCACAACCTATGACGCCTTCTGCCATAGCTGTTCGGATCCGTGATGGGATAGAAAGCGATATTCCGGCCTGCTTGGCTCTCGACCATCGCTTCGAGACCGATTATGTCTGGCAAATGAGCTTGACGGGCGAGGGTGATAGCTGGCAGATCACCTTCAACCGCCAGCGGCTGCCGCGCACCCTGGAAACACTCTACCCGGCAGATGAACGCCGGCTGCGGCTGTCGCTGCCGCCCGAACAGTGCTTTCTGGTCATGGTTCGCCGGGATGAGCCAGAAATCCTGGGCTACCTGACGATGTCCAGCTTAGCGGCCTATGATCTGGCGCGTATCCACGATTTGGTCATCTCCCACCCGTACCGGCGCCACGGGTTGGGCACGCGGCTGCTGAAGGTCGCCCGACAGTGGGCGCGCGAGCACAACTTAGGACGTCTAGTGATCGAAACGCGCACCCAAAACTATCCCTCTATCGTCTTTTGCCAGCAGGCCGGCTTTCAGTTTTCTGGCTATGACGACCAGTACTTCCCGAACCAGGATATCGCCATATTCTTCAGTCAGTCACTGTCATAAGGCTGGAGGCTGACTGAACGTGGACGACCTGCTGATGCTCCTGCTGGCGTCGGTCAACGAGACGCTCACCGCCGCCATCGTCATCCTGACGGCCTCGCTGCTCCTCTACAATCTCACGCGCAACCTGACCAACCGGGTTGCCCGCGCCTCAGCGATCGTGCTGGCCTGCGTGACTGTCGTCTACATCTGTGATGTGTTCATCGCGCTAGAGCCGAGCCGTGGAACGCTGGAAGCAGCGCTGCGCCTTCAGTGGATCGGCATTGCGTTAGTGCCTGCGGCCATGTTCCATCTGTCTGATGCCCTGCTGGCTACAACCGGCCTGCCGTCGCGCGGGCGGCGGCGGCGCGTCGCCTGGCTGCTGTACCTGATCGGAACCTTGTTCATCCTGCTGGCCGCCTTCTCCGATCTGCTCACCCAACCGATCGTCACGCGGGTTGTCGCTCAACGCGCCGGCCCAATCTTTCCCGTATATGTCGCTTACTTCTTGGTGGCCACTGGCGTTGCGTTCGTCAACGTCCAGCGCGCGCGCCAGCGCTGCCTAACGCGTGACACCCGCCGCCGCATGGGATACTTGCAGTTTGCGCTCCTCACGCCCGCTTTCGGTATCTTTCCATATTCGCTGCTGCTCGGCCTGAGTGAAACCGCCTCGGTGGGCATGCTGCTGCTGGTCAACTTAGCCAACATTGTCATCATCCTGCTGCTCCTGTTTCTGGCTTACCCGCTGTCATTTTTCGGCACACAGGTTCCCGACCGCGTCGTCAAAATCGAGCTGCTGCGTTTCATGCTGCGCGGCCCAGCCACCGGGCTGCTGGCGCTGGCCGTCATCATCTTCATGCGTCCGGCGACGCGCGTGTTAGGACTGCCAGGCGAAAGCCTGGTCCCCTTTGCCGTGGTCGCCGTCGTGCTGCTCTGGCAGTGGATGATCGCGCTGACACTGCCCTGGTTGGAAAAACGCCTCATCTATTCGGGCGAGGACGCCGATCAGATCGCCAAGCTGCAAAACCTGAGCGATCGACTGCTGACGCGGACAGATTTGCTCCAGTTGCTGGACGCGATCTTAGCTGCCTGCTGCGACTACCTTCAGGTTAGCACTGCTTTCGTAGTCGCCCTGAGCGATTCCGTGCCGGAACTCGTGGCGTCGGTCGGCCCGACACGCCCAAACGCGCAGTGGCTTCAGGACGAATTTCCGGCCTTACTAGGTTTGCAAGCACAAACGAACGCCGGCGCAACCGAGATCTACCCCTGGCATGCGTACTGGCTTGTGTTTCTTCACAGCCGCCGCAGCCTGGATCCGGATGGAGAACCTCTGCTCATCGGCTTTCTAGGCATCCAGGCGCGTTCTGCGCAGCCCGACCTGACGCCCGATGAGCAGCGCACATTCCAGACGCTGGCGCGTCGCGCCGCTGAGACGCTCGATGATTTGCGGCTGCAGGCTGAAATCTACGCCGCCCTAGAGGGGCTGCTGCCTCAGATCAGCATCACGCGCACCCGCGCCGCCCAGGTCGAATACAAACAGGGGCGTGAACCCCTTCCCGCCGCCGATGATGTGACCCTCGACCGCGAACTGTTTATCGAGCAAGTGCGCGCGGCGCTGCGCCACTATTGGGGCGGACCTGGCTTATCCAGCAGCCGGCTGTTGGAACTAGAAACGGTACAGCAAGCTTTACCTCAGCACGACAACAACCCGACGCGCGCGCTGCGCGCCGTGCTGCTGCAGGCCATTGAAAAACTGAAACCTCCCGGCGAACGCAAAATGCTCAATCCGGAGTGGATGATCTACAACATCATTGAGCAGCGGTTCATTGAGCGCCACAAAGTGCGAGACGTGGCCATCCGGCTAGCCCTGAGCGAACCTGACTTATATCGCAAGCAGCGGGTCGCCATCGAGGCGGTGGCAGACGCCCTGCTGGAGCTGGAACAGCAGTATCACAGCGAAGCGTAATGGGATAAACAGGTCAGAAATCATACCATTCGCCCGGCGACTGCATGGTATAATTTGCCAGAGGGCATAAAACTTAATGCTTTCACCACATCAAACCGCAATTCGTGCTCAAGTTGTAAGGGTTTATCGAGGAACTCGCGGATGTCTACCAACTTACACCGGCGGGATTATAATGCTCCGCCACCCCAACTGGACGAGGGATATTGGTCTGCTTTGCTGCGCGAAGGGGAATTTGCCGAGCCGGCCCATCTGCATCATGACGCCGCTGCAGAACCCCCGGCCGGCTACTTGCCAACCCATGATGACGATCACATCTCCCCAACCGACCACAGCTATCACGGTGATGAGGCTGACTGGCAGGAGCTTCAGCGCCTCATGGATGAGGATGAAGTGATTGAACTGCCCGTCATCGGTTACAACCGAGGCGGGTTACTGGTCGAGTGGCGTCATTTGCACGGCTTCGTGCCGGCCAGCCAGATTTCCGATTTCCCAGTCAACGCCAACAGCATCACCCGTCGCAACGCGCTCATGGCCTGGGTCGGCCAGACGATCCGGCTGCGCGTGATCGAACTCAACGCCGAACATAACCGGCTGATTCTCTCAGAACGCGCCGCCCGCGTGGAACGGGGCGAACGCGCCGACATTCTGCGGCGTCTGCGCCCTGGCGATACGGTAGTCGGCACCGTCACCAATTTGTGCGACTTCGGCGCTTTTGTGGATCTGGGGGGACTAGAAGGGCTGATTCATATCAGCGAATTGAGTTGGGGGCGCGTCAACCATCCGTCGGATGTGCTGCAGCGCGGACAGGAAGTGCGGGTGTACGTCCTAGACGTAGACCGCGAGGCAGCGCGCATCGCTCTCAGCTTGAAACGCCTACACCCCGACCCCTGGCAAACGGTGTCCGAGCGTTACCATGTGAATGAGCTGGTAGAGGGCGTCATCACCAATGTGGTGGACTTCGGTGCTTTCGCCTGCATCGAAGAAGGCTTGGAAGGTCTGATCCACGTATCCGAGCTGGCAGAAGGCCACTTCCTTCACCCGCGTAACGTCGTCAGCGAAGGACAGCGCGTCGTTGCCCGCGTGTTGAGCATTGACAGCCAAGCGCGCCGGTTGGGCTTGAGTTTAAGACTCAAAGAATGAGCCGCATCAACGCTAGCAGTCTGGGCCAGGGCGACCTGGCCTTTTGATTCAAATCAGCCTGCGTCCTGCAATCCTGTACCGTACCGTCTATAATACAGGCGTGAGCGCCTGCGGCGCTCACCCAACGCACCCGCCGGACTCAATGTTTGGAGCAGTATGGCGCAGCAGAAACCCGGCAAGCGCACGCCGGACAAGCCTGACGCATCCGTGAAAGCGCCACCGCGTCCCTCGCGCGCTGAGCGCTTCACCGTCAAACCAGAGTTCTGGGACTCGTTGTTCGACAGCCTGCCGCCTTGGGGCGATGAGATCGCGGCGATCATCCTGATCGTCTTTGGTATCGTCTCCTTCCTGTCGCTGCTCAATATCTCCTCAGATGCTACCATCGCCAATGCCTGGTCTAAAGCCTTAACCGGCCTGTTCGGCTACGGCAGCGTGGTCGTCTCAGCTGGAATACTAGCGCTGGGCGTGATCATTCTGCTGCCTAAGATGGGCGTGACCATTCAGTTTCCGACGTGCCGCATTCTGGCGCTGGAGATCGGCTTCCTGGCCCTGCTAGCCGTGCTGCATCTGGCGACGGGGGAAACCGAGCTGCGCGCTCTGGCGCGCGCCGGCCAGGGCGGCGGCTTGGTCGGCTGGGCCACCAGCATCGCCGTCGCTGGCCTGTTCGGCTCGCTGCCAGCGTTGATCTTCTACAGCGCCATCCTGCTCCTCAGCGGTGCAGTGGTGTTGGGCGTCCGCAAATCAGACGTTCAGACTCGGCTTCGCGCACTGAGCGCCCGACTTAGGCTACTGGCGGCGCAGCTAGCGCAGACGCCGCGCCGTCAACCGACCCCAGCGCCGCCGCTGGTCGAACCTGTCCCGTCGTCAACCCGCCGCGCCCATTCTGGAATGATTGTGCGGGTGCGCATTGCCCCAGAGAATCTGCCGCCGTCGCAGCGCCCATCAACAGCGCTCAATCCGACGCCAGCTCCGCCTCTCGACTCTCAACCTCTGCCCCAACGAGCATCAGCGACCACGCCTGAAGATGAATGGCGCAGCAATTTCAACGCCATCGGCACGATCAAAGGCCGCAAAGTCAAAGGCATCCAGCAGGTTGAGCGCCCTGATGGGCGTATCAAACGCTACTTCACGGTGGCCGATATGAAGGAGCCTAAACGCCCGCCTAAGCGCGATCCGGTTCTGCCGCCTTTAGAGCTGCTGCAGGATATTGAGCTGAATATCCCTGATGAACAAGAGATCAACACCAACGTCGTACTGATCGAGAATACCCTGCTGGAGTTTGACATTGACGTAGACGTAGTGGATGTGAAAGTCGGACCGACTGTCACACAGTACGCCGTTCAACCGTTCAAAGAGACCACGACCGACGAAGGCGAAACGGTGCTGCAGCGCACCCGTGTGAGCAAGATCGCGTCACTGTCGGGCGATCTGGCGCTGGCGCTGTCCGCCAAACGTCTGCGGCTGGAGACGCCCGTCCCTGGCCAAAGCTACGTCGGCATCGAAGTTCCTAATCGCCGACCGAGCATCGTCGCCCTGCGCTCAGTTTACGAGAGCCGCATTTTCCAGGAACAGATGGCCAGAGCGCACTCGCCGCTCTTCGTCCCGCTCGGTCGCGACGTTTCGGGCACGCCGATCGGCATCGACCTAGCACAGATGCCTCATCTGCTCATCGCCGGCACAACCGGCTCCGGCAAATCGGTGTGTATCGCGGCGCTGGCCACTGCGCTGGTGCTCAACAACACCCCCGACGTCGTCAAACTGGTGATGCTCGACCCTAAAATGGTCGAACTCAGCCGCTTCAACGGCCTGCCGCACCTGCTCGGCCCGGTCGAAACCGATCAGGAACGGATCATCGGCGTGCTGCGCTGGTGCACACGGGAGATGGATCGCCGCTACAAACTGCTGGAAGAATATGCCGCTCGCAATATTGATACCTTCAACTCGCGCTTGGGGCGGCGTCAGCGCGACGATTTTCTGCCGTACATCGTCATCCTGATCGACGAAATCGGCGATCTGATGCTGACGCGCCCGGATGAGACCGAGAAGACGATCACCCGGCTGGCGCAGATGGCGCGCGCGGTCGGCATACACCTAGTGGTCGCCACTCAGCGCCCCAGCGTGGACGTCATCACCGGCCTCATCAAGGCCAACTTCCCCTCACGCATCTCTTTCGCCGTCGCTTCAGGCGTCGACTCGCGCGTCATCCTGGACACTGTCGGCGCCGAAAACCTGCTGGGGCGCGGCGACATGCTGTATCTGGCATCGGATGCTTCGGGGCCGCGCCGTGTGCAGGGCTGCTACGTGTCTGATGACGAGGTGCGCAGCGTCGTCAACCACTGGAAGCAGTGGCATGAAGCCATGATCGCCAGCGGCAAAGCCGAAGCCATCACCATCGGCCCGTGGGAACGCGGGCTCACCCGCCGCGAGTTCCTGTCGGAAACCGATCCCATGCTGGAGAAAGCGATCGAGCTGGTCATCGCCGAAGGCGAAGCCTCAGCCTCATTGATCCAGCGCCGACTAGGACTCGGATACCCCCGCGCCGCGCGCATCATTGACCTGCTGTACGAGCTGGGGGTAGTCGGCGAAGCTGAAGCGGGCGGTCGCACTCGCAGGGTGCTGATCAAGCCGGGGCAAGATCCCTTCAAAGAGATCATCGAGCGGCGCACCAGAGGCAAATAAAGGTCAGGCGGGTTGGATCGCCTCAGGCATATCATTGCCGGGTCGGTTGACCAGCTTAGACACCGCGTAGGCCATCATCCCTGCCGGATCGCAGGGCCGCAGCAGCGGCTGCAGCGCCGACGGCGCTGCCTCGCCGGGGAACAGCCACTCGTTGTAATCCTCGCGCCGCAGGATGACTGGCATCCGGTCATGGATCGGGCGCATGAACGCATTCGCCTCAGTCGTCAAGATAGTGCAGGTGCGGATTTCATCACCCTCGGAACCGCGCCACACTTCCCACAACCCGGCGATGGCGAACACCGGCCGCCCCTGAAAATGAATGAACAGCGGCACGCGATCGCCGTCCCGCGTCTGCCACTCGAAAAAGCCGTCAGCTGGGATCAAGCACCGCCGCCGCCTCAGCGCTGTTCGGAACGACGGCTTATCAGCGGCCGTCTCTGACCGCGCGTTGATCATTCGGCTGGCCACCGACGGATCCTTCGACCAGGACGGGATCAAGCCCCATTTGTGAAAAGTGAGCTCATGAGGATTCTCATTGGTGATGACCGCCACCGGCTGTGTAGGCGCGATATTGTAACGCGGCGATAGGCCGACCGGCGGGACTGCCAGATCAAAAGCCTGCTGTATGGCATCAGGAGTCGCGGTCAGCGCGAAACGCCCGCACATATAAACTCCCTGCCCTCTACTTTTTCCGGGGCGACTTACCTAATTCGGTAATCTGACGGATCAATCCCAATGCTGTCAAAGTCAAACCGATCAGTTCGCCAGTCCCGATGGGACGCGGTTTGCCGCCCCGCCCCACCTCTTCTTCAGACGCGCGCACATACAGGTACGACGCTAGCAGGCCGACCAGCGCGCCGCTGACTGCGCCGATCGCATACATCTGCGATTTCCAGTTCGGTTTTGTATCGCTCGCGGGAGTTAGATTATTGGTCACAGATCGCATCCCTCTCAGGATCAGACGGTGGGCGGTCAAACACGCTGAGCAGCCGCTCACCATAGGCCAGGTGCGCGCTCAGCCCAATGGCCGCCCGGCTCACACGGTCAGCCGACTGCTGCGCCTGAACCGCCAGCGTCTCCGAGAAACGAACGCCCCGGCGTAACGGTCGGGCAGCCGCGTCATGTGCGATGTTCATCCCGAAAGCCGCGATGAGCAGCCCCGCTGCGAGCGGGAACAGGCATAAGGCTGTCGGGCATAACACCAGCACCGACAGCGTCCAATCGGCCACCAGCGAAATGCCGGCGCGATTGGCAGGCGGGAATAACGGCGACATCATCACGCCAGCAGCCAATGCCAACACGCCCAAACCTATCCCTAACGGCAGCCAGATCTGCCGCCGGGTCTCGCGTCGGTGCTGATGTTCAGCTTGCGTCGTTTCAGCCGGGAACGTCTCCATACGCCGCCTTCCGTTCACTCAGGCTCTATCATTGTACCCTAACCGATCTCAACCGAAAATGCGCATAATCAGCAGGGTTTGCGTAGTGTTGGCCCGCATGCACAGAAATGCGCCCGAAGCTATACTCAACGAGGAGAAGCTCCAGTTATCCACCGGGGATATATCATGCTAGCGATTGTGAAGGCCTGTGCGACGATCGGATTAGATGGCCACATCATCGAAGTCGAGACGGATTTCAACCCCCGCGCTGGCATCCCCAGTTTCACCATCGTTGGCCTGCCGGACAGCGCCATCAAAGAGAGCCGCGAGCGCGTGCGGGCTGCCATCAAGAACAGCGGTTTGCAGTTCCCGAACAAAGGCTATGTGATCAATCTGTCGCCGGCAGATCTGCCCAAACACGGCCCGGCTTATGATCTGGCCATCGCCGTTGGCGTCTTGGCAGCGACCGATCAAATCCCGCTTGAGTCCATTCAAAACACAGTCTTTCTGGGTGAACTCTCGCTGGACGGCAGCGTGCGGCATGTGAAGGGCATCATGCCGATGGTGCATACTGCCTCCCAAGCGGGCTATGCCAGCGTGTGTGTGCCCGCTGAAGACGCGGAAGAAGCCGCGCTGGTGCAGTGTATTCAGGTGATCCCAGTGCGGACGCTCGGCCAGTTGGTCGAACATCTATACAATCTCAATCCGATTGCCCCGCAGCCGCCCACCGTGTCATTGGAAGACGAGACTGATACCCTACCGGATGGGATCGTGGACTTCGCCGACATCAAGGGGCAGCAGATGGCCAAGAGAGCGCTAGAGATCGCCGCTGGCGGCAACCACAATGTCCGGTTGGTAGGACCGCCGGGGACGGGCAAGACCCTGCTGGCGCGGGCTGTCCCCGGCATCCTGCCCCGCTTGAGCTACGAAGAAGCGCTGGAAGTGACGCGCGTGTATTCGGTCGCCGACATGCTGCCTCGCGACCATCCCCTAATCCGGTCGCGCCCTTTCCGCGCCCCACATCATACGATCAGCGAGGCCGGAATGATCGGCGGCGGCTCTATCCCACGCCCCGGCGAGACGACGCTAGCGCACCGCGGCGTCTTGTTCTTGGACGAGTGCGTGGAGATGCCCGTGCGGGTTCTCGAAGTTCTGCGCCAACCGATTGAAGACAAGATCGTCACCATCAGCCGCGCCAAAGGCAGTCTGACCTTCCCGGCCAACTTCTTGCTGATTCTGGCCATGAATCCCTGCCCGTGCGGTCATTACGGTGATCCTGTCAAGGCCTGCACCTGCACGCCGACCATGATCACCCGCTACCAGAGCAAACTCTCCGGCCCGCTGCTCGACCGCATTGACATTCATGTTGAAGTCCCGCGCGTCGAATACGACAAACTGATGAACACCGAACGCGCTGAGCCGTCTGCCGCCATCCGCGAACGGGTGGAGCGCGCGCGTCAGCGCCAGCGCCAGCGTTTTGCCGGCGCTGCTGGCCTATTCGCCAACGCTGACATGGGCGTCAGCGATATTCAGCAGTTCTGTGTGCTCACCCCCGAAGCGCGCCAGCTCCTGGAACTGTCCGTGCGGCGCATGCAGCTCAGCGCGCGCGTGTACCATCGGGTGCTCAAGCTCAGCCGGACGATCGCCGACCTAGCCGACTCCGAATTGATCGAAGTGCCGCACGTCGCCGAAGCCATCCAGTACCGGCCGCGCGCAGCGCTTTGAAGAATGTCTCGATACCTCGTTATCCTGTGCTGCCCATTTTCCCTCGCTCCTTGTTTCTCAGTCGAAACAGAACCAAGAGCGAACCTGCTTTTTTCGCCAGCTCACTTTATTCTGTGGACTCTGTGGTGTTACCCTAGTTATTAAAAGTCACTCCGCGCTAGTTCAGCGCGGGCTTTTTCTGGCCAATTGACTGTACCGCCATACACGCCCACCGCTGCTAGATCACGGACCTGCGCCGGGTCGGTTATCCACCACACACGCACCTGCAAACCGGCAGCGCGGGCGTTGGCCACCAGTCCAGGTTGACCCAAGACTGCCGCTGCCGGCGGACAGATTTGGTCTAGTCCGGCGGACCGCGCCTTCTCAATCGCACCTGCGTCCCAGTCGCGGGTCAGCCAACCAACGGTGATCCCCGGGGCCAGTTCGCGAAGCCGAACCGCCGTCCCGAAAAAGAATGAGGTGAAGTGTGTGCGTGACCACATCTCCGACGGCAGGATGTCGCGCACGAGATGGATTAATGCCGTCTCAGCACCTGGAGCTTTAACTTCCCAGCAGAAGGCGATACGACTGCCAAAGCGGCGCAAGGCCGCTGCAACGGTCAGCAGATCGGGCTTAAGTGTCCAGAGTTCACCTAAGCGGCTGGCAGCCACCGAGCGCCCTTCAATTTCAAAATCGTGCTCCAGGACCAGCACTCCGTCCTGTGTGATCTGCACATCCGTCTCAATCATATCAGCCTGTTGGGTGATCGCCAGCTCAAAGGCGGCAGCGGTGTTATCCGGCGCGTCAGCCGACGCGCCGCGATGAGCGATGAACACGAAAGACATAAATTGTTTACCTCGACACAGCTAAGAACGCCTAATTACAATGCCACGTGTGTTTTATAAACTGTTTACGAGATCATAAAAGTATCTAAAACATCTCAAAACAATTTGGTCTTAGATTGAAATCGCAAGTTACCCATTTCCATTTCAAGAAGCAAATGGAGGCAGATTATGGTTTCTCGTTATCGCGCCGCCCTGCTGGCGCTGATAGCCTTGATGGCTTTTACAGCGCTCAGCAGCGCCCAGGATGTGCCTACGCTGCGCTACTTTACCTGGGAAGTGGCGCAGCGCGGCCCAGAAGGTGAAGCTGCCGAACGCGCTCTGCTCGACGAGTGCGCGGCTGAAATCGGTATCAATGTCGAACTGGAATCGCTGGTCACGCCAGACTTCTTCCAACGCGTTTCGGCTCTTGCTGCCGCTGGCGATCTGCCGGATGTGTTCGGCGTCAGCTCCGGCACTATTGACGAGTGGGCTGCTGATGGCCTGCTGCTGAATATCCAGAAATATGTCGACCGCGACATCAAGCCGATACAGGACAAATATTTCACCGGTCCATTCAGCACCGCCCGCTACCCCAAGCCTGACGGCGATATGTTCGCCTTCCCTTATGCCATTATCCACACCGTGCTCTGGTACAATATGGACGCCTTTGATGCTGCTGGCGTGCCTTACCCCAGCGAAGATGGCTGGACCTGGGATGAATTCCTGGCTGCGGCGCAGGCGCTGACGGTAGATAAAGACGACGACGGCCGGATCGACCAATACGGCTTTTGGCTGTATCGTGGCCGCTACGCTCAGATCGAGCCCTGGGTATACCAGAACAACGGCGACCTCCTGAACGCAACGAAGACTCGCTTTGAACCGGATGACAATGCTATCGCCGCACTCAAATTCTTAACTTCTCTGGTGACTGAATACAAAGTTGCTCCGCCACCGTCGGAGTTCGCCGGCTTCCGTATGCAAGACGTGTTCCCGCTGGGCTACGCTGCTATGTGGGTCGATGGCAACTGGCAGATTGCCAATACCCGGTCGCAGCACGCTGACAACCCTGACATCAGCTTCCGCTTCGCCGCTGCGCCAATCCCGCGCGGAACCAACTGGGTCAAGGACGTAGCTTACGGCTGGGCCGATATGTTCGGTATCGCCGCCGACACCCCGTATCCGGACCAGGCCTGGGAACTCATTAAGTGCTTGACTGGCCCTCGGCGCACGGTGCAGCTGAGCTTCGCGGGTAAAATCCCGGTGTGGCGCGCCACCGCCGAGTCGGAAGAGTGGCTGGAACTGGACAAACTGCCGCCCAACAAATCCTTCCTGCTCGACTGGGCACAGTTCATTGGCCCGACCACCTACACGCCTGGCTGGAGTGAGTGGCGCGGCTATGCGGACGGTGCAGGTCTCGAAGGTCTGATCGACGCTGTGTTGGAAGGCGATCTTGAGTTTGCCGACATGCTGTCGCAGGCGACGGAGAAAGCTAACAGCGTGCTGACACGCCTTTACCCCGAAGGTTAGGACGGTTAAGTCGCAGTTTACTCAATATGGTCGTCCGGGCGTCTAACCCGGACGACTCGTTTACTCGCGTTAGGAATCCTATGCGCCATTATCACCCTATAACTCCCTATCTATTCATCGGCCCGATGATTGGCGGCTTGCTTCTATTTCGTATCGGACCAATTTTCGCTTCGTTTTTGATGAGCTTCACCAACTGGAACATCCGCACTAATCCAACTTGGATCGGGTTGGCAAATTACCAGGAACTACTCAGCTCGGATGTTTTCTGGTTGGTCTTGCGCAATACCTTTGTATTCGTGCTGACCTATGTGCCTGGCGCGATGATCCTGGGCTTGCTGATGGCGCTGCTGGTCAACCAGAAACTGCGGGGCATCGCTTTCTTCCGCGGCCTATACTTCATGCCCTTTATCACCTCAATGGTGGCAGTGGCTCTCGCCTGGAACTGGATCTTCAGCACACGCTACGGTGTGCTCAACGGCATCCTGACCACCTTCTTCGGCGTTCAGCGCGGGCCTGCCTGGCTGTCAGATACCAATTTAACGCTGTGGGTGTTGATCGTCGTGAGCATCTGGAAATCCGCAGGTTTTCAGATGATGGTCTTCCTAGCTGGGCTGCAGGGTATTCCGCAAAACATCATCGAAGCGGCACGCATCGATGGAGCCAACCGGCTGCAAATGTTCCGACATATTGTGCTGCCTCTGCTATCACCGGTGACGTTTTTCGTCCTGATTGTCTCAATCATTGATGCCTTCAAGACCTTTGAAGTCACCTACACCATGACCCAGGGCGGCCCGCGGGGCTCATCATCGACACTAGCCTATTTCATTTATCAAAACGCTTTTGTTTACCAGCGGATGGGCTATGCGTCCAGCATCGCCTATGTGCTAGTCTTGCTCATCGCCATCGTCACCATCGCCAATTTCTGGGTGCGGCGGTACTGGGTCGCCCAACAGGTGAACTAAAGGACAGGCTTTTATGAACGCAGCAATCGTGCGTCGAACCGTATCTGCCGTCACCGCCCGCGCACACAGCTACTATGCCTTGCACACAGCGCGTCGCCTGCTGATATATGCGCTGCTTCTGCTCGTCTCGGTCTTCACCATTTTTCCGTTCGTGTGGATGGTCAGCACATCGTTTAAGTCTGCCGGGACGATTTTCGCGCTGCCGCCGCAGTTAATCCCGGATAAGCTGTTCCAGCCTGGCATGTTCGATAACTACACCGAAGTGCTTTACCGTTACGATTTTGTACGCTATACGGCCAACAGCTTTTTTGTCTCGACCATGACCGGCATTGGGCAGGTTTTTACCGCATCGCTTGCTGGCTTTGCTTTCGCTCGCATGCGTTTTCGGGGAAGGAATGCGTTGTTTGCGATCCTGCTGTTGACGGCTTTTTTCCCGACGGAGGTCACGATTATCCCAGAGTTTTTGCTGGGAGCGCGCGTATTCCATCCAATTCTGCAGCCTATCGGCGGTTGGATGAACACGTTTGCCCCGTTGATTGTACCTTCGTTTATGGTCGGTTCGTTCGGCACATTTCTGATGCGCGAATTTTTCTCTACTATTCCGCTCGAACTGGAAGAAGCCGCTATCATCGACGGCGCAAGCGTGTTCCAGATCTTCCGCAGCGTTTATCTGCCGCTGTCACTGCCATCCGTGACAACTCTGTTCTTGCTTTCGTTCATTAACAACTGGAACGAACTGCTGCGTCCGGTGCTGTATATCCGCAGTCGCGAACTGTACACCGTCACCTTGGGTCTAACCACTTTTAAGGGTGAATTTGAATCGGCTTGGAACCTGCTGCTGGCTGGTTCAGTAATTGCTATTCTGCCGCTGCTGATCATTTACGTATTTGCGCAGCGCTATATTGTGCAGGGCATCGCCACCACCGGCCTGCGTGGGTGAAAACGCGATATCACAACTGCGAGCCGAAGCCATTCAGCACCGGCCGTGGCAGAGCTGAAACCCTCTTGACCAGCAGGCAGGTCTCTGCTTTCAGATAGCGACGGCCGATCACAAGGACGCTTCACAACATCCCAAAGACGGCTCTACAACCGCCGTTTGACTCGCATCGGTACGCCAGGGCGCGGCTCCAGTGTGGCGCCCATGTGGGCGTAGACCGGTTTCGGCAGCGCCGCCAGCTCCACCTGCTGCAGGATCCGCGCCAGGACGAGTTTCGTCTCGACCTGCGCGAAAGCAGCGCCAATGCAGTTGCGTGGGCCGCCGCCAAAGGGTAGATAGGTGTAAGGCTGCGGGCGGGGCTGGCCTGGCGCAAAACGTTCTGGCCGGAACGCACCCGGTTCATCCCAGTAGGCTGGCTGGCGATGCGTCAGATAGATCGAGTACATGACGCGCGTCCCAGCCGGGATCGTGTACCCCTGGAACGGCAGATCGACGGCAGCTACACGCGAACCCAGATGGATAGGGGGATACAACCGCAGCGCTTCATCAATCACCTGCCCCAAATAGTGCAGATGAGCGGCGTGCTCCAGGGTTGGCGTCTGCCCGGCCAGCACACTGTCCACTTCGTTTTGCGCCTGGGACATCGCTGGGGGGTGCTGGCCCAGCAGATACAACGCCCAACTGAGCAGCGCCGTGCTGGTATCATGGCCGGCGATCAACATCGTTAGCAGTTGGTCGCGGATGAGATCATCGTCCAGACCGGCGGCGATCAACCCACCAAGCAAATCGTCAGTTTCGCCTAGGCAAGCCCGACGCAGCCGGATGATCTGGTACAGATAGTCATCCATCTGCCGCAGCGCCCGCTCATATCCTGGCCGAGGGATGCCCGGCCATAAAATCCATAGTCCGGGCGAGATGAATTGAAGCGTTTTAAGGATCGCCGACCATAGCCGGTCAAGCTCTGGGGAGAAGTCCACCCGGTACAGCGTCTCCATCAGGATGAGCAGTGCCACCCGCCGCATCTCGACTAACATGTCGCGGGGTTCATCATCCCGCCACTGCTGAACGATCTGATCTGTGCCGCGCACCATGGCAGCGGCGTAGTTGTTCAGCATCTGCTTGTGCAGTGCCGGGTTCATGGTTCGACGCAGGCGATCATGCGCGTCGCCGTCTTCCACTAGCACACCGTGTCGCAGCAGCAGTGTGACCGGGTCGGCCTCATTGCGCCAGCGCAAATCATCGCGGGACGACACCAACACCATCCGCGCCGCTTCCGGACCCACCAGCATCACCGGCTTAAAACCGGGCAGCGTGAAGCGAAAGATATCACCCAATTCACGATTGAATACTTCTAGCGCCGCCAAGACGCTGTGCTCTCGTCGCAGCGCTCGCAGCGCCCGCAGCGAAGTTGGACCCTTGGGGGTAGGAATGCTCTTAGCCATGCAGTTCGCTTCTAAAACCTGTGTGCTCCGTTCAGATGTCAGCGCACCATATTATCACACCATACCAGCAAGAGATCAGCGCGCTCACAATATTTTTGTAAAATATGGTATCATGAAGGATAAATACAACTTAGACAACGCTCATACGTGATTCCCCAACGTTTAATTAAGCGCAACGTATAATGCGCGTCGTTGAGCGGATCAGCCGGATGTTGGTATTTTCATGCTGCCGGCGCATTTCTGGGGGACATTCCTGATGACACGAATTGTGGTAATTGGCAGTGGCTTCGGCGGGCTGGGCGCTGCTGTGCGGCTGGCAGCGCGCGGGCACGAAGTGCACATCTTTGAGAAGCGCGACAAGCTGGGCGGGCGCGCCTATACCTATGAGATCAACGGCTTCAAATTCGACGGCGGGCCAACTGTCATCACCGCCCCTTTTATGTTCGATGACTTATTTGCCGCAGCCGGACGCCGCCGCGAAGATTACTTCCAACTTGTCCCATGCAATCCATACTACCGCATTTTCGACCACCAGGGGCGCAGCTTTGACTACAACGGCGACGAGGCGTTCATCCTAAGCCAGATCGCTAAATGGAACCCGTCCGACCGTGAAGGCTACCAGCGGTTCATGAGCACGACCAAAGCGATCTTCGAGAAAGGCTTCGTCGAGCTGGCCGACAAACCTTTCCTGCACTTCACCGACATGCTCAAGGTCGCGCCTGATCTGATCAAAATGCAGTCCTACCTGAGCGTCTACCGCTACGTCTCGCAGTTCG
This sequence comes from uncultured Anaerolineae bacterium, assembly GCA_937922795.1. GTDB lineage: Bacteria > Chloroflexota > Anaerolineae > Aggregatilineales > Phototrophicaceae > CFX2. The sequence continues at coordinate 68,164 of CALAJK010000027.1, forward strand.
TCAAGGACGACTTCCTGCGCCGCGTCTTTTCATTCCACCCGCTGCTCATCGGCGGCAATCCGTTCGACTCGCCCTCGATTTATGCCATGATCCACTACCTGGAGCGAGAATGGGGCATCCATTATGCCCTGGGCGGCACAGGCGCCATCGTCGAAGCGCTCGGTCGGCTGTTCACCGAACTGGGTGGACAGATCCACTTGAACGCGGAGGTGGAAGAAATCCTGGTCAATGGTCGCAAGGTGACCGGCATCCGTTTGGGCGACGGGCGCACGATCCCGGCAGACGCAATCGTCTCGAATGCAGATGTGGCTTTCACCTATCGCAACCTCATTCCAGAGGTCTACCGCCGTAAGTACACCAACCGCAAAATCGAGCGCATGAAGTACAGCATGTCGCTGTTCGTCATCTACTTCGGCACCAAGCGCCGCTACACCGACGTCGGTCTGGCGCATCACAACATCATCCTCGGTGAGCGCTATAAAGGGCTGCTGGACGACATCTTCAACAAGCAGCAGCTCGCCCAGGATTTCTCGCTCTATCTGCACATGCCTACGCTGACCGATCCCTCGATGGCGCCAGAAGGCTGTGAGACCTTCTACGTGCTGTCTCCTGTTCCGCATCTGGGGTCTGGCATTGACTGGACGAAGGCCGCCAAACCGTACCGTGACGCCATCATGCAGTTCCTGGAAGACCATTATCTGCCGGATTTGCAGGCCAACATCATTGCCGAGCATTACATTGACCCGCTGCACTTTCAAGGTACACTCAACAGCTATCTAGGCTCAGCCTTTTCCGTGCAGCCCATCCTCACCCAATCGGCTTGGTTCCGCCCGCACAACCGGTCGGAAGACTTCGACAATCTCTATTTCGTGGGGGCAGGAACGCATCCAGGCGCAGGCCTTCCGGGCGTGCTGTCATCTTCAATTATCGTCGAGAACCTGATCGGCAGCGCAGTGCCGGAACATACGCTTGAGCCGGCCCTCGAATAAGGATCGATCATGACGCTTGAAGTTCCGGTTCAAGGCTGGGAATACCCGCTGCTGGCGCTGGCGCGCGAACCGCTGGAAGCTGCCCCGCACGCCCTACAGCTTCCGGTTGATGGCCGCCTGCTAGAGGCAGCTTACCTACACTGCGAACAGCTCACGCATGAGCACAGCAAGACGTTCTTCGTCGCTTCTGGCCTGCTTCCGCCGGAAAAGCGGCGCGCCGCTCGCGCGCTGTACGCCTTCTGCCGCGTGACCGATAATCTGGTTGACGAAGCGCAAACTGAAGACCGGCTGTCCGCTCTGGAAATCTGGCGCCAGATGGTGAAAATGCACCAGCCGCCTCTCGACCAACCGGTAGCCCTGGCCTGGGCCGATGCGCAAGCGCGGTTCCGCATCCCGCCCGGCTATGCCGAGCAGCTCATCAACGGCGTCGCCCGCGACATCACCCAGATGCGCTACCAGTCCTTCACCGATCTGGCTGAATACGCTTATGGTGTCGCCTCGACCGTCGGCTTGATGGCCATGCACATTGTCGGCTATACCAGCTACGACGCCGTCGGCTACGCCGTCAAGTTGGGCGTGGCGCTGCAGATGACCAACATCCTACGCGATGTCGGCGAAGACTGGCGCGCTGGGCGAGTTTACCTGCCGCAGGAAGAACTGGCGGCGTTCGGGCTGGGCGATGCCGACATCGCCCGCGGCGTGATTGATGATCGCTGGCGCGCCTTCATGCGGTTCCAGATCGAGCGCAACCGCCAGCTTTATGACGAAGCCCGTCCCGGCATCAGCTTGTTGAAAGTGGACGGCCGCTTTGCCATCGCCGCCGCTGCCGATCTCTACCGCGCTATTCTGGAAGACATCGAACGGCATGACTATGACGTATTCACACGCCGCGCCAGCATCGGCGCGTTGGGCAAGCTGCGCCGGCTGCCAGGCATCTGGTGGCGAGCGCGCCGGCCAACAGCCGCTTAGGATGGTCTATCAAGGTCAGCTATGAGTTACTTTGGATTTCTCGCCGTTTTTCTGGTCATCCCCATCCTGCTGCTGCTATTGGCCGTCCGCTACGATGCGAAACGCGGCGTCACCCTACCGGCGGCGCTGCAAAGCTGGCCGGGGCGGACGATCATCTTGATCCACGTCATCATCGCGGTGGTCTACACGACGCCCTGGGACAATTATCTGGTGGCCACGCGCGTCTGGTGGTACGATCCCAACCTGGTGACGGGCATCCTCATCGGCTACGTGCCGATTGAGGAATACACTTTCTTCATCCTTCAGCCTATCCTCACCGGCCTGTGGCTGCTGCTGCTCATGCGCCATCTGCCTGCTGCTCCTGCCCCAGCCGCGACCGGCGCGCGCATCCGGCTGGTGAGCGCAACCGCGACCGGCGCGATCTGGCTGTCTTCCGCTTTCATCCTGGCGGTCGGTTGGCCCCCTGGCACTTACCTAGGACTGCTGCTGGTATGGGCGCTGCCGCCGCTGATGTTACAGTTCGCTTTCGGTGCTGATATCTTGTGGCGTCACCGCCGCGCCATCAGCTTGAGCATCTTGCTGACGACCCTCTATCTGTCCGCTGCCGACAAGCTGGCGATCACATCTGGCACCTGGACGATCAACCCGGAACAGTCGCTCGGCATTTACCTGCTGGGGCGGCTGCCGCTGGAGGAGCTGCTGTTCTTTTTGATGACCAACACGCTCATCACCATCGGCACAACCCTCATGCTAGCCGTCGAGAGCCATGCGCGTGTCTCCCGCTACGGACGCGCGCTGCGCCGCCGCTTGGCGCGTCGCCCCGACACAAGCGTAGATCCTGTAAGAGAGGTTAAGATGCTATGACGATCTGGCAGTTTCAGGATGCGCTCTCTCGCCGACTGTTGATCTGGAACATCGCCAACGTCGCGCTCGGCGTCTTGATCGCGCTGCGCGGCGGCTTCTGGCGTGGGCTCGGATCGCAGCACGTGGGCTGGGGCCTCATCAACATCGCCATCAGTCTGCTAGGGCGTCAGGCTTCGCGCCGCCGCGCTGAGTCGGCAAACGCTTTTGAGCCAGCGACGCTCATCCGTGAGGGGCACAATCTGCGCCGCATTCTGTGGCTGAACGCCGGCCTAGATGTTCTTTACATGCTGGCCGGCTGGCAAACGGCGCGGAGCGCCCGCTCCGACGACCAACTGCGCCGCGGTATCGGTTGGGGCGTCGTCATCCAGGGCGGACTGCTGTTCCTCTTCGATCTGATACACGCGCCGCAGGTCCCGACCGAACCCTACCTTGACGCTTGAGCCAGCGGTAACGATACCTCTATGCTGTCGCTGAAAGCCTTTCAGGGCGCCGAACATCAACCCTTCTACTGGCGGGCTGGCCGCCCAGCCGCGCTGCTGGTGCACGGCTTCCCCGGCACACCGGCTGAGATGCGTCCTCTAGCCGCATCGCTGCAGCGCGCCGGCTGGACGACGCGCGGCATTCTGCTGCCAGGTTTCGGTCCGGAGCTTGAAACCCTGGCCGAGTGCCGTGCCAGCGACTGGGCCGGCGCGGTGCGTCAGGCGCTGGTCGAACTCCAGTCCGAACACTACCCCGTTCTACTGATCGGCTACTCGCTGGGCGGCGCGCTAGCGCTTCAAGCCGCTGCCGAACAATCCCCTGATGGACTGGCGCTCCTGTCGCCTTTCTGGCAGATTGACCACGTGCTCTGGCGGCTGCTGCCCATCCTCAAATTCATCTTTCCGAGTGTTAAACCGTTCGAACTGCTGAAATTGGACTTCAACGACCCGAACACGCGCGCCAGCATCGAGAATTTCATGCCCGGCGTCAATCTAGACGATCCGGACACGCAGCAAGCTATACGCAGCTTCCGGCTGCCCGTCGGCTTGTTCGATCAAATTCGCGCCGCCGGTCAGGGCGGCTGCCGGGCGGCAACGCGCGTGCAGACGCCCACATTGGTCATCCAGGGAATATACGATGACCTGGTGCGCCCCAGCGCTACGCGTCATCTCTTGGCGCGTCTGAAGTGTCCAGTCGACTACATCGAAGTGCCCGCCAAACATGACCTCCTGGATGCGGCCAACGGCGCTTGGGCGCGCATCGAGCACAGCTTGCTGGAGTTCGCCGCCCGTCTGCTGGTCGAGGCTCATCGCGAGACTGACGTATCCACACTCTCACCGGTTCAAACGGAGGGACAAGCGTAGTCTTATGCTGGCATCGCTCTCGGCTTGGCTGCCGTTGAATCTTTCACGCCAAACTCGTCTCAGCAGCGCGCTCATTGTGCTTTGGGTTGCGTCTATGATCAGCCTGCCGATCTTACGCTGGATCGCAGGCGATCTTGTCGTGCCTCTGGGCGTGGTAGTGACAGTTGTCATTCAAGCGGCAGCGGTGGTCTGCGTGTTGACAGGTGTCTGGGGATGGCGTCAAACCTTGCTGACGCTCATCACTGTAGCTGCGCTCGGCTGGTTGATCGAGTTCATCGGCTCAACGACTGGCTTCCCATTCAGCGACTACCACTACACTGACCGCCTGCAGCCGCAAATCAACGGAGTCCCGGCAGTCATCCCGCTCGCCTGGTTCATGATGCTGCCGCCGGCCTGGGCTGTCGCCTACCGCGTGATCGGGATGAAGCACCGGCTGGCGTTCGTCGCGCTCAGCGCGCTGGCATTCACCGCTTGGGACTTATTTCTCGACCCGCAGATGGTGGGTTGGGGGTTTTGGGTGTGGTCAAACCCCGGCGGCTACTTCGGCATCCCCTGGGTAAACTTCGGCGGCTGGATCATCGCTTCGGCGTTCATCACGCTGGTGGCAAGGCCGCCTGCGCCGCCAACACATCCGCTTTTGCTCATCTATACCATCACCTGGGCGCTGATGACTATCGGCCTATTCGTTTTCTGGGGGCTGCCAGGCCCGGCGCTGGTCGGGAGCATCGCCATGGGCAGCCTAGCAGTTCTGGCCTGGCGCGCTGAAAGGCGCGGGGAGAGCGTATGACTCTCATTTGGGTGTTGGGCGCGTTTCTGTTCGGCTCGCTCCCCTTCTCGGTGTGGGTTGGGCGGCTAGCCTTGGGACGCGATATTCGTCAAATAGGTGACGGCAACCCCGGCGCGACCAACGTGCTCCGCGCCGGCGGCCGGGGCTGGGGCGCGCTGGCCGGCTTTTTGGACGCGATGAAAGGCGTCGTGCCCATCGGTCTGGCTTACTGGTTTGCTGGCCTGCGCGGCGTCGAGCTGATCATCGTAGCGCTGGCGCCCGTCTTGGGACATGCCTTTTCCCCTTTTCTACACTTCAAGGGCGGCAAGGCGGTGGCGGTCACCTTTGGCATCTGGGTTGGCCTGACCCTCTATGAACTTCCTACTGTCATGGGACTGATGCTGCTGTTCTGGTTCAAAACGGTGACAGTCAGCGGCTGGGCGGTCGTGCTCACCCTGCTCAGCGGGCTGGCTTATCTGGCGCTGGCGCGGCCCGACCCGGCGCTGTTGGGGGTGATGGTCGGCAACCTGCTGATCCTGGTTTGGCGTCACCGCGCCGATCTCGCCCAACCCATCGAGCTGCGACCCTGGTTACGTAAGCAGCCGGACATTCTATGAGCCTTCCAATGAGCATGCTCACCCTGCTGATGACCCTCGCGCTGCTCGTGATCGCGCTGGTGGCCATCCTCAACACGCTCACGCTGCTGCGCCTGCGACCTGCGCCGCTCACCACGCCGGCGCCGCGTTTATCCGTATTAATACCAGCCCGCAACGAGGCGGCTGTCATCGGCGACACCGTGCAGGCGCTGCTGGCGCAGACGTATACCGACTTCGAGGTGATCATTTTGGACGACGCCTCGACTGATGCGACGGCGGCTATCGCGCAGTCAGCCGGCGCTGGCGATCCACGGCTGCGCGTCATTCGGGGCGAACCGCTGCCGGCCGGCTGGATGGGCAAGAACTGGGCCTGTCATCAGCTATCGCAGGCAGCAGCTGGCGAATGGCTGATCTTCACCGACGCCGATGTGCGCTGGCTGCCCGGCGCGCTGACCGCGCTGGCCGAAGCGATGACGCGCACTCGCGCTGACATGTTGACGGTCTGGCCGACCCAGTGGACCCTCACCTGGAGCGAACGCTTGGTCGTGCCGCTGATGGCTTTGGCAGTGCTCGGTTACCTGCCGCTGCCGCTAGTACACTATACCCCTTGGCCTATCTTCGCCGCTGCCAACGGCCAGTGTCTGGCTTTCCGCCGGGTGGCGTATCAGACAGTAGGCGGCCACGCCGCTGTGCGCGGGCACATCATCGAGGACGTAGCGCTGGCGCGGCGGACGAAGGCGCGCGGCCTGCGCTTGCGGATGGCCGACGGCGCGGGTCTGGTCGCCTGCCGTATGTACCGAGATTGGCCGAGTGTGCGCGATGGTTTTGCCAAGAATATCCTCGCCGGCCATGGGGACAGTATCGCCTTCTTGCTGCTGTCGACGGCTTTCCACTGGCTGATCTTCATCTTCCCCTGGCTGTGGCTGGCGCTGGGCGGCGGAGCCGGATGGCCTGCCTGGCCTATCGCTGTGATGGCGCTCGGTGTGGGCGCGCGCGCGCTGACTGCCGCCGCTACCCGCCAGCGTCCAGGTGATGCGGCGCTCATGCCTGTATCAACGTTCTTGATGACCTTGATCACAGCACGCGCCATCTGGTGGCGGCTGCGCTACGGCGGCCCGCAGTGGAAAGGGCGCACGATCCCTGCCCGGAGCGCCGCCCATGGCTGAGCCGGTGATTATCATCGGCGCGGGCATCGGCGGCCTGAGCGCCGCCATACGGCTGGCAGCGGCCGGCCAGCGCGTCATCGTGTTTGAGCAAAATCCGCTGGTCGGCGGCAAGATGAATGAAATTCGCACTGACGGCTTCCGCTGGGACACCGGCCCGTCGGTCATCACCATGCGCCACGTCCTGGAAGATTTATTCACCGCCGCTGGTCGTCGCCTGGACGATTATCTGACGCTCGTCCCGGTCGAACCGCTGACGCGCTATTTCTACCTGGACGGAACTGTGCTGGACGTAACTCGCGACTGGCCGCGCATGGCGGAGCAGATCGCGCGTCTGGACGAGCGCGACGTGGAAGGCTATCTCGCCTACCTGGCTTACGCTGCCCGGCTGCATCGCATCACCGGACCCGTGTTCATCTACGACCGACCGCCAACGCCCGGCAGCCTGCTGCGCGTCTCGCCCGCGGATATGCGCCATGTGGACGCCTGGCGCACTATGGACGCCGCCATACGCGGTTTTGTGCGCTCGCCGCACCTGCGGCAGTTGCTGGGGCGCTTCGCCACCTACGTCGGCGCCAGCCCTTACCGTGCGCCGGCGACGCTGAATGTCATCGCCCATGTCGAGCTCACCGGCGGCGTCTGGTATCCTCGCGGCGGCATCTACGCCATCGCCCGCGCGCTGGAGCGCCTGGCCAGGGAGTGCGGCGTCGAAATCCATACCGGCTGCAGGGTAGAGCAAATCATCGTACAGCAGGGCGCAGTTCAGGGCGTGAAGCTGGCCGGTGCGCAAACAGTGCCTGCCCGCGCCGTGATCGCCAATGTGGACGTGGCCACGGTGTACGAACGCCTGCTGCCCACGACACACACGTTGCGCTCGCCGCTGCGCCGTCTCAGCCGCGCTGAGCCGTCTTGCTCGGGCTTCATCCTGCTGTTGGGCGTCGAAGGCAGCCATCTTCAGCTCGCGCATCACAACATCTTTTTCTCCAGCGACTACCCGCGCGAGTTCGACGACATCTTCCGCCGCGGCCAACCGCCGGACGACCCCACCCTGTATGTGGCGATCACATCCAAAACCGACGCTGAAGATGCGCCGACTGGAAACGAAAACTGGTTCGTGCTGGTCAACGCGCCAGCGCTGGGGACGGCCTTCGATTGGGTGACGCGCGCCGCTAGCTACCGCGATCACGTGCTGGCGCGCCTAGCAGAGCGTGGCCTGGATGTGCGCCAGCGCATCCGGTCAGAACACATGCTCACGCCGCTCGATTTAGAACGGCTGACGGGAGCACGCCGCGGAGCCCTCTACGGTCTGTCTTCAAACAATCCTCTAGCCGCTTTCCGGCGTCCGCACAACCGGGCGCGCGACGTGCGCGGGTTGTACTTTGCCGGCGGCACTGCGCACCCCGGCGGCGGCGTGCCCATGGTGACGCTGTCAGGGGCGGCGGCGGCTCGCCTGCTGCTGGATGATCTGGCGTAGTCCGCGCCTATCTCCGGCTCAGGCGGCTGGTTTTAACCGCAGGCGGCGCTGAACTAGGCTGACAAACTGCTCGCGCTCTTCGGGTGAAAACACCCCCAGCAGCCATACCAGCGCCGGGTAGACGACCGCAGCAACGAGAATGATGAGGAGCAAATGCTGGTCTCGCATGGCATAAGCCAGAACGCCCATCATGCCTGCCGCGAGCGGAATGCGAATCAGCCGCTTCAACCCTAAGCCAGCGCCGAACGTGCGGCGGTACATCAGGTAGTACAGCGCTGCGCCCAGCATATCGGTGATTACGGTGGCGAAAGAAGCGCCAATGATGCCCAATCTTGGCACTAGCAGCAGGTTCAGCCCCAGGTTGAAACCGCCCAGCGTGACATAGATGCGCGCGGCTGAGCCCTCGCGAGTGATCGAATTTGCAATCTGTCCACAAAACGAGTGGTACATGACGAACGGTAGATCCCAGACCAAGATGGCCAGCGCTACCGCCGCCGGCGCGATCTCCGGCTGATACAGAAAACCGACGATGTGGCCGGCGGTCACCATCCCACCCACCGCTATTGGCAGCCCTAGAAACAGCAGCAGCTTCACCGACCGGTAGTACCAGGGCAAGATAGCCTGTGGATCACGGGCATGCTCCCGCGCCAGCGTCGGCATGACCGCCTGACCAAAGCTGGAGTTCAATCCGTGCAGCGTGAGCACAAGATTGTAGGCGACGTTGTACAGGCCGACTTCATATTCGGTGACGTAGCTGCTGAGGATGATCGTGTCTACCCGGAAGGCGAACGACAGCGCCAGTTGTGTGAAACCGAACGGCAGCCCGGCTTTGATCACGCTCCACCACAGCGCCCGATTGATCCGGAAACGCAGCGGGCTGAGCTGGTTGCGCCGCACGAACCAAATCTGCAGCGCCATGACGATCGGCAGATTGATGACGCCAGCGATCAGAATCCAATCAAAGCCCAACCCAAGCAGCAAAAACGCGCCGGAGAAGATCATCCACAGCACCTGCATCACCACGTTCAGCGCCGAGGCGATATCAATGCGTTCATTGCCGACCAGGATGCTGTTGAGCGGCGCGATGATGATCTGGAAGAAATACGTCAGACAGAAGATCAACATACCCCAGATGATTTCGCTGGAGTAGTTGGTAACGGCAACAGCCGTGCCAACGGTGATGGCCGTGCACAGAATAGCCAGCACTAACCGCAAAAAGACCGTATCCCAGAACAGTTCTTCCGTTCGGCGGGCATCGCGGGCGATCTCGCGCGCCAGATACTGGGTGATCCCCAAGTCACCGATGACCGAAAACAGTCCTGTCCAGGCCAATACGATCCAATACTGGCCGAACTGTTCTCCACCCAATGTGCGGACGATCAGCACACTGAACAGGAAATTCGCGCCCTTCAGCGCGAACTGTGCTCCGATGCCCCAAATGGTGTTGCGGGCGATCATGCGCACAGCGCTGCGCTGGGGTTGGGCTGATGCAGCGTTTTCGTCAGACATTATTTCCTCACATAAAAGAGGAGTTCACATTAAACTCGAACCCCTCTGGCACACTCTAGCGCGAATCCCCTAACACGCGGCTAACGCCCTGACCGACATACAGCGCCTAGTGCGTCGACCACGACATCAGGCCATTTTGCTCAAACGAGCCTGCTCATAACAAGCTAACACGCGGCGCGCCGTTTTGTCCCAGGTGAACTGCGCCGCGCGCGCGTAGCCCAACTCGCGCAAGCGAGCTGCTTCAACTTCATCTGTCAGCACCCGTTCGATAGAACTCGCAAAACCCTCAATGTCATCTACATCGTGCAAGAGCGCCGCCTCGCCAGCCACTTCAGGGATAGAGCCTCGATCCGATGCGATGACCGGAGCGCCGCAGGTCATCGCCTCCAGCAGTGGAATGCCCAACCCTTCAATCCATGAGGGAAACACAAAGGCGCTGGCCAGGCTGTACAGCACCATCAAATCTTCGTTGCTCGGACGAACGAGAAGCCGCGCGAAGCCCGCACACTGAGCAGCCAGCACTTCTTGCGGGGGAGACGGCGTGCGCGAAAAGAACACGATCTGAAAACGCTGTTTCAGCGCATCGGGTAGACGCTCCCACGCTCGTGTCAGCACGCTCGGGTTTTTGATCGCATCCGCCAGCACGAACGGGCGCTCAAGGCCATAGCGCTGTTTAACCGCATTCAATGTATCAGAATCTTCGATGCGCTTAAACCGGGGCGAAGGACCATTGATGATCGCCACTACCCGATCAGCCTGGAAATCTCCATGCTCCAGGATTTTGCTGCGGGAATATTCGGATACAGTCAAGATCATACTAGCACGTTTCACCGCCTGGGTGGTCATCACATGCAGATAGGTCATCATGAGCATGGTGGACAGGCGCTTTGGATGTCCACGCAGGATCTCGCGAAGCGGCAGAATATTGATCTGATCGTGCAAGGTGATCACCGTTGGACAGCCTGCGGGTGCGAAGCCGTAGTTAGCAGGAAAGTGCATGACATCTACGCCATCCTTGGCAATCGCGCGGAGCATGAACAGGTCATGATATACGCTTGAAAGCGGACTTCGATAGCGGAGGAAGCGCACACTGACGTTCTTCGGCAGTCCCGTTAGCTCAAAAGGTTTTTTGGTATCCGCGTACAGAACGAACTCGCGTGAAGCGCCAACCTCGACCAGCGACTCGATCAGCCAGGCGATGTGATTGTGCACGCCCCCCACCAACCCATGTGACAGATAACGCGCATCAATCCCTATTCGCATACAGCTTTTTCTCCACTGGTTTCATACATAATGACCTATCGACGCAGAATTACAGTGTATCATGGACTCAAACCAGTGAGAACAGCTAACGAACCAAGCACTGCTCGCCCCCCTCGATCTTGACATTCTTATCAGCCCAACCCTATAATGCCCGCACTTTGTTAGCTATTGATCCGGCACAGCCGGTATGTTGAGGAGAACAGGCCTGTGGGTCCCCTGCCAAAGCGTAAACACTCCCGCGCGCGCCGGAACAAACGCCGTTCCCACGATGCGCTGACGCCCAATCACCTGGTCATCTGCGAGAGCTGCGGCGAATACCATGTTGCGCACCGCGTCTGCCCCAAGTGTGGTACTTACAAAGGTGAGACGGTCATCGAAGTCGAAGATTGAGCCGCTTAAGCGAGCTGCAGCAGAGCCGCACCGCGCCCCGGGCGGCTTTTGTTTTGCCAGCAGAAAAGGAATAGTTCGTGGATTGGTCAAAGACAGCTTTTGTTTTTCCTGGCCAGGGTTCGCAAGTCGTAGGGATGGGCAGGGATTTAGTCGATGCTTATCCCGCTGCCCGTGAAACGTTTGAGCAGGCAGACGATCTGCTGGGCTTCAAACTGTCCGCGCTGTGCTTCGACGGACCCGAAAACGATCTGAACGATACCATCAATACACAGCCGGCCTTGTACACCTACGGGATCGCCACCCTACGCGCGCTGCAAGCCGAACTTCCCCAGGCTGTCGCGGCATTCGCCGCCGGTCACAGCCTGGGCGAATTCACCGCGCTGACGGCCGCTGGGGCGCTTTCGTTCGAGGACGGCCTACGGCTGGTACGGGAGCGCGGTCGGCTGATGAAAGAGGCCGGCGAGCGCAGCCCCGGCGCGATGGCCGCCCTGCTCGGTCTGGATGCCGGTCCTGCCCAAGAACTATGCGCGCGCGCTCAGGCGCAAACCGGCGGCGTGCTGGTTCTGGCCAACGACAACTGCCCCGGTCAGATCGTCATCTCCGGGGACGACGCGGCTATCGAGGCCGCCCTGGCGCTGGCCAAAGAAACAGGCGCCAAGAAGGCGGTCAAACTGGCGGTGAGCATCGCCGCTCATTCGCCGCTGATGGAACCGGCAGCGGCTGCTTTCCAGGAAGCGCTGGCCGCTGTGACGATCCACGCCCCACGCATACCGGTCTACGCCAATGTTAGCGCTGCTTCCCTGACCAGCGCGGATCAAATCCGTGAGGAACTGGCGCAGCAGCTCACCCACTCGGTTCGCTGGACTGAATCGGTGCGGGCGATGATCGCCGCGGGCGCTCACTGGTTCCTCGAATTAGGACCCAAAGATGTGCTGACCGCCCTGCTCAAGCGCATTGATCGCGCTGGCTCAGGCGTAGCGTTGAACTCAGCTGCTGCTTTGCAGGCGTTTGTAGCCGGTCAGGTAGACTGATCGCCGCTCGGCGGCACGCTGCCGAAGCTCTTCATAAAACGCGTCGCATTCGGCCCCTCGTTGAAGATCAGGTCAAGGATGGTGACTGCGTGCTCAAACGGGGGATATAACTGGCGGTACTCTGGGTAGCCGCTATAGTCCATGTACTCCACCCGCATGTTGACCGCCTCGAACTGCGCCTCGTCCAGGTAGGCTTTGGCCGACGGCCCAGACAGATAGACGGTGGCTCCTACCTGCAAACACAATCCTAATACGCGCTCCGTCTTGCCATCCAACAGCTCATAGTCATGCGACCAGGTGAGCGGCGTACGGATGCCCAGCAGGTCACAAATGGCCCTCAGGAAGCGATAGTTGATCTGGCTGAGGAACGTCTCTTCTTCTGAGACGGTCAGATACAGCTCCTCAAAAAATGGCGCGTACTGGTCGAAAAAAGCTGCCCGCCCATAGGTATGACGGAGCGTCTTCCAGTGCTCGCGTCCCCAGCGTTTATCCATGACTTCCGTTTCGCTGATCCGCTGATGGTACAGCCCTTTGACCTTGACGGGTATCGTCAGCCACATCACACCGTGCGGCGTTTTGATCTTGTTGCGGTTGCGCCAATCGCGCCGGGTATACTGGGCCTCATCAAACAAAATGAACTCATCCGACATATTGATGATGTCGAAATACCCCTTCCAGGGGATATAATTCGACTGGATGATGGCGACGACTTTCTCTGGCCGATTTGACGCTGACTGTGTGCTGACCATATGTTAGTTAGTCCGATTGGGAAGGTCTCAAGCCTTCGGATATACTTTCCCAGGTTAGAGTGAATGAAGAGACATTGAACTGCATCAAAGTGTAGCTTCCTCTCCAATTGTAACCGAGATCGATAAGTGGACCGTAGAGATTCTCAAGTGGATAGAGCGATCGGAACGGTATGAAACTCTCGATTGTCACCACCCTGTATTACTCAGCCCCGTACATTCAAGAATTCTACCAACGCGTCTGCCGCGCCGCATCTAGCATCACCGACGACTACGAAATCATCTTCGTCAATGATGGCTCGCCCGACTCTTCACTGGAGCTAGCCCGCCAGATCATAGCCGCCGATCCCCGCGTCTTGGTCGTTGATCTATCACGCAATTTCGGCCACCACAAAGCGATCATGACCGGCTTGGCATATGCCAGCGGCGATCTGGTCTTTCTGGTGGATGTCGACCTGGAAGAGCCGCCCGAACTGCTCATCGAATTCTTTGAAACGATGCAGCAGACCGAGGCCGATGTCGTCTATGGCGTCCAGAGCCGCCGTGACGGTTCCTGGTTCCGGCGCATCTCCGGCAAAATCTACTACAGCCTGTACAACTGGCTGTCCCAGGTTCAGGTTCCACATGATACCCTCATTGCCCGCCTGATGACGCGCCGCTACGTGCAGCGGCTGATCGAACACCGTGAGCATCTCTTCGCCATTGACGGCTTGTGGGAAATCACAGGCTTTTACCAAGTCCCGGTCGCGGTGGACAAACACTACAAGGGCTCGACGACCTACAGCCTCGCCAAACGTGTGGCGCTGGCGGTGTCCGGCATCACTGCGTTCAGCAACAAACCGTTGATCTACATCGCCTATCTGGGGATCATCATGACTATCCCCTCCGGCCTGCTCATCATCTATCTTCTGTTCCAGTATCTGTTAGGCATTACCGACGTGGACGGCTGGACTTCGCTGATCGTCTCGGTTTGGTTTCTGGGCGGTTTAATCATTTTCTTAATGGGCATCATCGCGGTATACCTGTCCGTGATCTTCATCGAAGTCAAAGGTCGCCCCTATACCATCGTTCGAGATATTTATCGCCATCTGCCCGACAAGCCCATATCCCAGCAGACCGCGCACGATTCAATCACACATCCCTAATTACCGGTTAAACGCACAAGGACTGCATATGCCATCCGTTGAAGATACGCTCAAAAACCTCAAGGACTTCTTCCGTGAACAGATCCAGACCTATGGCCCAACTGCCAAAGGTGTCGATTGGAAATCAGAGGAAGCTCAGTTCATTCGATTTGAGCAGCTCCTCAAGATTCATCCTGACCCTTCACAATCATTCTCGCTCCTCGATTACGGCAGCGGTTACGGCGCGCTGCTGGACTACATGCTGCGGCGTGGATTGAAAGTTACCTACACGGGTTTCGACATGAATGAAGCGGCGGTCGCGGAAGGGCAGCGATTGTTTGCAGATAAGGGTGAGTTTCACTTCACCACTGACGAATCCAGCCTGCAACCGGCCGACTATGTCATCGCCAGCGGCGTGTTCAACATGCGGTTAGATACTCCTCTGCCGGAATGGGAGGCCTACGTCTTGGCGACTATTGACAAGCTGTGGGCGCTGTGCCGGCAGGGTCTAGCGTTCAACTCTCTGACCAGCTATTCTGATCCTGATAAGATGCGCCCTGATCTTTACTACGCCAATCCGTGCTTTCTGTTCGACTACTGCAAAACGCGGCTGTCGCGCCAGGTCGCTTTGCTGCACGACTACGGCATCTACGATTTCACCATCCTGGTGCGCCGGGAGGCCTGACTGTGGACAGTGCACGACAAAAGGCTGGCTCAATGCTCAGCGGGTTCTTCTTCATAGCGCTCACGATCGGCCTGACAGTATATGGTCAGTTAGTGTTCAAGTGGCAGGTTGATCTCGCCGGCCAGGTGCCCTCTGGACTGACCGAACAAATTGGCTTCATCCTGCGGCTGCTGCTTAATCCCTGGGTCATCAGCAGCTTCGCCGCCGCCTTTCTCGGCTCGCTCACCTGGATGGGCGCGCTGACACAGTTCGATCTCAGCTTCGCCTACCCGTTCATGAGCCTGGCCTACGTCGTGGTGATGGTCTTTTCCTACTGGCTCTTCAACGAGCCGCTGACCGCACCCAAAGTCATCGGCACGCTGGTGGTCATCTTCGGACTGTTCATCATCACGCGGCCCGGATGAAGCATAAGCTGCGGTAAACACGGCTGTATTGCATTCGAGTAGAAATAACGAGAGACACTGTCACAGTCATAAACGAGGTCTCGTGATGCCTGCCAAATGCTTGCGAATAGCGCTAGCTAACTTGTTGGCTCTAGCTCCTGCCTTACTTACTCTTTTGCTAACCGAAAAATTCTTGAATGTAGATTTTACACATTTTGTGCCCACCTACTATGATGTCTATAATGACTCCTTATTTCACTGGCGACAGATTTATACCTTTAGCGCAGTTGGCTTCAACGGTGGCTACTACACCGTCAACGAACTGCCGGCTCCCGCCGCTTTCAGCCGCTATTACGCCCATGGCCCGGTCTTTGCGCTGCTTTACGGGACGGTTGGAAGGATTTTCAGCTGGACTCTCACTTCGCCAATCATCTTGAACGCGCTGGCCATCACGCTTTCTCTGATCACACTGTTGATTCGACAATCAAGCTCACTTCAAATGCTCTTGCTAGCTGTGACGACGATCCTAGTCTGGCCGGTGCTGATCTATATCCCCACCAGCATGATGGAGAGTCTGAATCAGGCTGGCGCCATCGGGATAGGAGCGCTTATCTGGAAACCCATCGCTGACCACCGCCGAATATCGCCGCCGAGCTTCGCTATGCTGCTTGGATTGGTGGGACTACTCGCTTTGATGCGTCCGACCTGGGGCGTTCTCTTTTTCCCGCTGCTGTTTATTTTATTGCAGCTCGAAAACCGATCCCTGACGAGCATCATTCGGGCGACCGGATTGGCGCTGCTGGGGTTCATTACCATTTACCTGGCCAACATCGCCCTATCTGCTCCCTACCCTTTAATGGAGCAGAGTCTCTTCAGCGGTATACAGGCGCGACTCGATCGTCTGGCCAGCAACTTGGCGGTCTGGAACCGCGGCGTCCCGATTGAAGTTGCCCAGCGATACTTGATCGTGGCGATCTTGGTGATGATTGCGCTGCTGTGGGTCACGCGGCGGCGCGTATTCACAGCGGAGGGCATTTTCCATTTAAGCAACTTGGGCACGCCGCTGGTGATCAATCTCCTATTTAATGATATAGCGTTTTACCGGGATTTTCGGGCGCTCGCGCCACACCTGCTACTCAGCCTGATCGTCTTGATTGCTTGTCGCCGTTGGTTCATCTTGGCAGCTTTTATCGTAATTCAGGCAGTTATGCTTCCCGAATTCCTGCTCGAATATCGCGCCGCGATTGAGCCGCAGTTCACACCGGGGCTGATCGAAGACATGATCGCTTTCCGCGATAGCATGGCGTCAGAGATCGTCTATCAGCCAGATGCTCCATCAGGCTGGTGCAATACACTGCTGTTCGTCCTCGAAAATCGAGGGCATCGCGTGCTGAGCATCCCACCTGAGCTAGCGCTGATTCATCCTGGTATCGGGCTGTCGTTTTACATCGGCTATTGGGGCGACCAACCGCCACTGCGCTACCCACTGCGCTCGCGTTACATTTTGCTGTCATCACCAAACCGCGCGAAAATTGGCAACCGAATCCGGTTGTCCCTGCTCCATTTCACCCCGATCGGCGTCCTCTACCGCAATGAGCAAACAGATTGCGGACAGTCCGGCGCTCACTGATCGGTGGCTGGCCCTCACGACCAACCACCGACAAAGAACGCACTGATCTACGTTTTCTGCAGCGAACGCAGCCCTTCCACGAAGCGCCGGACGGCTTTCTCAGTCGTCTCCGGCGGCAGCGCATACGAGAACCGGATCCAGTTGGCGCCCGCTGACGAGAAGTAGACGCCGGCCACAATCGCCACGCCGTACTGCTCGCCCAGATACGTCAGCAGATCCTCGGAGTCTTTCAAGCCGCCGGCTTCGATATACGGCGTGCAGTCCACGAATGCATAATAGCCGTCGCCCATGATGAACTTTAGACCAGCAGCTTCTAACTCGCGGCGCAGCACCTGGCGGCTCTGCCGGGTCGGCTCGATGATGCTGGCCGCCGCCTGCCCGTAACCCATCTCGTAAGCAGCAATGGCCACCGCCTGGGCGTAGTAGCTGGGGATGACGCCGTGCGACGCCTGGCTAGTGATATAGGCTACCACCTGCTTGCCCGCCAACAGATGAGCGCTGCGGATGTTCGACGCCCCCAGGCTCTTGGTCAGTCCGTCCAGGAAGATCAGCCGTTCTCGCTCCGCCGGCGAAAACGCCTGCAGCACGACATTGATATCCGACGGCCCGCCGTCGGTCACCCAATGATACATCCAGTCGAACAGGACGAACGGGTAACCGTTCTCCAGCGCCACCCGCGCCAGCATGATCTGTTCATCCAGTGGCATGGTGCGCCCGGTCGGGTTATCTGGCGACGTGATCAGCAGGCCGGCCACCTTGCGCCCTTCTCGCGCTGCGAAGTCCACGCACGCCTTGATCCCTTCCGGCGTGTAGCGCCAGCCTTGATCCGGATCGCCCGGCGCCAGCAGCACGTTCAGGCCGACCGCATACGGCCCCCAGTTGTAACTGATCCATGGCACGCGCGAGACCACGAACGCGTCGCCGATCTGGCCGTTCAGCGCCACCATGGCCGCGTAGGCTTTCTGCAAGCCGTCGCGTCCCCCCTGCACGAAGACGATATTATCTGGTCCCCATCCCGAAGCAGCGTCCAGATGCCAGTAGGGTCCAGCAGCAGCCTTGCGAAACTGCATTGTGCCCCAGGGTTGATCGTAGGCTGTGCCGTGTTCGAGTTGCAGCTCTAGAGCGCGCTCCAACAGGGCGCGCGGTACGCCCGGCAGGCTGGCGCCGCCATCGCCCTGTGAAGCGTCATACGTGGGCGCGTCCGCTCCAGCTTTTTCCTTGTATTTCTTCAACGAATCGCGGATGAGGAACATGCGCGATGGCGGGATGGTCATCATCGCGCCCGGATAGCCATGCACTGGCACCCGGTGCTGCGCCGGGACGACGAACTGCGGGACGTCCAGCGCCGTGTCGATAGAAAGTTGAGCAGACAAGAAAAGACCTCCAGTCCTCTATCCCAGGTGAAACATACGCCAACAAACAAAAACACCCCGTGAGGGGTGTCGCCGAACGCGAAGCTAAAGACAGCCCCTCACCATCTCGCGCCTGGATGAGTGTTATTCATAGTCAGGTTTGCGGCTGGCATGGAGCAACCTTGTCATTCACAATCGTACGTGAGCTTGGATTGTGACTCGGCTTGAGGCGGCTGTCAATGTGCAAGCCTTTTGAAGGCAGACGGAACTAACTTGTGCAAAGTACCCGAACTACTCCGACGCTATGGATGACTGCATAGCGATGGCCGACCTACGACCGGTTTAAGAAATCAGGTATAATGCCGGCGGTTTCTGACCAGGCGAGGATGTATGCGGATTCGCGTTGAAGGCAAGCAGCCGCTCAATGGCATCTACCGACCGGCAGGCAACAGCAATGCGGCGATCGCCCTGCTGGCTGGAGCGCTGTTAACTGAGCAGCCGGTGACGCTGCGAGCAGCGCCCGACACGATCAATGTGCGCGCGATGCTGGCAGTGGCCGAAAACCTCGGCGCCAGGATAGACGGCGCTCTGTCAGGCGATCTCACCCTCGAGACGCCGCAAATCACCCGCCGCGTGCTCACGCGCGCTGATGTCAACGGGCTGGTGGGCGTGCTGCTGTTCTTCGCACCGATGCTCGCTCGCCGGCAGCACGCGCGCGCCGAAATTGATTTCCCGCTGCACCGCGTCCGCACGCACTTGGAAGCCTTGCGCGACCTCGGGCAGGATGTGACCACGACCAGCAGCGCCATCGAGTGTCGCGCCGTCCCCTGGGAGCAGCGCGAGATCACCCTCACTCAGGCCAGCGTCACGGCGACCGCCCTGGTGATGATGCTGGCGTCGCGGTTGGGCAAAGAGACCATCGTTCACAACGCTGCCTGCGAGCCGCATGTGCAAGAACTGGCGCACATGCTGTGCGAGATGGGCGCGCACATAGAAGGCATCGGGTCTAACGTGCTGCGTATCATCAGCCCGCCGGAACTGCACGGCGCTGCTGTCACCATTGGCCCCGACCACATCGAAATTGCCAGTGTGGCGGCAATCTGCGCCATGTCTGGCGGACGGGCGCAGATTGAAGGGATTCGCCGCGCCGACATGCCGATGATCATCAAGACATTCCGCCAAGTTGGCATCACGTTTGACGCTGACGCTGACTGTCTGTTTGTGCCCCGGCACGAAACCCTGAACCTGTCCAGCCGCGAAGAAGACACCGATCTGGTGATTGAGACGTCGCCGTGGCCCGCTTTTCCCTCTGACCTGGTGGCGATCATCACCCTGGCCGTCACTCAGGCGCGCGGCACAGCGCTGGTGCACGAAAAACTCTTCAGCAACCGGCTGTTATTCGTGGACAAGTTGAAAGCGATGGGCGCGCAGATCGTGCTCTGCGACCCGCATCGCGCGATCGTCGTTGGGCCGACGCCGCTGCATGGGATCTACATGGACACGCCGGACGTGCGCGCCGGGCTGGGTCTTTTGGGCGCGGCGCTCGTCGCCGACGGCGAGTCGGTGATTGACAACGCACATGTCCTCGAACGCGCTTTCGCCGGCGTCTTGACCAAACTCAAGTCGCTGGGGGCGAGGATCACCATCGAATGACCGAACTGCCGCAGGTGGTCATCGTCCAGGGACTGCCAACGGCTTATCTGACGGCTGGCGTCGGCCCAGATGTGCTGCTGCTGCACGGCTGGGGTGCGCACAGCGGGCTGGTCTGGCCGCTGGCGCAGCGCCTGGCACAGTCTGGGTTTCGCGTCTACGCTCCGGACTTGCCTGGGTTCGGCCAGACGCCTACGCCGCCAGCGCCTTGGTCGGTCTGGGACTATGCCGCCTTCACCCTTGCCTTTCTCGATGCGCTCGGCTTGAATGCAGTATATTTGTTCGGCCATTCGTTCGGCGGGCGGTTAGGGTTGATTCTGGGCGCAAAACATGCCGACCGCATCGTCAAAATGGCGCTCGCCAACAGCGCCGGCGTGCGCCCGACGCCGCCGGTTGCGGCGCGCCTGCGCTTGTCAATCTATCGGCGAGCGCTCGGACTGCTGCGCCGTTTGCGGCTGTCATATGCAGCCGACCAGCTTCGTGCCTGGTACATTGAGCGCTATGGTTCAGCCGATTACAAGGCGGCCAGCGGTGTGATGCGCGATACCTTCGTGAAAGTCGTCACTGAAGACCTGCTGCCCTGCGCCGCCCAGGTCGCTGTTCCCACGCTGCTGTTCTGGGGCGACCAGGATGAAGAGACGCCGCTGTGGCAGGGTCGGCGTCTGGAACAAGCCATTCCCGACGCCGGCCTGGTCGTGTTTGAGGGCGCTGGCCACTACAGTTATCTCGACAGGCTGTCTGATACCCTTCGCGTGTTAAACCATTTCTTCCAAACGGACGCTGACGCGCAGCGCCCATCGCCGTGACCTATGACTGAGAGTTTGCTGATCATCCTCTTGCTCTGGCTGGCCGGCGCATGGCTGCGCACGTACCGCCAGGCGCGCTTCTACCAGATCGAAGAATACATGACAGGCCGCTACCTGCGCTGGCTGGCCGCGCGCCGCTATCGCTGGGCGCCCGCCCGCCCTCTCGCCGCCTGGGCCTCCAGCCTGATCTTGATCATCATGCTGTTCGACGCCCCTGGCCCAGCGCTCACCAGCCTGATCGGCGCTGTGGCGGCCATGATCGCAGTCTGGCCGCCGCGTGAAGGCGAAGTCAAGAAAGGCTTCAAAGCCACCCCCCGCGCTCGGCGGCTGTTGGGCGCAGCTTTCGCCGCTGCCGCGTTCGTCTCAGCGCTGGTATGGCTCAGCATATCGCGGCTGCCGGAGATCACCGAACTGCAATTCGGGTTGGTTATGACCGGTGGCCTGCTACTGTTTCTGGCCGCCCCCCTGTGGCTGGTGCTCGGCAACGTGCTGATGACGCCGGTCGAGGCGATCTTCCGCCGGCGTTTCATCGCGCAGGCGCGGCGGACGCTGGCGGCCGTGCGCCCTGTCGTCATCGGCATCACCGGCAGCTACGGCAAGACCAGCACCAAGACTTACCTAGCGCACATCCTCAACGGCCGCTACAAAGCCTATCCAACGCCGAAAAGCTACAATACGCTGATGGGGGTGTGCATCGCCATCAATCAGGATATCGCCCAGGACTACAGCATTGACTATTTCGTCTGCGAGATGGGGGCGTATATCCCCGGCGAGATTGAGCGCATTTGCGAGCTAACCCACCCTTCCATCAGCATCGTGGTCGAAGTCGGCCCGCAGCACCTAGAGCGTTTCGGCAGCCTTGACAACATCGCCATCGCCAAATACGAGATCATCAAGGCGCTGCCGCCAGACGGCGTTGGCGTCTTCAACTGGGACAATCCATACGTGCGGCAGATGGCTGAGCGCGGCCATCCTGCCACCCGGCTGACGGTCAGCCGGGAAGTTGATCCAGCGCACGCGCCGCCCGGCGACCCGCGCTTCATCGCTTTCGATATCCAGGAAACGCTGGACGGATTGAGTTTCACCGTCGCTGACCGCGAAACTGGCGCCAGCGAACACTTCGTCACGCCGCTGTTGGGGCTGCACAACGTGACGAACCTGCTGCTGGCGACGGCAGTCGCCGTCCATGAAGGTATGCCGCTGCGCGATATTGCTCGGCGCGTGCGCACGCTGCAGCCGGCTGAAAGCCGCCTGGCGCGGCAGGTCACCCCACAGGGCATCACCATCATCAACGACGCCTACAGCGCCAACCCGGTCGGCGTCGTTCACGCTCTGCGCGTGCTGTCTCTACACCAGACTGGCCGGCGCTTGTTGATCACACCGGGCATGGTTGAGCTCGGACCGATGATGGAGAGCGAAAACTACAAACTAGGCGAGATCGCCGCTCAGCACGCCACCGATGTGATCTTGATCGGCGCGAAGCAGACCGACCCGGTGCGTGCCGGCCTGCTGGCTGCCGGCTTCCCGGCCGACCGGTTGATCGTCACGGATACGCTGGCGGAAGCGGTGACCTGGTATCAAAATCATCTGTCCGCCGGCGATACCGTACTGTTCTTGAACGATCTTCCGGATACCTATTCGTCATAACGTGAGCCGGTGAACGAGTGCTACGGAAACCGTCTCTTGAAGGGGACGCCAGCGAATTGTGAGGGGTTATGGCAGCGAAGCGCAAACAGGTTGTCGGCGTGGTCTTCGGCGGTCGCAGCGTTGAACATGACGTCTCGATCGTCACCGGCCATCAGGTGATGCGCGCTTTTGATGCAGAGCGCTATGAAATCGTGCCGATCTATATTGATCGTGACGGCCGCTGGTTCACTGGCGAACTGCTGCGCGATCTCAACACCTTCAAGAAGCCGGTCATTGAGGCGAAAGGTGTGATGCGGGCGATCATCTCGCCCAGCATAGAGCATCACGGCCTGATCATCAATCCAGCGCCAGGTCGCTTTGGCCGGAGCGAAATCCGGCGGCTGGACGTCGTTTTTCCCACCGTACACGGGTCGCACGGTGAAGATGGCACGCTGCAAGGGCTGTTTGAACTGGCCGACATCCCATATGTCGGCTGTGGCGTATTGGCTTCGGCGATCGCCAACGACAAGATCATGACCAAAATGGTGCTGGCGCAGCACGGCATTCCGGTGGTAGACGCCGTTTCCTTCAGCCGCGCCGAATGGCTGGAAGCGCCAGACCGCGTGATCCAGCACATCCTGAGCGAGCTCACATTTCCCCTGTTCATCAAACCGGCCACGCTGGGGTCGAGCATCGGCATTGGCCGCGCCAATGACGAAACACTGCTGCGCGCTTCGATTGAAGTCGCCGCCGGACTAGATCGCCTGATCCTGGTCGAGCAGGCAGTCACCGGCTGCATTGAGATTAACTGCGCCGTCATGGGCGACGGCGCCAGCATCCGCGCCTCGGTGCTGGAACAGCCGATTTCGTGGGAAGAATTCCTTACATATGAAGATAAATACCTGCGCGGCGGCGAGGGGATGAAAAGCGCCGAGCGTCTCATCCCCGCGCCTATCCAGGCAGATCTAGCCGAGCAGATTCGCAAGCTGGCTGTTCAAGCGTTTCGCGCCGTCGAAGGGCGCGGCACCGCCCGCATCGATTTTCTGGTCAAGCCGGAGACCAACCAGATATTTCTGAACGAGCTGAACACGATGCCCGGTTCGCTCGCTTTCTACTTATGGCAGGAAGAAGGCCTCTCGCCACAGCAGGTCGTCGAGGAACTCGTGCGGCTGGCGCAGGAGGCTTACGCTGAGAAGCGCCGCAGCACCTACAACTATCAGACCGCGCTGCTAGACGTGACGACCGCTCGCGGCCTGAAAGGGGTTAAGGGCAAAGCCCGGACGACGCCGGGAAGTTAGCACAACCGGGCATCCCTCACTACAATGGAAGCAGACTGCTTCAATGTTGCCCTCAGGGAGTGGCATGGTGATCATCCGGCTGCGCATCGTGATCGTGCTGGCAGGGGTAATCGGGTTATTTGGGGCCGGGTGCGGCGTCAGCCCGACGCCGGAAGTCGTCCTGTTTGTGCCATCCGTTACGCCGGGCGCTCTCGTGCCAACACGCGCGCCGACCCAAACGCCAACGCCGGTAACTCCTACCGCAACGCCCACCGACACCGCTACACCGACGCCAACAGACACCCCGACGGCGACTGCCACCGCTACGTTGACGCCGACGTCAACGGACACGCCCACCCCAACCCACACGCCGACGCCCTCAACGCCCGTCGCTCAGGCGCTGCGTAGCATCCCCGTGCGCGGCGGGCCAGCCCTGACTTACCCCGTGCTCGGCAGCTTGGAAGTTAACGAACAGTTAGACATCCTAGGCATCAGCGAAGACGGAAACTGGTTTCAGGTGCGCCTACCCGACGGCAGCGCGGGTTGGTTGACGGCCTCAACCGCTCTGGTCGAGACATCCGGCGACCTACGCAGTGTGCCGGTGGCGCTCGCGCCGACGGACACGCCCACCTTCACGCCGACACCGACGGACACCCCTAGTTCAACGCCGACACCGACGCCGACAGACACGCCGACCAGCACCCCAACGCCGCTGCCATCGCCCACGCCGCTGCTGCCAGTTGGCGAACTGCCCGACTATGTGCGCTCAGGTCTGGCAGCCGCCGGCATAACGCCGCAAGAGGGCGTGCTGGTCGCCCAGCGCGACCGGCAGGCGATTGACCTGAGCGATGCGGACGATCTCATCCGCTGGGAACGATTCAACGGCCAGTTCAGCGATTTCGTCATCGGGACCACCATCCAGTGGGGGCCGGGCGCAGCCGAGGACCAGTGCGGCTTTCTGTACCGAGAGGTTGACACCGATAACTTTTACACCGTGCAGATCGCTCGCACTGGCGATGTCTGGTTCAACGCGTGGCTGAACGGTTCGTGGGGCGACATCATTGCGGGCGATGGTTCGCTCGTCCGCGTGGGGCGTGAAGAACTGAATGAGTTCATCCTGGTGGCGCGCGGAAATGTCTTCAGCATCTATCTGAACGGCCGGCCGGCCGGCCAATTCCAAGATGACAGCCTGACGGCGGGCCAGGTCGCCTTGATGGCCGGGACGTTTGATGAGAGCGCAGAAACCCGCTGCACCTTCACCAACACCTGGGTATTCGATTTGTCGGCCGGCGCGCCTGGAGCCAGTCTCCCCGCTTATGTGACGGCCGGTCTGGCTGCTGCCGGCTTGCCGCCATCAGTAGGCATGCTGGCCGCTGAACTGGCGACCAAGACGATTGACCTCACCGGTCAGGATAATCGACTCCAGTGGGAACGCCTGGCGGGGCAGTACAGCGATTTCGTCGCCGGAACTCAGATCACCTGGGGACCGGGCGCGGCTGAGGACTACTGCGGGTTCGTCTTCCGCGAATTAGACAATGACAACCTGTACTCCATCCAGATCAGCCGTGACGGCAGGTTGAGTTTCAGCAAGAAATTGGCTGGCAGTTGGCAGGACGACATCTTTGGCGACGGCAGCCGCGTTCGTACCGGTCTCACCGACGTGAATGATCTGGTCATCGTCATCCGCGGCAGCGTGTTCAACGTATACCTCAACGGGGCGTTTGCCGACCGCTTTGACGACCGCGACTTCAGCAGCGGTTCTGTCGGCGTCGTATTCGGCACTTATGATGAGAGCGACGTGACCAACTGCACCTTCACTAACACTTGGATCTGGGATCTGACCCGCAGCGGCGCCTTGCCGGAGGACACCGGCCAAGCTCAGGCGATCGCTTATGGGGATACTGTCCGAGGCAGTATCACTGCGGAGACGCCGGTCATGCGCTACCGCTTCGAGGGGAGGGCGGGCGACATCATCGGCATTCGAATGAACACGCTGTCGGGCTCACTAGACCCATACCTGGTGCTGCTGGACGAGACGGGCGCGCGCGTAGCTGAAAACGATGACGATCCGCAAGAGTCGACTTTGAACGCCTATTTGCGCCGGCTCACCCTGCCGCGCGCCGGCGTCTATACAATCCTGGCCACGCGCTACGGCGAACAGATCGGCACGACCATCGGCGATTTTGAGCTCAAGCTGGAAATCCTTGAGACCGAACCTGCTGAGGACGCCACGCCAGCGCCACCAACTCCGATCGCAGTCGGCGACACTGTGCAGGGCAGCATTAGCGGCCGTTCCGGAGCGGTACGCTACACATTTTTAGCCCAGGCCGGCGACGTGATCACCCTGCGGATGCAGCAGACATCAGGCGATCTCGACCCCTTGTTAATCCTGTTGAATGAGGCGGGCATCGAACTGGCGCGCAACGACGATCTGCCTCAGCCTGAAACCTATGACGCCGCCATTGAAGCGTTTGTGATCCCGGCTGATGGCGTCTATGTGGTGGTGGCTACTCGCTATCAGGAAGACCAGGGGCTGAGCGAGGGGAACTTCACGCTGACGCTGGAGCGCGCCGGATCATAAGGCTTTCACTCCGCCGCGCGGCCTACGAACCGGTAACCAACGCCATATTCGCTGTGGATGTATGTCGGCTCTTTGACGTCCGGCTCAATCTTGCGCCGCAGATGCGAGACATAAATGCGCGGGTAATGGTGCTCGGTGGCGTACTCGTACCCCCACACCTGTTCTAGAAGCTGGCGAAAAGTCAACACCTTGCCGGGGTTGTTGACGAATACCGCCAGCAGTTTGAACTCGGTGGGCGTGAGGCGCACCTCCTGACCAGCCACCATAACCTGCCGCGTAGTCAGGTCAACGACCAGGTAATCGTCTTCATAACGGGCGACCTGATTGGCCTCCAGTTCCAGCGCTCGCGCCCGGCGCAGCAGCGCTTTGACCCGCGCCTGAAACTCTAAAGGCCGCAGCGGTTTCAGCAGGAACTCGTCCGCCCCCAGGTTCAACCCGGCGGCGATATCTTCCTCGGTCACTTCTTGGGCAGTCATCAGCAGGATCGGCACATCGGATATTTCACGCAGCCGCTGGCAGACCGTGATGCCATCCATTAGCGGCAAACCGATATCTAGCACGACCAGATGCGGGCGCAGCGCTTGAAAAACCAACAGACCATCTAACCCGGTCTCTGCCACTTGTACCTGGTAGCCGGCGTGCGTCAGATCAAGTTGGAGTAGCCGCGCTAACTCCCGATCGTCTTCGATAACGAGTATGCGCGCTTCCATGCGCTGTTCCTTTACGAGGTGTATTCCATTGTACCATCAGGCAGCCCATTGGGCACGAGCAGGCGCTGTGGTATGCTAAGGGCAGTGTTGAACCCTGTGCAGCCGGAACGCCATTGTGCCCTATCAATCCAGCGGCGGACGACGTGACAACGTACAACTGGGCGCCGGTCGGTCGGTCTGGGCTGGCGCGCCAGCGCCAGCCATCCCAGAGCGCGCGCTGGACGGCATTCCGGGCTGCCTAGCCTGGATCGCTTTGCTCTTTTCGATCATCGCCGGTCTGGCCTTCCCGCGCGCGTTGCTACTGATGGCCGCCCTCCTGGGGTTTTACGCTGCCGTTCGGTTCCTGTTTGCTGGCATTGCCAATGTGCGCGGTCTGCGGCTGATCAGCCAGTGGGAACAAACTGACTGGAAAACATACTACCAGCAGTCAGCCGCGCCTGGGGCGCTTGAATGGGATGCCGTACACCACATCGTCATCATCCCGAACTATAAAGAGCCAGACATCATCTTGCGGCAAACGCTTGACAATCTAGCCAGCCAGTACGAAGCTTCCCGCCGCATGACGGTAGTGCTGGCGATGGAAGCCGCTGAAGAAGGCTCAGTTGAAAAAGCCGAGCGCCTGCGCGCGGACTACGCGGGATGCTTCGCCAACTTGTACTTCACCGTTCATCCGCGAGGTCTGCCTGGCGAGATGCAGTGCAAATCCGCCAATCAGGCCTGGGCAGCGCGCTGGGTGAAACGACGGCTGGTCGATCAAGGCGGTTACTCGATTGACCACATTCTGGTGACCACCCAGGACGCTGATACGCTCTGGCATCGCAACCACTTCTTCGCCCTCACCTGTTTGTTCGCCCTCAACCCGGCCCGCCACCTGCGCTTCTGGCAAGCGCCTATCCGCTATCATACCAACATCTGGGACATCAACCCACTGCTGCGCATCGTCAACGCCTATGCGACCGCCTTCGAGCTGGCCTACTTGGCTGCACCCTGGTGGATACCGATGCCGATGTCATCCTACTCGCTCAGTCTGCGCCTGCTAGACTCCAGCGGCTATTGGGACCCTGACGTCATCGCTGACGAATGGCACATGTTCATCAAAGCTTTCTTCAATCGCGATGGCCAGGTCGAGCTGGAACGCGTGTTTCTGCCCTTCTCCGCTACCGCGGTCACAGGCGATACGTTGTGGGAAGCCATCAAAAACCGCTATCAGCAAACGCTTCGGCACGCCTGGGGGAGCAAAGAAGTCGGCTACATCATCGCCAAGATGATCGAACATCCAGAAATTGAGTTTGGCGCCGCTTTCCGGCTGCTGTTCCGGGTGGCGCACGACATCTTGTTGGCGGGGGCTGGATGGGTGATCCTGACGGTTGGATCTCAGTTTCCGATCATCGTCAATCCGCAGATTGCGCCACCGCTTCTCGATGTGCTGCGCGATCCAGCACTGCTGGTTGATTACCCCACTTTCATTCTGCTGACGATCGCCAGCTTGCTGGTCGTGGCGCTGGGCATCATCTTCTGGGCGCAGGACGTGATCGTGCGCCCACCGCGTCCACGCTCGCCCACCCTGCGTGAACGCTTCTGGACTCTGCTGAGTTTTCCGCTTCTGCCTATCATGACGCTCATTTTCGTGGCGCTGCCGACTCTGCAAGCGCAAACGCGGCTGCTAGTCGGCATCCCGCTGCGTTTTCGGGTGTCTCGCAAAGTGTGAATTGAATTTGTCGCCGTCGAAGGAGCAGCAGACATGGCAACCGTTGGTTACATCGGGCTGGGCATCATGGGATCAGCCATCGCTCGCAACTTAATGAGAGCAGGCCACCAACTGGTCGTCCACAACCGCAGCCGCGCCATCGTGGACGCCCTGGTGCAGGAAGGCGCGCGCGCCGCCTACTCCCCGCGTGAGGTCGCCACCCAGGTCGAATTCGTCTTCACCAATCTGCCGGACTCGCCGGATGTCGAACAAGTGGTGCTCGGCCAGGATGGCATCATCGAAGGCGCTCATCCCGGCTTGATCTACATCGACAACAGCACGATCAAACCGGAGACCGCCCGGATGCTAGCCGCTCGATTAGCCGAGGTCGGGGTCGAAGCGTTAGATGCGCCGGTCAGCGGCGGCGATGTCGGCGCGCGCAGCGGCACTTTGACGATCATGGTCGGCGGCTCGCAAGCGGCGTTTGAGCGCGCAGCGCCCCTGTTCCAGGCCATAGGTAAAACTTGGGTGCTAGTAGGCGACAGCGGCGCTGGACAAATCGCCAAAGTCTGCAATCAGATCATCGTCGGCGCGCAGATGGCCGCCCTAGCCGAAGCGCTGATCACCGCCCAAAAGGCAGGTGTTGACCCCAGCCGGGTAGTTGAAGCCATCAAGAATGGCGCGGCCCAGATGTGGACGCTGGATGTCAAACCGCCACGGCTGTTCGCTGGCAACCGCCAGCCGGGCTTCAAGGCCTACATGCAGCATAAAGATTTGAGCATTTGTCTGGACACAGGCAAAACTTATGGCATCCCGCTGCCAGTGACCGCCGCCATCCAGCAGTTGTACACCGCCATGCTTCAGCAGGGAAACGGCGAACTGGATAACAGCGCCATCATCAGCGTGTATGAAGCGCTGGCCAACGCTCGGTTGGCCGAACCGCTGAAACCCGACGCCCCTGCCTAGCCCTCAGGCTGCCTGTGTTATAATCGGTGCAAATCGCACCGCCTTCAACTTGGCGGCGGCAGAAGATCAGAAAATGGCGGCATCGTGAAAGAACGCGTACAGAAACTTCTGGCGCAGGCCAACTTCGGTTCGCGCCGCGCCTGCGAAAATCTCATCCGCGATGGTCGAGTGCGGGTCAACGGCCAGATCATCCACATCGGCGATCAGGCTGATCCCCAGATCGACGTCATTGAAGTAGATGGCGAGCGGCTGAAACTGCCTGATCGGTTGGTATACTTTGCGTTTAACAAACCGCGCCATGTGTTATCCACCGACAGGCCGCATAAGGATGATTCCCGGCGAACGGTGCGGGAATTCGTGCCGTATGCAGGTCACCTGTTCACCATTGGCCGCCTGGACGCTGAGAGCGAAGGGCTGATGGTGCTGACCAACGACGGGGATTTGGCCAATCAGCTGTCCCACCCCCGCTACCGCCACACCAAAACCTACAAAGTGGTCGTTTACGGTTTGCCCAGTGCGGAGACGATTGCGCGCTGGCAAGCTGGCGTCGAACTTGAAGATGAAGGCCGCACCGCCCCCTGCATCGTGAAGATCATCGACGGCGGCAAAGAAACCACGCTGCGAATCGTGATGACAGAGGGCAAGAAACGCCAGATCCGCCGCGTGGCAGCGCTGCTCGGCCATCCGGTCAAATCCTTGGTGCGGACTCACATCGGCAAATTGGGATTAGGGTCGCTGCGCCCAGGCGAATGGCGCGAGTTAACACCCCAGGAGATTGAGGCGCTGCGCGCTCCCGCCCCCGAATACACTGCGCTGCGAGCAGCCGGACGCCGGCGGCCATCGCCGGGACGGGCAGCCGCAGCAGCGCCCAAAGCGCCTGAACTGAAGCGTCCGGCGCGGCCGGACGGCCGTGGCCGCCAACCTCGATCTCGCCGCCCCTCCACGGGCGCGCGACGAACGCGCACTCCCCAACGCAAGAAACCGTCATGAGCACATCAGCATCGATTCAGACTTACGTAGCCCGCCAACCTCGCCTGGCCTGGCGCCGCCGTTTGCTGCGCAGCTTGATTCGCACTCTGGGATTCAAGGTGTTGTGGCAGGTGGAAGTGACCGGCGCTGACAACATCCCGGCTGACGGCCCCGGCATCATCATGATGAACCACATCTCGATGCTTGACCCGGTGCTGTGTATGGGCGCGGTGACCAACCGCTTCGTCATCCCGATGACCAAAATCGAAAATGCCCGCCATCCGCTCATCGGCCCGTTTGTGTGGTGGTGGGGGTCGTATACGGTCAATCGTGGCGAGGTGGATCGCAGAGCGCTCATGAACTCGATCGAACTGCTCCGCCATGGGCAGCTCATCCTAATCGCCCCAGAAGGGACGCGCCATCCCGAGGGGCTGGCCGAAGCCAAAGACGGGCTGGCCTTCATCGCCACTCGCAGCGATGCGGTCATCATCCCCACGGGATTATCCGGCGCGGCTGATTGGAAAGAAAAGCTGTTCCGCCTTCAGCGCCCGCATATTCAGGTCAACTTTGGTCGACCGTTCCGCTTCAAACGGGAAGCCTCTGGGCGCATCCCGCGGGAACAACTGGCGGCCATGTCACACGAGGCCATGTATCAGCTCGCCCTGGCCATCCGGGATGAGCGCCTGCGCGGGCGCTACCGCGATGTGAGTCAGGCGACTACTCACTACCTAGAATTCGTAGAGCCCTCTCCAAAGCGCCCGAACCCCTAATGCATACCCGTTTCTCAATGGCTGCCAGGGGTGCAATCGTGCTACAATGCGAACAGCGCCCTAAATGAACGAGAGGAGAGAGGTCGAACCATACTGCCGGAGGTGCGGACAGCGCATGGCCCCTGGTTTGCGCCAGGGGTGACGAGGTGGCGGTTGCCCGCTTCAGTGCGGGCCTAACCCCAATCCCGGGGGAAAATCGAGAGATCAGCGGATGCCGCCAGGGTGCTCCACCACCCTGAGTCTGTTTACCTCCGTACAACCAAAGCGACCCGCGAAAGCCGGTGGGCAACTGCCGGGACAAGCGGCCAGCCGGTGGAAGACGAGCGCGCCGCGCGATCCGAGCGCGCACAATATTTATGTAAGCAGCGAAACGGAGGCTTCCCTTATGTGTGGCATCGTTGGCTATATCGGCCCGCGCGACGCGACGCCGATCATTTTGGACGGCTTGCAGCGCCTGGAGTATCGCGGTTACGACTCCGCGGGCGTGGCGGTCATCAATGACGGCGCTGTCCATCTGCGCCGCGACGTTGGCAAGATGAGCAACCTGCGCGCGCGCATCGCCGACCATCCTATCTCCGGCTCGATCGGCATCGGCCACACGCGCTGGGCCACGCACGGCGCGCCGGCTGAGCACAATGCCCACCCCCACATCAGCATGACGGGTGAATTTGTGGTCGTCCACAATGGCATTGTCGAAAACTATCTGGAGCTGCGCGAAGAGCTCGCCGCCGAAGGCGTACAGTTCCGTTCCGAGACCGATACTGAAGTCATCGTCCAGCTCATTGAGCGCTTCGCCTGCGGCGGCGCGCATGACCTAACTGACGCGACCCGCCAGGCCGTGAAACGCCTGCGTGGGGCGCACGCCCTTGTGGTGATGAGTCTGCGCTGTCCGGATCACCTAGTAGCCGTGCGCATCGGCAATGCCGGCGGCGTGGCCATCGGCCTGGGCGAAGGCGAAAATTTCGTCGCCTCTGATATCCCCGCCATCCTGGAACATACGCGCCGCATGGTGTTCCTGGAGAGTCGGCAGATCGCCACTGTCAGCGCCCATGATCTCCAGGTGCAAACGCTCGACGGAGAACCTGTCGCGCCTCAGGCGCATGACATCCCCTGGGACCCGGTAAGCGCCGCCAAAGGCGAGTTCAAGCATTTCATGCAGAAGGAGATCTTCGATCAGGCGCGCAGCATCACCGACACTATCCGCGGCCGGGTGGATTTTGAGCGCGGCGAAGCGTTGCTGCCCGAACTCAATCTGACGCCAGACCGGGCGAGGCGGCTGAACCGGATAGTGACGGTGGCCTGCGGCACCAGCTACTACAGCGGCCTAGTCGGCAAATTCTTCATCGAACACCTGGCGCGCTTGAATGTGGAAGTAGACTATGGCAGCGAATATCGCTACCGCGACCCAATCATTGATGAGCGCACTGCTGTGCTGGCCATCACCCAGAGCGGCGAGACGGTGGATACGCTGGCCGCCATGGAAGAGGCGCGAGAAAAGCGCGCTCTGCTCTGGAGCATCGTCAATGCTGTGGGCAGCCAGGCCATGCGGATTGCCGATGGCCATATCAGCATGAACGCCGGACCGGAGATCGGCGTAGCCTCTACCAAAGCCTTCACCTCCAGCATCGTTGACCAATATCTGCTGGCGCTGTATCTAGGCCAACTGCGCGAAACGCTCCCGCTGGAAGCCCGCCGCCGCTGTGCTCACGATCTCGCTCGCCTGCCCGACCTAGTTGGGCGCGTGCTGGAGACGGACTCCCAAATCCGTGACCTGGCAGGGCATTTGTACCACTACACGGACTTCCTGTATCTGGGGCGCGGGATCAACTATCCGATCGCCCTGGAAGGCGCGCTCAAACTGAAAGAGATCAGCTATATCCACGCTGAAGGCTACCCAGCCGGCGAGATGAAACACGGCCCGATCGCTTTGATCGATGAAGATATGCCCGTCGTCACCATCGCGCTGAAGGATGCGCTCTACGACAAGATGATCAGCCAGATCGAGCAGGCCAAAGCGCGCGGTGGGCGCGTGATCGCCCTGGCGACCGAAGGCGATACGCTCATTGCGACGAAGGCCGATCACGTGATCTACGTGCCGGAAGCGCCGCCGCTGCTCAGCCCGATCGTAGCGGTCATCCCGCTGCAGCTCCTGGCTTATCACATCGCGGTGCGCCGGGGCGCTGATGTGGATCAGCCGCGCAACCTAGCCAAAAGTGTCACCGTCGAATAGCCGCCGACACGCCGGCGCGGGCAAAGCGATCCCGCGCCGGTTCGTTCGCCTGGCATTGCAAGACGCCGCCTTCACTTCGCTTTCTCACCATTCTCTCAGCCGGCTCACCATCTGCAAGCAGACGATCGTCCGTATACTGTGACATGGCTTGTAACGAAAAGCCGCAAAATACCTGCCGCATTGAGTGAGGAGAAGTTAATCGTGAGGTGTAAAGGTTTGCTTAGTCTGGTCCTATTTGGTCTGCTGCTGACCGCGCTAGTGCCGGTAGCTGCCCAACCGTCAGCCGGCGCGGTCATCGCTGATGGCCTAGTCAATCCTCGCAACATGTCGTATGACAGTGAGGGCAACCTCTACGTTGCTGAGGCTGGCAACGGCGGGCCGCAGACGACGTCCGACGACACCCCCTTCGGCTCCTCCAGTCAGATCACGCGGGTCGCGCCTGATGGCTCCAAATCGGTCGTAGTGGCCGGCCTCATCAGCTACCGCGTCGGCAACTCCCTGGGCGCGCATGATGTGGTCGTCACCGATGACTCGATTTGGGTGCTGCTCGGCGAGACTTCAGATTTCCGCATCCCCTTCACCCACGCGCTGGTCGAACTGGACAAAGAGACCGGCCGCGTGAAAACCTTCGTTGACCTGCTGACGCCTGAGCTTGAGCTTGATCCCGATGCCAACCCGAACCAGCAGTCGAACCCGGTCGATTTCACCGTAGCGCCCGACGGCACGATCCTCATCGCCAATGCCGGCTGCAACTGCCTGATGAGCTGGACGCCGGCGAACGGCGTGCAGATCGCGGCTGCCTGGCCCCAGGCGACCGATAACCCGGTTCCAACTGCGGTGGATACAGACGCTGAAGGCAACATCTACGTCGGCTTCCTCAGCGGCTTCCCCTGGCCGGAAGGCGGCGCTCGCATTGAGAAGTGGTCGGGCGGCCAGCTCGTCGAAACCTTCTCCGGCTTGACCGCGGTCACTGGCATGTTAGTCACTGACGATGGCACGATCTATGCGGTCGAAAGCGGTCTGAGCGCTCAAGGTCCGAAGCCCGGCCGCGTAGTGACGGTTTCCGCCAGCGGTGTGATGCCGGTGCTGGAGGGACTGTCCGCGCCGTACGGCCTGGCTCAGGCGCCCGACGGCACGATCGTCGTCAGCGTAGGTTCAATCGGCGGCCAGAACGGCCAGGTGATCGCCTTACCCGGCATGTAACCCTGGCGCTCTGATGGTTTTCTGATGAGGGCGGATGGCCTATTCCGCCCTCATGACATCCCTGCGCGCCCCAGAAGCCTGCTGAATACTCCGATCGCGCATCCCAATTGAGTGGGCAAACGGGCGCTGAGCAAATGTGTCCGCCCAGGAGGACCTATGTCAAGAACGATTGTCGCGCTGATCGCCCTCGTCGCTTTTGGCGCTGGAGCCGCTGCTGGCATCTTCGGCCTGCTGTGGGCGACCGGCGGAATAGCAGAGCCCAGCCGCGATGTTCGTGAAGCAGCGCCTACGCTGTCGTTGAACGATCCGACGCCAACCCCAGGCGCTGCCGCCCCGATCGCATCACAATTGGCTGAGCTGACCGGAAAACTCGATGCAATCGCCACTCAGGTTGTCATCGGCAATGCCCGTCTAGAAGCTTTGGAAGCTCGTTTGTCTGGTGAGAATGCCGAGGCCGCATCCAGCGCGCCGACTGCTCCAACCGCCGCTGCCGAGACGCCCATACCGGCTTCAGAGGCTGGACAGCCAGAACGCGCGCTGTTCCGCATCAGCCAGGACGAGTCTGAGGCGCGCTTCAAGATTGAGGAGGTGCTGTTTGGCAATCCAACCACCGTTGTGGGCGTTACGCGCCGCGTCGCCGGAGACATCATCGTCAACTTTCGCAATCCCTCAGCTTCTCAAATCGGCGTGATCGCCGTCAACGCCCGCACACTCAAGACAGATCAAGAATTTCGCGACCAATCTATTCGCGGCCAGATTTTGCAGTCATCGCGCGACGAATACGAATTCATCCGATTCACGCCCGTCGAACTGATCAATTTGCCTGATACGCCGGTGACGTTGGGCAGTCCCATCGCCTTTCAGATTCGCGGCGACCTCACCATACGCGATGTCACCCGCAGCGTCACTTTCGACGCGACGGCCGCTTTGGTCGCACCAGATCGCCTCGAAGCTCAGGCTTCTGTCACAGTGCTCTACCGCGATTTCGGCCTGGAAATCAAAGCGCCGCCGCAGGTGTCCTCGGTGGGTGAGAGCGTCACATTGGAGCTTGATCTGGTGGCGCTGGCCGTCCCACAGTAGTCTTCATCCCTTCACCATC
Source organism: uncultured Anaerolineae bacterium (assembly GCA_937922795.1). Taxonomy (GTDB): domain Bacteria; phylum Chloroflexota; class Anaerolineae; order Aggregatilineales; family Phototrophicaceae; genus CFX2. The sequence continues at coordinate 104,015 of CALAJK010000027.1, forward strand.
AACAACACACGCCTCTGAATCAGCGGCGGGACGGCAGCCTGATCTGTCCCGCCGTTTGTTAATTATCGCTAACATCAACCGGAGCAATTTGTACCCTTTTTCGCATTTTCGAGTCATACTAAACGATAAACTACATATCGCGAGTCACTACCGGATTTTGTTTATGAATTTTCGTCCGTCTGCAGTTACGCTTGTATTCTTCAAAACCTTCGCCAATTCGCTGTTGAATGCCTGGCCGCTGCTGCTGGCGATCGCAGCCGCGGCAGCCGCGGCCTCGCTGCTGCTGCTGGCGCTCAACGCCAATCCGATCCAGGCATTCAGTTCAATGCTCCAGGGGGCTTTCGGCACGACGAACGCCACTGCCGAGACGCTGGTCAAAGCTATACCCGTGCTGTTTGTAGCCATCGGTATCTGCGTCGCTTTCCGAGGCGGCGTAGTGAACATCGGCGGCGAAGGACAGATGATCGCTGGCGCGGTAGCGGGCGTCACCGCGGCGCTGACGCTGGGGCCGATCATCACTTTTGGTCCGCTGTTGATCGCGCTGTGTTTGGTCTGTGGTTTTCTGGCTGGGGCGCTGTACGGCGGGCTGGCCGGCTTCCTCAAGGCGTACTTCAACGTCAATGAAATCCTCAGCACCATCATGCTGAACCAGGTGGCCGTGCAGATGATGAACTTTCTGCTGAACGGCCCGCTGCTTGACCCAGCCGAGCTGGGCACGAACCACATCCCCAAGACAGCGCGCATCGTCCAGTGGGCCGAACTGCCGCGCCTATCGCTGTCACTGGGAGACAACTTTGAACTCTTCACCCGCACCCGCCTGCATTTCGGATTGGTGCTGGGCATCATCCTGGCGATCGTGATCTACGTGCTGCTATGGCGGACGACGATCGGCTACCGCATCCGCGCCGTCGGCCAAAATGAGCGCGCCTCGCGCTATGCCGGCATCAACGTCCGGCGGCAGATCGTATTGGCCATGTTTCTGGCCGGTGGCATCGCCGGGTTAGCCGGCGTGGTACAGGTGCTGGGCTTACAATACCGCCTGCAAACCGATGGCTCGCCCACCGGCTTCACCGGCAACGCCGGCTTCAACGGCATCGTCGCCGCCCTATTCGGCGGGCTTAATCCTCTGGGCGCGATCCCGGCCTCGGTCGTGTTCGGCGGGCTGCTGGTTGGCGCCCAGAAAATGCAGCGCGATCTGGGCGTTTCCGCTGCGTTGATCACCGCCATCAACGGCCTAATCGTCGTCTTCGTCGTCAGCAGCCAGTACTACATCCGGCAGCGCGCCCGCCGCCGGCTGGCGGCTCCGACCTCGCCCGCCGCAGCCGCCGCCGAACGCCCTGCCGCCGCCGCAGCTCTGGAGCAGCAAGCATGATCGATCAAATCCTCACCGCCAGCGTGCTCGCATCCGCCATCCGGCTGGCAACACCCTATATTTTTGCCGGCCTGGGCGAGACGTTCGGTCAGCGCAGCGGCGTGCTCAACCTAGGGGTAGACGGCATCATGCTCATGGGCGCGTTCGCCGCTTTCTACACCGTGTTCACAACCCAGAGCCTGCTGCTGGGCGTGCTGGCCGCGCTGTTGGTCGGGTTGCTGCTGGGGCTGGCGACCGCTTTCGTCAGCGTCACACTCAAGGCAGAACAAGGAATCAGCGGCATCGGCTTCTATCTTTTCGGGCTGGGCATGAGCGAACTGCTCTACCAAAAGCTCATCGGCACGCCCAAATCGGTGACAGGTTTCCCGCCGCTGGCCATACCCGGCCTGTCGGATATCGAATTCTTGGGCATCGGCCAGATCTTCTTCCGCCACAATCTGCTGGTGTATCTGGCGTTCGCCCTCGTCCCCATCTCGGCCTTCATCCTCAACCGCACCACGTTCGGGTTGAAGATTCGCGCTGTCGGCCAGAACCCGGAGGCCGCCGACGCGATGGGCGTCAACGTCGCTCGCGTGCGTTACATGACCGTGATGTTAGGCGGGCTGATGGCCGGCCTAGCTGGCGCTTCGCTGTCCATCGCTCTGCTGAACGTTTTTCAACAGAATCTGACATCCGGCCTGGGCTTCATCGCCGTCGCGCTGGTGTACTTCGGCCGCTGGCGTCCGGTCGGCGTGCTGTTGGGAGCGCTGCTGTTCAGCTTTGTGAACGCGCTCCAGCTTCAGGCCAGCGTCATCGCGCCGAACATCCCCTCAGAATTTGCCGTGATGGCGCCTTATGCGATCACCATCATTGCGTTGGTTTTCGCCTCAAAACAAACGGAGAAGCCGACTGCGCTGACCAAACCGTTTGAACGAGGCGAGTAAAGTTTTCGCACGAGTTTAGGAGGAGCATATGCGTAAGAACTTCCGTCTGATTGTGCTGTTCGTCTTAGCTCTGGCGTTGACCAGCCTGCTGCCAGCACAGGCGCAGGACGCAGTCTTCCGAGTGGCGGCGGTCGCCCCCAGCGCCACCAATGACCTGGCTTTCAGCCAGAGCATGTACGACGCGCTGCTGGCCATCCAGAAAGAGATGGGCGAAGATCAGTTCCAGTTCGTGTTCCAGGACGGCACGTTCATCGTGGATGACGCTGCGGTGGCGCTGCGCGAATGGGCATCGTCCGGCGAGTACGATCTGGTCATCGCGCATGGTTCGCAGTACGGGGCCATCCTTGAAGAGCTCGCGCCGGAATTCCCGGATGTTTCGTTCGCCTGGGGCACCGACCAGAACACATTCGGCCTGGACAATGTGTACGCTTACACCGCAGCGTCCAATGAGGGCGGCTTCCTCAACGGCGCGATGGCGGCGCTGATGACCAAGACCGGCGTGATCGGCGTGGTCGGCCCGATCGAGGTTGGGGACGCCAAACTGTACGTAGACGGCTTTGTGGCCGGAGCCAAGGCCGCCAAACCGGATGTCACCGTCAACGTGACCTACATTCAGTCGTTCAGCGATGTGCCGCTGGCCACCGAAGCCGCCAAGACGCACATCGCCAACGGCGCCGACATCCTGACCGGCACGGCGCAGATGGTCGTTGGCGCGATTGCGGTCGCCAAAGAGGAAGGCGCGCTGTGGTTTGGCACGCAGTCCAGCCAGGCCGAACTGGCGGCTGAAGCGGGCGTGCAGTTCCAGGTATACAAGTGGGAAGTGGTGCTGCGCGATATCATCGCCAACATCAAGGCGGGCAAACTGGGCGGCGAAGCTTATGTGATCACGTTGGCTAACGGCGGCCTGGTGATGGAAAAAGGCCTGCGCTAGTCGTCTGTCATAGAGTTAATCAGATAGGTTCCGAAGACAGCCCGATGCAGTCGTCTGCCGGGGAGCGCCAGTGTGCGCTCCCCCACACCCGCATTATACTCATCGAGCAGAGCCGCTGACTGAAATAGCTGCGAGCGTCGAAAGCTGCGAATCGATAAAAAAACAATATCAAGCAAGTCAAGATGACAGCAACGAGTAACCTACCAACCGCTCACCGTCGTATTCAGCAGCTTCAGATGCGGGGGATCGTCAAGCGATTTCCTGGCGTGCTGGCGGTGAACCACGTTGATTTCGACGTCCAAGCCAGCGAAATCCACGCTCTGCTGGGTGAAAACGGCGCTGGCAAATCCACGCTCATGAAGATGCTTTACGGCCTGTATCATCCCGATGAAGGCCGCATCATCCTGGACGGCAATGAAGTGCGGATCCACTCGCCCCATGACGCCATCCAACGAGGCATCGGCATGATCCATCAGCACTTCATGTTAGTGCCGTCGCTCACTGTGGCCGAGAATATCGCCCTGGGCATGCGCTCCACGCGCGGGCTGATCCTCGACCTAGATGTGGTCTCCCGCCGTGTACAGGAGCTTTCTGAGCAGTACAACCTTCGCGTTGACCCGCAGACGCCGATCTGGCAGCTTGCAGTCGGCGAACAGCAGCGTGTAGAGATCATCCGCGCCCTCTACCGAGGGGCTAGCCTGCTCATCTTGGATGAGCCGACGGCCGTGCTGACGCCGCAGGAAGTGGACGATTTGTTCCGCGTGCTGCGGCAGATGACAGCCGATGGCCATGCGCTGATTTTCATCTCTCACAAACTCCACGAAGTGCTGGCGATCAGTCATCGCATTACTGTGCTGCGCGACGGTCAGAAGGTGGGCACGATCCCCACAGGCGAAGCGACCCGGGTGAAACTGGCCGAAATGATGGTGGGGCGTCCGGTGGTGCTGGAGTACGACCGCCCACCAGTTGAGCGCGGCCCGGAACGACTGCGACTGGTGAGCGTGAGCGCTCGCAGCGACCGTGGTGATCTGGGATTGAAAGAGGTCTCGCTCAGCGTGCATGCTGGCGAAATCCTGGGGATCGCTGGCGTGTCCGGCAACGGTCAGCGGGAATTGGCTCAAGTGATCGCCGGGCTGCGTCCAGTGACCAGCGGTTCGATCGAGTTAGACGGACGGGACGTGACCGGCGCGCTGCCGACTACCCTGATCGGCCTGGGGCTGTGCTACATCCCTGAAGAACGCATGGTGGACGGGGTCATCAAAGAATTCACCGTCGCCGAAAACTTTGTGCTGCAAGATCACGGCCGCGCAAACTACACCCGCGCTGGCATCTTTTTGAATTTCGGCGCAATTACCAGGGCATGCCGGCAGGCCATCCGCGCCTATGAAATTAAAACGCCGGGCACAGATGTGCCGGTGAAGACGCTTTCCGGCGGCAATATTCAGAAGCTGATCCTGGCGCGGGAGCTGACGCGCTCGCCCCAGGTGATCGTGGCCGCCCAACCGACGCGCGGTGTGGACATCGGCGCGACCGAATACATCCATCGCCGGCTGTTGGAACAGCGGTCGCAGGGCGCTGCCATCCTGTTGATCTCTGAAGATCTGGACGAGATCATGGCGCTTTCCGACCGCATCGGCGTGATGTACGAAGGACGCATGGTCGGCATCATCCCGCGCGCATCCGCGGATGTGAATACAGTCGGCGCGATGATGGCCGGCGCGACATTGGAACAGTTGTGAGGCAGCCGACACAATTTCCGTTACAATATACGCATCGCTAACCGCCACAGGTCGCCGCGCAGCGGCGGCGCTGGGAACGCCAGTTCCCTTCGAAAAGTGCCTGGTGGTTTACCTGAGAGCTGTGTATGAGGTAGACGCACCGTCAACGACCAGCCGCTAAAGCGGCTGGCTTGTCCCTGGCGCTGCACCCGCCGCTTCGGTGACAGCAGCGTTGATGGCAGGTGCATCCGAGACATTAGGCGCATTGACTGACGCCCAATAAGCAATGTTTAGAGCAGC
>CALAJK010000028.1 GCA_937922795.1 uncultured Anaerolineae bacterium
TGCCGGCTGCGCCCCTGCCCCAGGTCGAACGTCTCATCGCAGCCCACATTGAACTGCTGGCTGGTGAAATTCGGGAGCAGCTCATCATACAGACCAGCGAGAAACTGCAGCGACTGTGGGTTGGCGGGCATCAGGCTGAACGGCAGAGCTTGGCGTTCGCCCCAGGGGGTGACGAACCCATCTTCAGTCTCAGCCAACGGCAGATAGCGCGGATGTTCAAACCAACGATGCATGTGACCGAAACTATTTTGGTTAGGAACTAGTTCAATGTGGCGCTCACGACAGTAAGCATCCAGCACCAGGATCTGATCGGCTGTCATAGGCGACGCCTTCGCCCAAACCTCTGGATGCTGTCTGTAAGCAAAGGTATGTTCGGTATACAGCTGAAGTTGGTTGATCTTCCACCCCGCCAGTCGGTCCACCAGCGCGTACAGCGTCTCCATCGTCGGCACTTTGTCGCGGCTGATGTCAAGCATGATGCCGCGATGCGGCAGATCAGGCCAGTCTTCGATCTGCAACAGCGGAAGGCGAGTCCGTCCCTGCTGCACCAGCTGAACCAACGTCGCGACGCCGTAGAACGCGCCAGGCAAATCTTGGGCTTCGATGAGCAGACCATCAGCCGTAACGCTCAGTCGGTAGCTTTCCGCGCGCCCCGTGCCGCGCCCGATGGCGATTCGCAGCCCGATCTGGTCTTGGGGCACAGCATCGCCACCGACGAGCTCCCACTGCACGCCTGCATAGCGCGCCAGGGCGGCCTGTATACGCCGGGCGGTGAACGCCAAATCCGCTGGGCGAGGCGTATCCAGCGCGATCAGCCGGTGATCGGCCAAGTCAAGCGCCCCCTCGCCCAGCGACAGAGATTGCGGCCAGGGTAAAAGAATGAACGACGATGACATACTCATCAACCCTTTTTCAATTCTAATGGTCACGAGAGGAGTGTCAGCAAGCGCGCTGTGGCGCGTGCCAGACTAACGAAGCCGCCCCAACCGCGCTCACAGAGATGGCAGACGGCACAATCTGGGTGGAATCAGCCGCCTGCGGCAGGACGCGGCGGCGCAGTTCACGCAACGCCGGCGGCATCAGCCACTGCCACGCGGCATGGCCTAGCCCGCCGCCGATGACGATCAGAGGCGGATTGAGGATGCCCACGCACATCCCCAAGACCCAACCGAGCGCCCGCCCGCCTTCCTCTAGGATGGCCAGCGCGAGCGGATCGGACGCCTGAGCAGCGCTGAGAATTGACGCAGTCGTCGGCTCATTCGCCTGAGCCAGGGCGCTGGATGGGTAGCGATCCCGATATAGTTCCAGGCTGGCCAGCAGGCCGATGCCGCCGACGTACATCTCGACGCAGCCCTGCCTTCCGCAGGAGCAGCGCCGACCTTCAGGATCCAATGACAGGTGCCCGACTTCAGTGGCGAAGCCGGCTGCGCCGGTCACCACCTGACCATGCGCCACGACCGCGCCGCCCAGTCCAGTCCCTAACGCCAGATAGACGAAATCGGCCTGCCCGCGCGCTGCCCCAAACGTGTGCTCGCCCAAAGCGGCGGCTTTCACATCATTCTGGATATGAACCGGGATGTGAGCGCGCAGCCGCCGCTCCAATTCTGCGCGCAGCGATACCTGTGCCCATCCCAGGTTGACGGCTTGACGCACGACCCCTGCCGCTGGATCGACCACGCCAGGGCAGCCCACGCCCACACCAACCACCGGCGCAGGCGCGCTGTGCATCAGCTCGTGAACGCCCTGGACGACCCGTTCTAGTACGGCCGCCTCGCCCTCCTGCGGCCGTGTTGGCAGTTGATGATCCGCCAGCGCCCGCCCAGTCTCATCAACCAGCGCGAAAGCGATCTTGGTGCCGCCGATGTCCACGCCGACCGCGACTTGCTGCGTCATCACCCCTCACTGATCTGGGCAGAGCTGAGATTTCACTCACGGCGCTAAGTCTACCACATCGCCAGGTGTTGAGGCGTAATCTAGCATTTCAAGCATAGGAACGATTTGCTCGCGGATGATGACATCCCAGCGGTAGGACTGACGTACCCGAACCCGCAGCCGGTAGGCTGAGCTAGCGCGCAGCGTTTCGACAATCTGCCGCCCAATCGCTGCCGGAGAGCCATTGATCGGGTCAAAGAAGGTGACATCGTCTCGGCCTGTTTGTCTGAGCGGGGGTATATCGGCGCAGAACACTGGCAGCCCCGACAGCCCAGCCTCAAGGATGGGGATGCCGAAACCTTCCTGCTCGCTAGGGAAGAGCAGCGCATCGGCCATTTGATATAGATTCGCCATCGTATCGTCGTCAGGGACGCCATAGGTGTAGATGAAGTGAGCGGCATCGTCCAGCCCAAGATCGCGCCGCAGCGTCAGCAGTTCGCCCAGGTAGCCTGGGTTGGATGGGTTGTGCGGCCCCGGCGGGCCGGTGACGATCAACCGAAAATCCTGGCCTGATTGGCGGCGCACCTCTGCTAGGATGCGCAGCGCCAAAGCGATGTTCTTGCGCCGCGTCAGGCGCGCGGGCAGCAGCAGCAGCCCATCCGCATCGAGCAGACAGAGTTCGTCCTCCAAGGTGCGCGTCATGGCCGTCCAGTGGAAGAAGCGAGCGGGGTCAACACCTGGCACGATCACCGCCACCTGTTCAGCCGTAATGCCCAACATTTGCGCCAGTTCGCTCCGCCGCGCTTCCGAAACGGTGACGTAGCGCACGCCCGGCCACCGCTCGCGCAGCAGCGTCCACGGATAAGCCTCATACAATTCGGGCAAATACTGCGGATTCGTCCAGGCCAAATCATGACACCAGGCAATGACCGGGACGCTATCCAGCAGTCGAGCCAAAGCTGCCGTCAAAGGCAGGTTCTTATGCAGCGATGGGACGTTATGCGCTAAACAGACGTCACAACCGTTCAAGCTGTTCCTCAGGTCAATCGTGATTTGATCCGTCAACCGTTCAAACTGCGCGCTGACGATGCCCGCGTCCAATTCCGACTTGACTCGCAGCACTTCGGGATGCGAAGAGCCAAACAGAGGATTGACGCGCGTCTCCACGCGCGTATCAAAGTCATAGCCGCTCCCGCTGATGACGCGCACGGCGTAACCGAGATCAGCCAACCCTCGCGCATGATAGGCGATCGTCGCCTCAACGCCGCCGACCGTGGGCGGACTTGCATAGTGCAGAATGGCAATACGTTTCATACTTTTTACCTTCGCGCGTTTCCAGATCAAAAAGCCGTTTTACAAGCATTCGCGGCAAAACGCCAGCTTTAAATCGAGAGGCGTCCAATGAGGACGCCTCTCCGGATACCGCCGAGTCTAAACCGCGCGATCAGGGCTTCGATTGTGCCAGCTGCTGATACTGATGCCAGCGCTGCTCTACATCGTGCTTGATCAGCTCGAACAGATGCTGGGCGCGGTCTGGGTCAGCTTTGCGCAGCACATTGAAGCGCAGCTGTTTGTATAGATAGGACTCCAGGCCATCAATTGACATCTTCGAGTCAAGATGGAATGGATTCTTGCCCTCTTCAACCAGCGGATTGTAGCGATACAGCGGCCAGAAACCACATTCCACCGCTTCCTTCTGGATCTCGTTGCCCTTCAGCATGTCAATACCCTGCATGATACAGTGGCTGTAGGTGACGATGAGCGACGGCCCCGGATAGGCCTCGGCTTCGCGAATAGCCTGCACCGCCTGCGTCATATTCGCGCCCATCGCAATCTGAGCGACGTACACGTTGCCATACGAGATGGCAATTAGACCGATGTCCTTCTTAGGCAGCGATTTGCCAGCCGCGGCAAATTTAGCCACTGCGCCTCGCGGCGTCGCCTTCGACATCTGGCCGCCGGTGTTCGAGTACACCGCTGTATCCAGGATCAGCAGATTCACATTCAGGCCGCTGGCGAGCACGTGGTCCAAACCGCCGTAACCGATATCATACGCCCAACCATCGCCGCCGATGATCCATACTGACTTTTTGATGAGATGGTCGGCAACCGTCAGCAGATGCTGTCCTAGTCCGCCGCTGTTGGTCAACCCCTTAAGCCAGCTCTTGAGCGTCTCAACCCGGCCGCGCTGTTCCTCGATGCCTTCCGGAGTCGACTGATCAGCATTCGCGATCGCCGTCAGCAGCTCGCGCTGTTCTGGATGCAGCTCGATAAGCTGCCGCACTAGCTCCAGCGCATACTCGTTGAGCTTATCAGCGGTCAGGCGCATCCCCATGCCGAATTCGGCTGCATCCTCAAACAGGGAGTTTGACCAAGCAGGCCCGCGCCCGTCCCGACGAAACGTGTACGGCGTGGTCGGCAGATTGCCGCCATAGATGGACGAGCAGCCGGTGGCGTTGGCGATGATCGCGTGATCGCCGTAAAGCTGCGACACCAGTTTGATATACGGCGTCTCTCCACAGCCAGCGCAGGCCCCGGAGAACTCAAACAGCGGCGGCAGGAACTGCGACCCTTTGACCGTGAAACGATTGAACGTCTTAGGGTCAGGATCGGGGATGGACAGGAAGTAATCGAAGTTGGCGGCTTCTTGCTCGCGCAGCGGGGCCTGCGGCGCCATATTAATCGCTTTACGATTGGTTTTCTGGCCGTTGATCTTCTCAAATGCCGGGCACATCTCGACGCACACGCCGCAGCCGGTGCAGTCTTCCGGTGCTACCTGAACGGTGTAGCGCATGCCGGCGAATTCGCGCCCGCGAGCTTCGGTAGACTTGAAGGTTTCCGGCGCTCCGCTAGCATACGCCGAGTCAAATACCTTCGTGCGAATGGTGGCATGCGGGCACACAAACGAGCACTGATTGCACTGAATGCAGATGTCAGGCTCCCACACTGGGATTTCCGGCGCAATATTGCGCTTCTCATAGCGCGACGTGCCCACCGGGAACGTGCCATCCGCCGGGATAGCTGACACAGGCAGCTCGTCGCCTCGTCCAGCCACCATCTCCATGGTCACTTTTCTGACGAACTCAGGCGCGCTCGCCGGAGCCGGGATGCCCACCCTGCGCTTGTTAGTCGTCTTCTTAGGAACGGCCACTTCTTGAATGCGCTCGACCGCCAGCATGGCCGCGCGCACGTTCATATTGACGACCGCCTGGCCTTTGTCGCCGTAAGTGTCTTCGATCGCCAGCTTGATCATCTCCATCGCCTGGTCTTTGGGCAGCACGCCGGAGATGGCGAAAAAAGCTGCCTGCATGGTGGTGTTGATGCGACCGCCCAACCCTAACGACTTGGCCAATTTGAGGGCGTCGATCACATAGAATTTAGCGCCGCGATCGATGAGCGCCTGCTGGACTTCGCCCGGCAGATGATTCCACACTTCGTCTTTGTCATACGGGCTGTTCAGCAGAAAAGTCCCGCCCGGTTTCAGCTTGCTGAGCATGTCGAACCGCTCCAGGAAGCTGAAATTGTGGCAAGCCAGGAAATCAGCCTGCTTGATCAAATAGATGCTGCGGATGGGCTGTTTACCAAAACGCAGATGGGAAACCGTCATCGAACCCGACTTCTTCGAGTCATAGACGAAATACCCCTGCGCATAGTAGTCGGTCGCCTTGCCGATGATCTTGATCGAGTTCTTGTTGGCGCCAACCGTCCCGTCAGCCCCCAACCCGAAGAACATCGCGCTGTACACGCCCTCCGGCTCGCTGGAGAAGTTCGGATCATATTCCAGGCTGCTGTGCGTGATATCATCGACGATGCCGACGGTGAAATGGTTCTTCGGGCGTTCAGCCTTCAGGTTGTCGAATATCGCCTTGGCCATGCCGGCGTCGAATTCCTTCGACCCCAGGCCGTAACGCCCGCCGAATACTGCCGGCGCATGGGCGAACTCCCCGTTCTGAACGGCCTCATCGATCACAGCGCGCACATCCAGGTACAGCGGCTCGCCGGCCGAACCCGGCTCCTTAGTGCGATCAAGGACGGCAATCCGCTTGACGGTCTTCGGCAAGACGCGCATGAACGCTTCCCCAACGAAGGGGCGGTACAGGCGAACTTTGATGAGACCGACTTTCTCACCGCGCTGCGTCAGGTAATCGACCACCTCATGCAGCGTATCGGCCGCCGACCCCATAACCACCGCTACCGACTCGGCGTCTGGAGCGCCAACATAATCGAACAAGTGATACTGCCGCCCCGTTAGCTGGGCGAAGCGGTCCATATAGTCCTGCACGATGCCGCCTGTCGCCAGATAATATGGGTTGACGGTCTCGCGCGCCTGGAAATAGACGTCTGGGTTCTGAGCCGTGCCGCGCATGGCTGGGCGCTCAGGCGACAGGCCGCGCTGACGATGCGCGAAGACCAGATCTTCATCGATCATCGCCCGCATGTCATCGAAGGTCACTTCTTCGATCTTTTGAATCTCGTGTGAGGTGCGGAAGCCATCGAAGAAGTGCAGGAACGGAACCCGCGCCTTCAGCGTGGCAGCATGGGCGATCAGCGCCAGGTCCTGCGCCTCTTGCACGGTGCTGGAGGCCAGCAGCGCGTACCCGGTTGCCCGCGTCGCCATGACATCGGAATGATCCCCGAAGATCGAAAGTCCCTGGGTGGCAATTGCTCGCGCCGCCACGTGGAACACAGTCGGCGTCAGCTCGCCCGCGATCTTGTACATATTCGGGATCATCAGCAGCAAACCCTGCGACGCGGTGAAGGTGGTCGTCAAAGCCCCAGTCGTCAAGGCTCCATGAACCGCGCCCGCCGCGCCGCCTTCTGACTGCATCTCCACCACGCGCGGGACAGTGCCCCAAATATTCGTTTCGCCGGCGGCCGATTTTTCGTCAGCGCTCTCGCCCATCGGTGAAGACGGCGTGATCGGGTAGATGGCGATGACTTCACTAACAGCATGCGCTACATAGGCCACAGCCGAATTGGCATCCACCGTGACCAGCTTTCGCTTCTGCGAATCAACCATGACGTTGAACCTTCCTAACGGAACAGCTCTTACATTCTACCTCTTTAGCCTAGCAACCCGCTCCATATCCATAAAGTGAAGAACGGCATGATTTTGGTGTCAATCGTCACTTCTGCTTCAAACGTAACCAACAGTACATTTAGGGGGTAATGAGCTTCAACTAAGGAGCAGTCGATTTATGGTAAATTTTTCGACAACCTACTTGGGTATCCCGTTGAAAAACCCCCTGGTTGTCGCCGCCAGCAGCATCTCCAGTCACATTGATCGGGTGAAGATGGCAGAAGATGCCGGCGCGGGCGCGCTGGTGATTCGATCGCTGTTTGAGGAACAAATTCAGTTTGACCATCTTCTGCTTGACGAAAGGCTGAGCGCCGGCGCAGAAAGTTTTCCAGAGGCGTTAACCCACTTTCCGCAGATTGAGCATGGCGGCCCCAAAGAGCATCTGATGTGGGTGGAGAAGACGCGCAAAGCAGTTTCGATGCCGCTGTTTGCCAGCCTGAACGCCGTATCGCCTGGCGCCTGGACCCACTATGCGCGCCAGCTCGCGGATACCGGTGTGGATGGCTTAGAGGTCAACTTCTACGCGGTCGCGACCGATCCGCTGCGGCCCGGCATCGACATCGAACGCGACTTATACCAGGTTGTGGAGAGCATCCGCGCCGAGGTCAAACTGCCGATCGCCGTCAAACTCAGCCCGTTCTACACTTCCACCGTCAACGTAGTGCATGAATTGGAACAACGCGGCATCAATGGCGTCGTGCTTTTCAATCGCTTTCTGCAGCCTGATATTGACCCCGATACCGAGACGATTTTCAGCCAGATGGTCTTCAGTCATCCAGACGAGATGAAAGTGCCCCTGCGCTGGATTGCGCTGCTGTATGGGCGCACCACGCTCGATCTGTCGCTCAGCACCGGTGCGCACACCGGCCGCGATGTCGTCAAAGCGCTGCTCGCCGGCGCAACTACGGTGCAGATGGCCGCCACCTTGCTCAAGCACGGCGTGCACTATCTGTCAACCATGCTGATGTATCTGCAGAATTGGATGCAGGAGCGCGGCTACACCTCGGTGGATGAGTTTCGGGGCAAGCTCAGTCAGAAAAACTGTGACGATCCGTTCACTTTTGAGCGCGCCCAATATGTCAAGCTGCTGCTTGACCAGAAGTAAGCGTTTCGATCGGCCAGTTCGTGATCTATTACGGGCCGGCTTGTGACGAACATCACTATAGCGTCTCTGCTGCCAGACATACCATAGTGCTGCTGTCACAAGCCATTACATGGGCACGTTATATGCCCGCTGCACGACACACAGAAGGAGGAGCAATGTCCAAGAAAAAGTGGGTTTATCTATTTCGTGAAGGCGATGCGTCGATGCGGGATTTGCTCGGCGGCAAAGGCGCTGGCGTTGCCGAAATGACCCGTTCTGGTGTGCCAGTGCCGCCAGGCTTCACGATCACGACCGAAGCTTGCAATGCCTATCTTGAGCTGGGCCAGAAGTTCCCAGATGATCTCTGGGAGCAGGTGCTGGAAGGGCTGAAGGACATCGAGCAGCAAACTGGGCGCAAATTCGGCGACCCCAGCAATCCCCTGCTGGTCTCTGTTCGCAGCGGCGCTAAGTTCTCCATGCCGGGCATGATGGATACCGTCCTCAACCTTGGCCTCAACGAAGCCACGCTGGAAGGACTGGCCAAGCTCACCAACAATCCCCGCTTCGCGCAGGACGCCTACCGTCGTTTCATCCAGCTCTTCGGCAAGATCGTGCTCGGCGTAGACGGCGACAAGTTCGAGCACGTCATGGACAAAGCCAAGAACGTTGGCAAACGCGGCGAACGGCTGGACACCGACCTGACGGCTGAAGAACTGGCAGACATCGCCAAGCAGTTCAAGAAGATCATCAAACGCGATGCCAAGCTGGAGTTCCCCGAAGATCCGTTCGAGCAGCTGCGCATGGCCATCGCCGCCGTGTTCAATTCGTGGAATGGCCGCCGCGCTGTGGACTATCGCCGGCTGAACAAGATCCCGGACAACCTGGGGACTGCCGTCAATGTGCAAGCGATGGTCTTCGGCAACATGGGCGATGACAGCGCGACCGGCGTCGCCTTCACGCGCAACCCCAGCACCGGCGACAAAGAGTTCTTCGGTGAATACCTGATCAACGCCCAGGGAGAAGACGTCGTCGCCGGTATCCGCACGCCGCAGCCCATTAGCAAGCTGAAAGAAGACATGCCGGCCATCTACCAGCAGTTCGTTGACATCGCCAAGAGGCTTGAACTGCATTATAAGGACGTTCAGGATGTCGAGTTCACCATCGAGCGCGGCAAACTGTGGATGCTGCAGACGCGCACGGGCAAACGCACCGGCGCTGCAGCGGTCAAGATCGCGGTTGATCTAGTGCACGAAGGTATAATCGACAAAGCGACGGCGGTGCAGCGTGTCGAGCCAGGCCATCTGGATCAACTGCTCCACCCGATGCTGTCGCCGGAAGTCCGCCAGAAACAGAAAGCGGTCACGACTGGCCTGCCGGCTTCCCCTGGCGCTGCCGCTGGTCGCGTCTCGTTCGACCCCGATGAAGCCGAAGAGCTCGCCTTCACCGGCGAAAAAATCATCCTGGTCCGGGTGGAAACCACGCCTGAAGATCTGCACGGCATGGCGGTGGCTCAGGGCCTGCTGACCGCGCGCGGCGGCATGACCAGCCACGCGGCTGTAGTCGCGCGCGGCATGGGCAAACCCTGCGTGGCCGGCGCTGGCGAGCTGCACATTGACTACGGCCGCCAGATCGCCCGCGTCAACGGGACGACCATCAAGAAGGGTGACTGGCTCACGATTGACGGCGGCACTGGCGAAGTCTACATCGGTCGCCAGGCGCTGGTAGAACCCGAACTGGGCGGCGACTTCGCCACTTTGATGGAATGGGTGGATGAGTTCCGCACGATGGGCGTCCGCGCCAACGCAGACATCCCGCGTGACGCTCGAACTGCCCGCAATTTCGGCGCAGAAGGCATCGGTCTGTGCCGGACGGAGCATATGTTCTTCGAGGGCGACCGCATCCAGGCCGTCCGCGAGATGATCATCGCCGACACCCCTGAAGGCCGCCGGGCGGCGCTGGCCAAGATCGAGCCGCACCAGCAGAGCGACTTTGAAGGCCTTTTCCGCGAGATGGACGGCTATCCGGTCATCATCCGCACGCTCGACCCGCCGCTGCATGAATTCCTGCCCCACGGCAACAACGAGATTCGCGCGCTGGCCGAGAGGCTGGGCGTCAGCTTCCGCAAGGTGAAGATGCGCGTGGACAGCCTGCACGAAGCCAACCCAATGCTCGGCTTCCGCGGCTGCCGTTTGGGCGTCATCTATCCAGAGATCACCGAGATGCAGGCCCGCGCCATCTTCAAGGCGGCGGCGGCTGTGGCCAAAGAAGGGATCAAAGTCATTCCCAAGGTCATGATCCCGCTGGTCAACAACGTGACTGAACTGAGACTTCAGGCTGATCTGGTGCATCGGGTCGCCAAGGAAGTCATCAAAGAGACCGGCGTCGAGATCAAATACGAAGTCGGCACTATGATCGAACTGCCGCGCGCGGCGCTCATGGCGCATGAGATCGCTGAAGTGGCCGAGTTCTTCAGCTTCGGCACTAACGACCTCACACAGACCACTATGGGCCTCAGCCGCGATGACGCCGGACGCTTCTTGCCGCTGTACGTCGAGCGCAAGGTCATGCCGGAAGATCCGTTCCAGACGATCGATCAGGAAGGCGTCGGGCAGTTGGTCATCATGGGGACTGAACGTGGTCGCCAAACCCGCCCCGATCTCGAAGTCGGCGTCTGCGGCGAACACGGCGGCGACCCGGCCAGCGTACACTTCTTCTTCAAAGCCGGTCTGGACTATGTGAGCTGCTCGCCCTACCGCGTGCCTATCGCCAAGCTGGCGGCAGCTCATGCAGCCTTGGCCGCCAAAGGCGCGGAGATCAAGCGCGATAAGTAGCTCAGCGCCTCAGAGAAATAGATTGTCATTCGAGGGTGGGCACAGGCTCACCCTCGTTCGATCTCAGTGCATGCCGCTTCGGTGGACGCTACCGCGGCCAGAACAACAAGCCGACCGCAAGCCACAACGCCAGGCTGACGAGCAGCGCAGCGCGGGGGAAGCGCGCGCCGATCAGCGCGAAGGGCAGCATCGCGCTGTATCCCGCCAGATACGGCACGAAGCAAGTGCCCGCCAGGATGCCCCAGACCGGATCACGGCGGCGCAGCGCCGCTGCCGCCAGCAGCGCGCCGATCACGAGCGACGCTGGCGCGCCGATCAGCGCTGCAGGCGCCACGTTGATCGCCCAGACGACCAGTTTGCTCTGGGTGTTGTCGATCCAACCCTGCACCCAGTTGCCCCAAACCACAAATGAAATCAGAACCACCGTGAGCGTCACGATCAGCCATCGAATCAGATCACGACGGTTGAAGCTCAACAGATAGCCGAGCGCGTTCTGGGGTTTAACCAACAGCAGCGGCGCACTATAGGCGGGCGGCACGAGCAGGCCTAGACACACCAGCCAATCGATGTTGAGTTCCAGCGCGGTATCGAGCGCCAGCGGCGACGTAAGCGCCACAGCAGCAGCCAACCGAACCTGTCCTCGGCCAAACTTCTGCATGAGGGCTGTCAATGTGAGGAAGTAAATCAGCATCTGGGTCAGCACCGCCCCTTCCAGCGGCAGCAGCCTGAGCGGGGCCAGAAAAACCATCGTCCAGGGTGGGTTGACGAAACCGGGCACGCTGTAGGGATGGCTCAGATTGGCGGCGGTGAAGGTTGAAACCTGGTCGTCCCATACCAGCACCCGGACGCCAGACCCGCGCACAGCCAGCGCCAACACCCACCACCCCAACGCCAGAACGGCCGCCAGCGCCAGCGCTTGGCCAAACGGCGTGATGAGCGCAGCGCGCCAGCGGAGCACTATGGTACGAACAAACGACAGCCCAGACGTCAGTGAGCGCTCTGCCATGGGATTCGCAGCCGGCAGCCGCCGCCATCAGCAGATGCGGGGGAGCTGTTCGCCGCTTAGCATATCCACAATCCGGCTGGCGCCGATGCGGCTGGTCATCGTCACCCGTCCGGCCGGGCCGTCCAGCGCCTCGCCGATCAGACTGGCCTGCGGCTCAAACGCCTGCAAAATCGCCAGGGCGCGCTGCGCATCCTGACGGGCGACAAAAGCGACAAACCGTCCCTCGTTGGCCACATACAGCGGATCCAATCCCAGCATCTCACATGCGCCTTGCACATCGCCGCGCACCGGAATGCTCGCCTCATCAATGTTGACCCGCACCCCCGCCGCTTCGGCGATCTCGACCAGGGCGCTGGCCAGCCCGCCGCGGGTGAGGTCGCGTAGGCATCGCACCTCGACGCCTTCATCCAGCAGCCGGCTCACCGGCTCCACCAGCGGCGCGCTGTCGCTTTCAATTGCGCTCTCAAATTCGATCCCTTCGCGCACCGCCATGATGGCAATCCCGTGGCGTCCGATGTCTCCGCTCAGCAGCAGCGCGTCGCCTGGTCGAACGCTCTGAGGGGCAATCACGCGCTCGTGAGCGATCACGCCAATGCCTGCCGTATTGATGAATATCCCGTCCCCTTTGCCGCGATCAACCACTTTCGTGTCGCCGGTGACGATCTGCACGCCAGCCGCATCAGCGGCCAGTTTCATCGATCGGATGACCTGCCAGAGGATGTCCATGGGCAGCCCCTCTTCCAGGATGAGCCCCAAGCTGAGGAACACCGGTCGAGCGCCGCACATCGCCAGATCATTAACCGTGCCGTTGACCGCCAGCTTGCCGATATCGCCGCCCGGAAAAAACAGAGGCCGCACTACATACGAGTCAGTCGTGAATGCCAGGCGCAGCCCATCAAACTGAAGCACAGCGCCATCGTGTCGCGCATCCAGCAGGGGGTTGCTGAACGCTGGCCCGATCATCTTCTCGATCAGATGGTGCATCAGTTTGCCGCCGCTTCCATGCGCCAGCAGCACCTGCGGATACTGAGAGATCGGGATCGGGCAGCAGAGGGTGAAGTCCGAGACCGTGTCCACGGATCAGGCCTCCTGCGCCACTTGAACACGCCGGTAGCGATAGTAGGCGGCGCAGGCGCCTTCTGACGACACCATCGTCGCCCCCAGTGGATGTTCAGGCGTACAGCGCGTGCCAAAGGCCGGGCACTCATGCGGCTTCTTGACGCCCTGCAGTACCAACCCGCTCATGCACTCCGTCGGTTCTTCAACCATCATACTCGCCAGACCGAAACGCTTTTCAGCATCATAACGCGCATAGGCAGCGCGCAGCCCCAGCCCGCTCTGAGGAATATCGCCGATGCCCCGCCACTTGCGCGGAACGATCTCGAATACCTCCGCGATGAGCTGCTGCGCCGGGCGATTGCCCTCTCGCTGCACTGCCCGCGCATATTGATTCTCGACCTCAGCTCGCCCCTCTTCAAGCTGCTTGACCGTCATGTAGATGCCCTGCAGGATGTCCAACGGCTCAAAGCCGGTCACGACGAAAGGCACACGGTACTTGCGCGCCAGCGGCTCATACTCGGCGAAGCCGACCACCGCGCACACGTGGCCAGCGGCCAAAAAACCCTGCACGCGGTTGCCCGGCGCGGACAAGATGGCCTCAATCGCCGGAGGCACGAGGACGTGCGACACCAGCAGCGAGAAGTTCTCAACCCCCAGACGCTGCGCCTGATAGACCGCCATGGCATTCGCTGGCGCTGTGGTCTCAAACCCGACGGCGAAGAATACGACCTGTTTATCTGGGTGTCGTTGCGCCAGCGCCAGCGCATCCAGCGGGGAGTAGACCATGCGCACATCGCCGCCAGCCGCTTTGACCGCCAGCAGATCCGTTTTTGTGCCCGGCACGCGCAGCATGTCGCCAAACGAAGTGAAGATCACATCTGGTCGCGCTGCAATCTCCAGCGCTTTGTCGATCAGCTCGACCGGCGTCACGCACACTGGACAGCCCGGACCGTGCAGCAGCGTGATGTCTTTCGGCAGCAGCTCATCCACGCCAAACTTGATGATGGCATGGGTCTGGCCGCCGCAAACCTCCATGATCGTCCAGGGACGGGTCGTGATACGCGCGATCGCGTCGGCGAACTGCCGCGCGGCGGCGGCATCGCGGTATTCATCAATGAACTTCATCAGCTGCATCCTCCAGCTCGGCCAGCTCATCCATCTCCCGCAGATACTCGAACACGCGGTTGGCCTCGGCTTCGTCAACGATGCTGATGGCAAAACCCACATGGACGATGACATACTGCCCGACCTGCGCCTCTGGCACATACGCCAGGTTCACTTCTTTCACGATGCCGCCGAAATTGACGCGGCCTGTCCGCATGATCGGATCGTCGCCCTGAATGCTCTCTATCTTGCCCGGAATCGCCAAACACATATCCGCCTCACTCCCTGCTGTGCTCACGGGCAGCCGCGATGAGCTGCCCTAATGCAATACTACCATCGTTCGGGGGGAAATGCTGAGGCCAGCACGGACGAAAACCGGCTCGTCCCAGCCGCTGGATTGCACGTTCTAACAGATAACGGTTCTGAAAACAGCCCCCGGTCAGCACGATCTGTTCCAGTTGCGCCGCCTGCGCGACGGCTGCTATCGCCTCAACCAGCGCGTTGTGAAACCTGGCCGAGATCATCCCCGCCGGAACTGAACGCCGCACATCCTCCAACAGCTCATGCACCAAAGGCTCCCAGTCGACGACCATCGGCTCTCCCGGCCGCAAATCGAACTGGTAACGCTCATCGGTCTGAATGCCTTCAAGCGCAAACTCGAGCTCCATCGCCGCCTGCCCTTCATACGTCGCGCGCGCCCGCAAGCCGGCTAACGCGGCGACGGCGTCGAACAGCCGCCCGACGCTGGATGTCAGCGGCGCATTCACACCGCGCTCTAGCAGCCGGCGCAGGACGGTCAGCTCCGCCGGAGAGAACGCGGCGTGCACTGCGGCATAGGGATCGCTGAAGGCCGTCTCCCCCGCCAGCGCGTACAGCAGCCCCAACGCCGACCGGCGCGGTTCGCGCACAGCCGCCTCGCCGCCAGGGAGCCGAAAAGTGCGCCAGTGAGCCGCCCGCGTGAAAGCGGCGTCATCCACCACCAGGAACTCGCCGCCCCATACCGTGCCATTTTGGCCATAGCCAGTGCCATCCCAGGATACACCGAACACCGGCGGCCGCAGCCGGTGTTCGGCCATACAAGCCAACACATGGGCATAGTGATGCTGCACTGTCACTACTGGCAAGCCCGCGCGCCGGGCATACTGGGTAGACAGATAGTCGGGATGGGCATCGCAGGCGACCATTGCCGGCTCAAAAGCATAAGCCTGCTGGAAGCTGCCGATCACCCGTTCGAAGGCCTCCAGCGCGGGCGCTGTCTCCAGGTCGCCGATATGCTGGCTGACGAAGATGTCATGCCCAACCGCGACCGCGACCGTATTCTTGAGATGAGCCCCGACAGCCAGCGCGGCAGGCAGCAGTTCAGTCGAGCGCAGCGGCAACGGCGCGTAGCCGCGCGCTCGCCGCAGCACCATCTCGCGCTGCGCGACGACCTGCACGATTGAATCGTCCACATGGCGAACGATCGGACGGTTATGTACCAGGAAAACATCGGCTAGCCCCGCCAAGCGTTCCAGGGCGTCATACTCATCAGTGCAGATCGGCTCATCTGAGAGATTGCCGCTGGTTGCCACCACCGGGAATCCTAAATCTGCCAGCAGCAAATGGTGCAGCGGAGTGTACGGCAGCATGATGCCCAGGTAGGGATTGCCCGGCGCGACCTCAGCCGCGATCAGCGTCATCGCATCCGGTTCGCGGCGACGCCGCAGCAGCACGATGGGCGACTGTGGCGACAGCAGAATCCGCGCCTCGAACTCACTGACCTCGCAAGCCCTTTTCACCCACTCGAGATGGGGAGCCATGACGGCGAACGGCTTTTCTTCGCGCCGCTTGCGCCCTCTCAGCTTGTTGACAGCCTCAGCGCTGCGAGCGTCCACCATGAGATGAAAGCCGCCCAACCCCTTGACCGCGGCCACTGCGCCAGCCTGGATCACGGCAGCCGTCTGTCGCAGCGCCGCATCCCCTTCGGCCAGCATATTTCCCCGGCTGTCCCACAGCGCCAAACGCGGCCCGCAGACCGGGCAGGCATTCGGCTGGGCGTGAAACCGCCGATCCGTCGGATCCTCATATTCGGCGCGGCACTGCTCGCACATCGTAAAGCCAGCCATGCTGGTATTCGGCCGGTCATACGGCAGCGCCCGAATGATGCTGAAGCGCGGGCCGCAGTGCGTACAGTTGGTAAATGGATAGCGGTAGCGTCGATTTTGCGGGTCGAAAATCTCCGCCAGGCAGTCCGGACAGGTGGCCAGATCGGGCAGCATGACCGCCGTCTTGTCGCCGGCGTCGTCGCTCTCTCGAATTTCAAAACGCGCGAAGCCCACTGGGGCATCATACGCCACGTTGATATCGTGGATGATGGCGGGCAGCGGTTTCTCGTCCCGTATCCGCGCCAGAAACTGGTCGAGCTGAGGACGGCTTCCCTCGACTTCAATCTTTACGCCCTGCGGCGAATTGTTCACCCAACCCTTCAGGCCGGTCTCCACCGCTAACCGGTAGATGAACGGGCGGAAACCTACGCCCTGCACAGCGCCGGTGATCCAAATTTTCAACCGCAGCGCTTCGGCTTTCACCCTAATTGTCCCTCAACCCACTGACGGACACGGGCCACCAGCGCCGGCAGCGCTGCCGCTGCCGCTGGCGACAGCCCGCTGCCCAACGCATAGCGCTCGCCGGTCAATGAGAAAACAACCGCCGCCGGACAGGTTCCGTAAAGCGTCTGCGTGAGCGCCAGCAGCCCGCCGGGCGTCAGGTGATGAGTGAGCGAACCGCTGGCGCTTAAGTCAGGCTCGACCGCCGCCGCCCGAATTTCCCCCGGCTGGCCATCCACACACGCATCCAGGAAAGCGACGGCGCGCGCTTGGCTGATCCATTCAGCCAGCTCTGGGGTCAGTTGGTGGCAGACTTTGACGATCACCCGTTCATCGGCGACCTGCTCTGAAAGCTGCTGCGCGGCGTGCCAGCCGATGGCATCGTCGCCGCGCAGCGCATTCCCATAGCCGATGATGAGCACCGGATCCATCAGCGGATTTTCTGGTCGAGCACCTCGCCGTCTGGCCCAATGAGCTGAATGTGCAGCGGCATCTGCCCCAGGGCATGCGTCGAGCAGCTCAAACAGGGATCGAAGGTGCGGATGACAGCCTCGACTCGGTTCAGAGCGCCTTCGGTCAGTTTAGAACCGTTGACGAAATGCTTGGCCGCCTGCAGCACCCCCCGGTTCATCGCCAGGTTGTTATGGCCAGTGGCGATGATCAGATTGGCTTTGGTGATGATGCCATCTTCGTTGATGTGGTAGTGGTGAATGAGCGTGCCGCGCGGGGCCTCGGCCATACCGATGCCTTCCAGCCGGTTCGGCGCGGCGTGGGCGCGCACATGCGTGCTGAGGATGTCCGGCTTGTTCAGCAGATACTCGATGCGCTCAATGCCGTTCAAGATTTCGATCAATCGGGCGTAGTGATAATGGAACGAGCTGAGCACAGCGCCCCGTCCCAGCTCTCGAAACTCCGCCCACTCTGCATCCGCCCGCGGTGTCCCGCAGAAATTGATGATGTTCAGCCGCGCCAGCGGCCCGACGCGGTACATCCCGTCCGGGTAGCCCATAGGCTTGTAATATGGGAACTTGAGATAGGACCAGGGCTCTACCGCCTCGCCGATAACTTTCTGGTAGTCTTCCGCCCGGATGCCATCCGCTACGATCTTGCCGGCAGCGTCTACAAACCGCAGCTTGCCGTCATAATGGACGAGTTCCCCCTTATCGTTCACCATGCCCATGAACAGCGAGGGGAAATTGGCAAACGTGCGGATCTCTTCAGGATAATTGTCGAACGTGCGCTTGAACCAGTCCAGCGTGCGCTGGATGATCGCCAGCGCTTCAGGGATCTCCGCCAAGATCTTGTCGCGTAGTTCCGGTTTCAGCGGCTCGCTGACGCCACCCGGCACGATCCAGCCCGGATGGATGCGCTTGCCGCCCAGCCACTCGATGATTTGCTGGCCAAATCGCCGCAGCCGGATGCCATCGCGCGCGATGTTGGGGTTTTCCTCGATGAGCTTGAAAATGTTGCGCTGCGCCGGATCGTAATCCAAACCGAGCAGGAAATCCGGCGACGCCAGATGAAAGAAGCTCAAGGCGTGTGACTGGACGAGCTGCGCCAGGTTCATGATGCGCCGCAGGTACTGCGCGGTCATCGGAATGCTGACCGCCATCAGCGCATCACAGGCCTTGGCCGACGCGATCAGATGGCTGACGGGACAGATGCCGCAGATGCGCGCCATGAGCGCAGGCATCTCGTAGAACGGTCGTCCTTCACAGAACTTCTCGAACCCGCGAATTTGCGTCACGTGGAAGCGCGCATCCTGCACAAATCCTTGTTCGTCCAAATGGATCGTGATCTTGCCGTGTCCCTCAGCGCGAGTCACGGGGTCAATGACAATTTCTCTCGCCATACCAGCGCTCCCTAGGCTCCAAACCGTGACTTATCGGTAAGGTCGGGCGTGCGACCTTGCAGCAGTTCTGTGAGTACGTAGTAGATCGTATCCGCTGACGGCGGGCAGCCGGGCACGTAGACGTCAACTTTCACCACCGTATGCACCGGCCTTGCTTTGGCCAGCAGCGCCGGCACAACTTGATTCGGCGTCTGCGGTTGCAGCGTCGCATTCTCATTGTAGGCCCGGCGCATCACATCATCCACCGAGTATGGGTTGCGCATCGCCGGCACGTTAGCCGTCACCGCGCAGTCCCCCAGGGCGATCAAAATCTTGGTGCGCGCGCGGATATGCCGGATTTTCTCCATATCCTCGACGCTGCTCACCGCGCCTTCAACTAGGGTCACATCCACCGACTCTGGAAACCTTTTCGGGTCAACCAGCGGGCTGTAGACGACTTCAACCTGTTCAGCCAGCTCCACTAACCGTTCGTCCATGTCAAGGAACGACATGTGACAGCCCGAACACCCATCAAGCCACACCGTCGCCAAGCGCACTTTGCTCATTTCGACCGCTTCTCCCGCATCAATGTCAGGTACGGCAGGAAAGCGCGTTTCTTCGACATTTCAGCTACTGCTTTGCCTTTTTCGAATAACGCGCCCGTCGGGCACACATTCACGCACTTGCCGCAGCTCGTGCACGTCTCTGACTGGCCCCAAGGCTGATTGAGGTCAGTCACGATCCGCGCTTCGATGCCACGCCCCGACACATCCCAAGTGTGCGCGCCTTCGATCTCATCGCACACGCGCACACACCGTGTGCACAGTATACAACGGTTGCGGTCCAGCGCATACCGTTCATGCGAGGCATCCACCACGCGGCGCGGGTATAAATACGGCACGGTCACATGGGTCATGCCGATGCGCTGCGCCAGGCTCTGCAGCTCGCAGTGACCGTTGACCACGCACACCGCGCATACGTGGTTGCCCTCGGAGAAGATCAACTCCATGATCATCCGGCGGTATTCAATCAGTCGCTCCGAGTTCGTGACGACTTCCATGCCCTCCGCTACATGCGTGACGCACGCCGGCAGCAGTTTGGACGATCCTTTGACCTCGACCAGGCACAGCCGGCAGCCGCCATGCGCCGACAAACCGTCCAGTTGGCACAGTGTGGGGATGAAGATGCCGTTCTCACGGGCGACGTCTAGGATGGTTTCATCCTCGCGCCCGCTGACATCATGCCCATCAATTTTCAGCGTCTTGGTGCGTGACAGCACCTGCTGCCTGTCTTTCATACAACCTCCTGCTGCCGGATACGCGCCAGATATTCATCGCGGAAATAGCGCAGCGTACTGATGACCGGATTAGGCGCGCCTTGTCCCAAACCACACAGACTGGCATGTTTGACCACATCGCACAGTCGTTCCAACAGCGCGAGGTCCTCCAGAGTCGCCGTGCCCGCCGCGATGCTGTCGAGCAAGTTGTACATCTGGGCAGTACCGACCCGGCACGGGACGCATTTGCCGCACGATTCGGTCATCGAGAATTCCATGAAATACCGTGCGACATCCACCATTGACGACGTATCGTCAACGACGATCATGCCGCCTGAACCCATATACGTGCCGATCTCAAGCAGCGACTCGTAGTCAACCGGCATGTCCAGATACTGAGCCGGCACACACCCCCCTGACGGCCCGCCGGTCTGCACCGCTTTGAACTGGCGACCATCTGGAATGCCCGCGCCGATCTCGAAGACGATCTCGCGCAAGGTGATCCCCATCGGCACTTCAATCAGCCCATTGTTGACCACTCGGCCTGCCAGCGAAAAGACTTTCGTCCCTTTGCTCTTCTCGTTGCCGATGCTGCTGAACCACTCCGCCCCTTTGCGGATGATCGGGGCGACATTGGCGAACGTCTCCACGTTGTTCACCAGTGTGGGAAATCCCCACAGGCCGTGCTCCGCCGGATAGGGTGGGCGGGGACGCGGCTGGCCGATCTTGCCTTCAATTGAAGCGATCAGCGCCGTTTCCTCGCCGCAGACGAATGCACCCGCACCCAGGCGAATATCCACGTTGAAGCTGAAGGGCGTGCCGCAGATATTCTCGCCCAGCAGCCCAAGCTTTTTCGCCTGGCGTATGGCGGTTTTCAACCGATCAACTGCCAGGGGGTACTCAGCCCGCACATACAAATATCCCTGGCTGGCGCCAATGGCATACGCGGCGATGGCCATACCTTCGATGACGCGGTGCGGATCGCTTTCCAGCACGCTACGATCCATGAACGCGCCCGGGTCACCCTCATCGGCGTTGCAGATCACGAATTTGCGCTCGCCATGGCTCTTCGCCACCGTGGACCACTTCAGCCCGGTCGGGTAGCCGGCGCCCCCACGCCCGCGCAGGCCGCTTTTCGTGATCTGGGAGATCACCTCCGCCGGGGTCATCATCGTTAGAACATGGAACAGCGCCTGATAACCGTCGGCGGCAATGTAGTCTTCGATGCTCTCCGGATCAATTGCGCCGGAGTTTTCGAGCACGATCTTGACCTGGCGCTTGAAGAAAGGCATTTCCAGGCTGCATTGCAACCGCTTGACGGGCGTGCTGTCCAGGCTGGCGACGATGACCGAGGCATCATCGGGCGTGACGCCCTGGTACAGGATGCCATCGGGCTCAACCGACACCAGCGGCCCAGCCGCGCATAACCCCTTGCATCCCACCCCTTTGACGCGGCAGAGCCGGGCTTTGCCGCTCTGTTCTAGTTCCTGCTCAAGCGCCTGTTTGACCATATCGCTGCGCGAGGCCAGGCACGGTGTGCCGGTGCACACATGGATATGGTGCGGGTACTGTGCTTTTTCGGCCTGCTCAGCTTGAGCGATCTTGATGAGTTCATCGCCGATCATGTCTGTATTAACTCCCTGAGTTTGTCCACCACCGCCGCGGGTTCCAGCTTGCCGACGATCTCACCGTCGAACACAACGGCCGGCGCTAGACCGCATGATCCTAGACAGCGGGCGGCCAACACCGATAGCTGATTATCGGCTGTGGTCTCGCCAGGCCTAACTTGGAAATTCTCCTGTATGGCGCTCAGGATACTGGCGCTGCCTTTGATATAGCAGGCTGTCCCGGTGCAGACGACACAGTTGTGTTTGCCCTGCGGCTTCAGGCTGAAGAAATGATAGAATGTCGCCACCCCATACACTCGGCTGAGCGGAACTCCTAGCGACTCGGCGACGAAATGCAGGGAAGTCTCGTCGAGATAGCCAAATGACTCTTGGACGGTGTGCAGAACTTCAATGAGAGCACTCGCATCATAGCCGTGGCGGCGCATGGTCGCCTCGACCAAACGCCAGCGACGATCATCAGACGGGGGGGCGACTTTGGGCTGAGAAGCAAGCATCTGACCTTCTTCCTTGTTGGAAACCCCCAGCTAACTCTTCCCATTCTAGTCATTTGCGAAACATGACATGTAAGACGTTCTTCAGATTATCCGCTGACAAACATCACGATCCTGTCTCCGCGCATCGTCATACTGTAAGATAGAAGTTATTTCACCAGCTTAGACATCCCAGGACTTAGCCGCCGTCATGACGATCGAGTCACAGTTGACAGACTACCTCCATCAACTTCAACCCCAATTAGTGGACTGCTGCGTTCGGTTGCTGCAAATCCCCTCCGTAAATGGTCTCCATGACGAGGTTCACCTGGCCGAATACCTGGCCGCCCAGGCGCGCGCGCTGGGGCTGGAAGTCGCTCTAGTAGGGGAAGATCCTCGACGTCCCAACGTCATCATCAGCACTGCGCCGGCTGGGCCGACGGGGCTGATCCTGATCGCACATCTCGATACGGTGCCGCCCGGCGACCCCGATCGCTGGGTTTACCCGCCGTTTTCCGGCCAGAGCGCAAACGGCAGGATCTATGGCCGCGGCGCGGTCGACACGAAAGGCGGCATGGCGGCGGCGCTGTTCGCGCTGGCCACCCTGCAGCGGACGCCCGGCGCGCTGGCCGCCGGCAGGGCGCAGCTCATCTGCGTCCCAGACGAAGAGTCGGGCGCAACCGGCACGTTGGGCATTCGTTTCCTCGCGGCTCAAGGGCTGCTGGAGGGACTGGGAGCCATCTACGCCTACTCAGGCGATGACATCATCCTGGGGCATCGCGGCTTAGTTCGATATCGGCTCACAGCTCAGGGAGCAGCCGCGCATACTGGCTCCAGAGATTGGCAGGAGCGGGCAGTTGGCGCTAACGCCGTGACGGCTATGGCGCGGCTGCTGCTGGCGTTGGAAGCGGTCGAAACCCCCTACTCCAGCGCGCCTTACTTCCACTCCTATCGGACGGTCTTCACTCCTGGAACTGTGATCCGGGGAGGCTCCAGCGTCAATATCGTGCCTGACCACTGCGAAGCGCTGGTGGACATTCGAACGACACCTGAGTATGATCTCAGCCGAATAGAGCCGCTGCTGCATACCGCCTTGGCGCGAGCAGCTTCGCCGGGCGTCAGCTTTGAGCATACGCTGCTCAACTATGTGCCCGCCGCCGTCGCCGACGATCGGGCGGCCATCTTCGCCCATGCCGAGGCGGCCGTCCAGCAGGTCAAGGGCATCAAGCCGGCGCGCGCTGTTGCTGGCCCGGCTAACGAAGGCTACCTCCTCATCGAGCGAGGCATTCCCACGATTTGTGGGCTGGGACCATCGGGCGCGAACGCTCACGCGCCGAATGAGTATGTTGAGATCGAAGGGTTGGCCGAGGCAGCGCTGATCTACGCTTTAGTCGCCCACGGCCTCTCACGGGAACTGACAAGCTCTATTCTGAAAGCGATTGAGTGAACCATGCGCATGTTGATTGACACCGACGCCGGCGTAGATGATGCTCAGGCCATCATGATGGCGTTCGCCCACCCAGACGTCAGCGTGGAAGCGATCACGACCTGCACCGGCAACATTCACGTGGACAAAGTCGTCGCCAACGTTTTCGCAGTACTCGACCTGCTAGGACGCAGCGCGCCGGTATATCGCGGCGCGGCGTCCCCCTTGATCTCGAACTGGTCGCCAGAAGTGACAGTGCACGGCGAAGACGGCCTGGGGAATTGGTCTGGCCGCCAACCGACATCCCGACGTGTTGAGCCCGAACCCGCGGCGGCGGCGCTCGTTCGTCTGGCTGACGAATCCCCAGGCGAGTATACGCTGGTCGCTCTTGGCCCTCTGACTAATCTGGCGTTGGCTTATGCGCTAGATCCTTCCTTTCCGAGCAAAATCAAAGAGCTAGTGTTCATGGGCGGCACGATACGCGCAGCGGGCAACACCGAAATGGTGACCGCCGAATGGAATATCTTCTGCGACCCCGAAGCAGCCCACATGACGCTCAGAGCCTTTCCCCACTCAACGATGTTGTCCTGGGAGACAACGCTTGATCACCCGCTGCCCTGGTCGCGCTTTGAAGCGCTGCTGGCGGCCGAGACGCCCGCGGCGCGGTTCGTGCGCGAGACGAGCAGCCTTTCCGTCAACCTGATGAAGCAGTATCCACAGTTTGGCGGTTATCTGATGCCGGATCCGTTGGCGATGGCGGTCGCCCTAGTGCCTGATCTCATCCGCCGCAGCGCCGAACACTATGTGACGGTCGAACTGCACGGGAGCGAAACGCGCGGGCAGACCGTCATCGACTATTTCGGGCGCAAAGGCCAGCCGCCCAACGTCCAGATCGTCACTGAGCTGGACATGGACGGCGTCGGTCGGTTGTTTGAACAGATACTGCGCTGAGCTGCAAACATCACGCTGAGGGCTTTTCAACCTGCAGCGAGATCTCTCGCCCGCTCCTGGCCGATTCGTAGAAGGCGTCCAGGATCACCATCGTCGCCAACCCCTGCCAGCCATCCGTTGCCGGCTGCGCGCCGCGCTTCAGGCTGCCGATCAAGTCAACGATCAGCGCCTCATGTCCCTGCAGCCGGCCAGGGCGGACGCCAGGGATGACCGTGACCGGCTCCCCTTCGATCTCCGTATAGAAGCGCAGCGTGTCTTCATGACGGCCGCTGCGGGCGTTCAGCACCGCTGTGCCTTCCGTGCCCTGCAGTTCGATGTAGATCGTGTCTTCCTGCGGCTGGTGATGCTCGGCCCAGGTGACATGGACAAACAGGTTGACGTCATTATCCAGCCGCACCAGGCCCACCGCCCCATCTTCAACTTCAAACGCGCCGCGGGCGACCTGTCCCGACTCCATGCCCCAATGACGTCCCCACGTTTTCAACCCTCGCCCACCGAACAGCGCCCGCATGCCCCCGCTGACCGTCCGCGCCGCTGGAAAGTCCATCATCCACAGCGCCAGATCAATGACATGCACGCCCAGATCAATCATCACGCCGCCGCCCGCCAGCGACCGGTCGCTAAACCAGCCTGATCCAGGGATGCCAGTCTCGCGCCGCCAGGACACGCTGGCATGGTGGATCTTCCCCAACCGCCCACTGCGCACCAGTTGGCACATCCAGCGCACATCAGACCGGTAGCGGTGATTATAGGCGATCATCAACCGCCGTCCACTGCGCTCGGCCGCAGCTAACATCTGCTGCGCTTCGGCAGCGTGCAGCGCCATCGGCTTCTCACAGATGACATGGATGCCCGCCTGCAAAGCGGCGATCGTCGCTTCGGCGTGCAATGCGTTGGGCAGACAAATGCTGACAACATCTAGCTCAGCTTCTTGGAACATGGAGCGGTAATCTGCGTACCGCTCGCTGACGTTCCACTGATCGCCTAGTTCATCCAGGCGTGCAGCGTTCATATCGCAGATCGCCGCGATGATCGCGTCCTGGCTGGCCAAATAGCCGCGCGCATGAGCTTGCCCCACCCCCAGCCCAACGATCCCGGCGCGCAGCTTGCAGTCACTCATGATGACGAACCCTCCTGATCTCGCCATGAAGGCGGCCGTCTCCGAACCATAGCGCAACCCGCGCTATAGGATTCTTTAACTTCCCGCGCGGTGAACGCAACTATAATCGTATTGGCAGAAGCCCGCTACAGATATACAATGAGACGCCTATTCGTGAAAAGACGAACGAATGTTTGTCCTGCGCGCCATGTCTGAAATGTGGTGTTGGAAAAGCCGCGGCGCGATTGTCAGAGTACAGCGCTAGTCTGTTCCCATTTCCACTAACATTTGCTCAGAGGTAGATGAATGAAATCGCTGTTCAGCCTGTTCACTGAGTTCTCACTGCGTTTCCGCGCCATTATCTTAGCTCTCGTCGTCGTCTTCGTCGTGCTGGGTGTGATCGCAGTTACACAGCTTCAGCAGGAACTGCTGCCGTCCATTGCTTTCCCACAAACGGTCATTCTGGCACAGGCTTCCGGCATGTCTACCGATGAAGTGTTAGAAGTGCTGACGCGCCGCCTAGAATCAGCCCTTGATCAGATTGAACCGATCATCAATATCGAGTCGACCACAACCGGCGCGTTTGGGAGCGTCATCATCGCTCGCAACGACTTCGGCGTCGATCAAACCAAGCTTCAGGCCAGCATCCGCAGTGCCTTAGACCAGGTCTGGCTACCTCAGCGCCGGATTGAACCGCCTGACGGCCAGGAGGACGCAGGCTATGCTCGCGCCCTGCTAGCAGATATTACGCCGGACGTTCTGATTTATCTGAACGAAAAATCCCCCGGCTTCTTGCTTCAATTGTCCCCGAATGTCTGGTCGGCGCTCTCTGATGACACCATCAGCGATTTACTCGCCTATCTGGCCGGCCAGGTCAAGAAAACGAACGAAGGTCAAACGGCGCTTCAGAATCTGGTCAGACAACAACTGGTTCCCAACCTCGAAGCCCTGGACGTTGTGGCGCGCGTAACGGTCAGCGGCGGCCAGTCGCTGCCAGGCGAAAACAACCAACCAGCGCCAGCAGCGGCTGCCGACCCAACCAGCCTGCTGCTAGAGTTGCCCGCCGAAGTCTGGCGCGTCGTTGGCTCACGCGTTGGCCTGGGCGAGGAATTAGACGAGCGAGCAGTTGAAACGCTGCGTCAAGCCTCCGTCGCCGTTCCAACGCAGCCGCCCCCCCTGCCCTCATCCTGGCAGCGCGACGGCTTTCACGACGCCAGCGATCTTTTGGAGATGGAAAACCTGACGCGCAGCGCCGCCGCCGTCATCAATGCGTTCGCAGAGACCGGTCGTATCGTCGGCGCGCTGGGACAAACCGATGATTTGACGCCTGAAATCATCACCAAGATGCTTGAGCTGCAGCCGTCGCTCGCGCGGTATTTCAAGGCCGAGCACCTGGTTGCGATGCCCCAAGCTGCTTTTGAAGCTCTGCCGGATGATTTCATCGCCAATCTCGATGGCTTCACGCGCGATGAACTGGCGGCCAAAGCCCTGGCGGCCAGCATTACCGGCCAGGATATCGAACCGAAACCCGTCAACCTGCCGTCCGCCTGGCGCATCTCACCGCCTCAGCTCATCAGCTTCAGCTTCGACGACATTCCTCTAGCCAGCTTCAGCGTCGCCAGCGCCGCGCCTGATCAACAGCTGGCGGCTGCCGCCGCGGTAGCGCAAAGAGAAGAAGAGAAACCGGCCGCCACGCCCGCGCCTGAGCCGCGCCCCAACACCGATGTACTGCCGGAGGGGCCGGCGCTGCCCCCATTTTTCAGCCTTCTGGGCTTGGCTTTTGGCGTTGAGATGAACTCTGCCGACGACCTGATCAACCTGCAGCTCCCAGACAACCTGGCGGCTCAGTTCGGCGGCAGTGCCTTACGGGCGGCCGACTTGCTCAATTTTTTGATGCTCCTCCGCGACCCCGCGGCGCTGCCGCCCGGCATCAACCTGCCGCCCCTGCTCAGCAATCTGGACGTGAACGCGCTCATCGGCTCCATCAGTCCAGAAGCTGTGGCGTTTCTGGCCGCCAATGATCCCACCTTTCTACCCAATCTCGCCGATGACGTCTTCAATGCCTTTTCGGACGGCGTACTTGAACGCCCAGAGGTTGCCCCGCCGCTGGATGACGCCTGGAACACGCTCGCCAATCGTCCACAATTTGCTGACAGACCGCTGCGCACTGCGGCCGATCTACTGGCGCTCGGCAATGGCCGCGCTTCAACCGTGCTGAATACCATCAATCGAGCAGTGCCAGAGGCATTCACCGGGTATGAAGTGCGGCTGTTTGACAGCTTGAGCGTGGCCGCCGTTCGCTATCTGGTACTGCAGGAGCCAGATTTCCTGCAGAACCTCGAAACCGATGTGCTGACTAAGCTGTCGCCGGCGGTGTTGTCTCGCTTCCAGGAACAGCTCACGTCGATACTGGACGGCGACGCCGCCGAGGCCGTGCAAGCCATCGCAATGGGCGAACGACCTTCGGCGGCGCAGCGGTTGGCGGCGCGCTACCAGCGCAACGTGCCTGAAGGCGATCCCACTGCTCCCCCTCTCAACCCTGATTGGAAGTTCGTGGGCGATTTCCTGTCTGTCGAGCTGGACACCGCCGACGACTTCTTCCGATTTTTCCCAAGTGTGACCGCTTTCTTGAACAACCTGTTCGACAGCCCGCAGGGGATCGCCTTTGCCCCTAACCTGTTCGGCAGGCTGCCGGTGGATGCGGCGCGCTACATGGCGCGGCGCGACCCGCAGTTGTTCGACAACCTGCGTATCGAAGCGCTGCAGCTGCTGACGCCCGAAGTTCTGCAAGCGCTGCCCCAGTCCGTGCGCGATCGCGCCGCTTCCGACGGCGAGCCTTTTGTCCCGACTAACAGCATCACCCGCACGAATGGCAGCAGCAGCCTGCTCGTGACCATCTACAAGAAAGCGGGCACGAACACAGTCGCCGCGTTCCACACTGTGGCCGACGCTATCCGCGATTTGGATGCCCGCAATGACACGATCCAAACGAATGTGGTGTTCGAGCAGGCCAGCTTCATCGAGGAATCGATCAGCGGCGTCGCCCGCGAAGGAGGTCTAGGGGGCATTTTTGCCGTCATTGTGATCCTGGTCTTTCTCAGCGCCGGCGTCTGGTCTGGCCGCGCCCGCCGCGCTACAGGCATCATCCTGATAGTCATCTTCTTAACGCTGCTGGCCATCGTGGTCGGCTCAGGGCTGGAAGCCGCCGGCGGCGATATCGGGCGAGCGTTTGACCAAGCTGATGTCGTGGTGCGAGTCCTGCTGCTGCTGGGCGCAGTGATCGGCCTGCTGATCTTTTTGTGGCCAGGAACGCTGCCCTACCCGGCCTGGCGCAGTACATTAGTCGTGGCCATCAGCATCCCGCTGTCGCTGTGCATGGCGCTGGCCGTCATGAATTGGGTACCGCCCTTCGTGCATCAACTATTAGCCCCCGCCGCCGAGACTTCGCCGCTGATCGGTTTCCTCATCCGCCTGTTCCCCGCCAGCGTCACGATCAACATCATGACGCTCTCTGGCTTGACCGTGGCCATCGGCCGCGTCGTGGATGACTCGATCGTCGTGTTGGAGAACATCTTCCGCGAAATTCAAGCCGGCGGCGACGCACGCCGCGCCATCATCATCGGCACGCGCGATGTATCCGTAGCCATCTTCGCCGCCACCGTGATCACTGTGGTCGTCTTCCTGCCGCTGGGGTTGACCGGCGGCATCATCAGCGAGTTTTTTCTGCCCTTTGGTCTAGCCGTCACCTATGCGCTGCTGTCATCCTTCATCGTCGCCATCACAGTGGTGCCGGTGCTGGCGTATCTCTTTATCACGCCGGAGGAAGCCGCTGCTGAGGGTCACCGGGAAGGCTTCCTGGAACGCATCTACCTGCCTGTGCTGCGCTGGTCGCTCGGAAAACGGATCAACCGCGGCATCGTTTTGGGATCAGCCGCTTTGAGCATGGTCATTGGCCTGGGGCTGTTTGCCGCGCGGCCAACAACTTTTCTGCCTGAGCTGGGTGAGCCGCAGATTTCCGTGAGCGTCAACCTGCCCAGCGGCACTAAGCTCATCGAGACGAACGCCAAAGTCAAGGAATTTGAGGCCTACATCAAATCCGCCATACCGGAACAGGAGTTGAAGACCTACCAGACAATCGTCGGCAGCGGCGGCGCGAACCTGCAAACGCTGATCGGCGGCAGCAACCGCGTCACCGAGAACATCGCCAGCATCACGATCGCCATCGAGTCCCGCGATCAACTCGACCGCTGGGCGCAGACCCTACGCGCCGAAGCCGAGAGGATCTTCGGGCCGAACTACGTCACCGTATCAGCGGCGTCGATCAGCGAACAGGGCTTCGGCGGTTTTGCCTTAGTCTTGTCAGGCGATCAAGACGACTTGAACGCCATCAACCAGAAGATCATCGACACGTTGAATGCTGTCCCAGGGCTCACCAATGTCTCCAGCAATCTGCAAGCCGTCGCCAGCGCAGGCGGGGATAACGGTCCGACGACGCTCATTCGGATTGATGGCGAGTCGGCGCTGCGTTTCACCGGCGAGCTGGAGACTGAAAACACGCTGGGCGTTACCCGTCAGGCGATCGAAGCCATTCGCGCCCTGCCCGATTTGCCGCCGGGGTTGAAAGTCAGCCAGGGCTTTGAGTCGCAGCTTCAAACGGAAGGTTTTCAAAGCCTGTTCGTGGCGATGGGCATCGCCATCGTCATCGTCGTCATCATCTTGGTCTTCACCTTTGGCTCGCTGGTACACTGGTTAGACATCATCCTCAGTATCGCGGTCGCGCCGGTCGGCGCCGCTG
This sequence comes from uncultured Anaerolineae bacterium, assembly GCA_937922795.1. GTDB lineage: Bacteria > Chloroflexota > Anaerolineae > Aggregatilineales > Phototrophicaceae > CFX2. Next base: position 30,098 of record CALAJK010000028.1, read on the forward strand.
TGCTGCTGACCCTCACGAACCGGGTGCTGGGCATCTCAGCCATGATTGGGCTGCTCATGCTCATCGGCATCGTCGTCACCAATGCTGTCGTGCTCATCGATCGCGTTCAAGCCAACCGTCGCGAACGAGCGATGAACGTTCGCGATGCGCTGATCGAGGCGGGCGGGCGGCGGCTGCGCCCCATCTTGATGACCGCGCTCGCCACGATCTTCGCTTTGATGCCGCTGGCCGTGGGCTTGTCTAAAGGCGCTATCATCGCCGCTGAACTCGGCACGGTCGTCATCGGCGGCCTCTTCAGCAGCACGCTGCTGACCTTGATCGTGGTCCCGGTTGCCTACATGCTGCTGGATCCGCTCCACCGACGGCTGGCGAAACTCGTTGGCCGGGGTCAATGAGCTAGGGGCGAACAGACGGTCGGCGGCAGGTTGGACGAAAAAGGGGACAGGCAGGCGTCTGTCCCCTTCTATTGATATGCGAGAGCCCCCACAGCTATTGAGCCGGATTCAACTCCGGCCGGGTGGGGATGAGATCCAGCCGCTCACCCACAACCTTAAACGCGCGCAGCGCCTGTTCCAGGTGCTCGCGGCGATGCGTCGCTGTGTAGCTCGTGCGCAGCAGCGCCCCATTCGGCGGCGTCGCCGGCGGCACGACTGGGTTAGTATAGACGCCTTCTTCGATGAGCGCATTCCAGGCCAAAGCCGTGTGGAAGTCATCGCCCAAGATGACCGGGATGATCGGCGTGCAGCTCGTGCCCGTGTTGTAGCCCAGATTGACCAGTCCCTCGCGCATGAAATTCGCGTTGTCCCACAGCGTCTGCACGTGTTGGGGTTCCGTCTCCATGATCTCCAGCGCCGCCAGCGCCGCCGCCGCATTCGGGGCGGGCAGCGCCGCCGAGAAGATCAACGCGCGCGCCTTGTGCTGAATGTAGTAGATAACATCGGCATCGCCGGCGATGAAACCGCCGATCGAAGCGAAGCTTTTGCTGAAAGTCCCCATCGTCAGATCAACCTGATCGGACAGTCCGAAGTGAGCCGCCGTGCCGCGGCCGCCGCCGGTCACCCCCATGCCGTGCGCGTCGTCCACCATCAGACGCGCCCCGTACTTCTTGCAAACGGCGGCGATCTCCGGCAGCGGCGCGATGTCGCCGCTCATGCTGTAGACGCCGTCCACGATCACCAACCGCCCCGCATCATCCGGCAGCCGGCTGAGGACGCTTTCCAGGCTCTCGACGTTGTTGTGCCGGAATCGCTTGATCTCGCCCTGGCTCATGGTGCAGCCATCAACGATGCTGGCGTGATCTTCTTTGTCCAGGATGACGTAGTCGCCCTTGCCCACCAAGGACGAGATCGTGCCCACATTAGTTTGATAGCCGGTGGAGAACACCAGCGCCGCTTCTTTGCCGACAAAACGCGCTAGCCGGCGTTCAAGCTCCAAATGCAGCTCCAGCGTGCCGTTGAGGAAGCGCGACCCGGTGACACTTGTCCCATACCGGCGCACGGCATCAATCGCCGCCTGACGGACGCGGGGATCTGTCGTCAGGCCCAGGTAATTATTCGAGCCTAGCATGATCACCTGTTTGTTTTCGAAGACGGCGGTGACGCCTTCCGTTTCGCTGAGGGCGCGGAAGTAGGGATACATGCCGATTGAAGCCGCATCCTTGGCGCGAACTATGGTCTCATCTTTCTCGATCTTATCAAACAGATCAGCCACGAATGGGCTCCCTTCTACACAATATTCACACAACTCACGGCGGTGAATGTCGAGTTGTGTCTCCAACATAAACGAAATGGAACAATCACACCTTTAAACAACACGCGACTGAAGGTCTGCGTTACGTCTGTAGGTGGTGATAATTTCACGAATTTAACCGGCTTTGACGATTTTTGCAAACCTTTCGCATTCCGAACTCCGTCACAAAACCTTGCGTCAGACTGCCCAGACCGTTAAAATGTCGGCTTGATCGCTAGATAGCGTGTGCGACCGGAGCAAAACGTAGCATGGGATCTTTGACTGTTCGTCGTCTCATCGTGTGGGCCGTCTCGACCGTACTGGGTTTCATCGTTTCCTGGCTGATCATCACCATCGGCTTTCCCATCATTTTGCCGTCCGCTCATGGGGTGACGATCGAGCAGTATGGCATCATGTACTTCCTGGTCACCATGATCCCCTTGGTGCTGGTGTTCGTGATCTGGCTGGATGCCCTGCTCGGCACGAAGATCCTGCCGGACTAGATTCGTTACTACACCTCACGTATTGCCCATCCGATCCGGCCTACATCTAGGCTGGACGTGGTCATGACGCATACTCGCGCAGCGCCGCAGCTAACCCTGCCGCCCCAGCGTCGGCTGGCACGCGCACGCGCGCCAGCTCCAACAGACGGTCGGTGGTGTGCACAGCGCCCGGCTGGGTCGTCACCGCTGCCCAGATAGGCATCTGCCTGGCAACCGCCAGCACAGCATCGTCATAGCGGCCAACCGGATAAGCCAGCATGTGCGCTGGCACGCCGGTATGCGCTTGCAAACTCTCCAGACTGCCCAGCAGCTCATACACTAGAAACTCGTACGATCGGTTGCGCAGATCCGGATGATTTTTGGTATGCGACTCCATGCTCATACCTGCCGCCGCCATCTCGCGAATCTGCGTCCAACTGAGGTGACCGGGATGGGCTGCGTCGGCCAGCCCGGTGATGATGAAGAAAGTGCCAGTGTAGCCGAAACGCTTCAGCGTCGGGAAAACATGAATATAGTGATCCAGATAGCCATCATCGAAGGTGAGGATGATCGGCTGAGAGGGCAGCGGCGTCCCCCGAGTGAGCGCATCCCGCAGTTGATACAGCGAGATGGTTGTATAGCCAGCGGCGCGCAGGTAGACCATCTGCTCCCGAAACTGGTCGGGAGTGATCGTCAGACCCCGGCGCATATCGTCGGCATCTTCTGGAAGATCGCTGACGTAGTGATACATCAAGATCGGCACGCGCACCCGGCGCAGCGTGCCATCGTACGGCGTCTGAGCGATTCCTGACCCCAGCGCCGCCTGCCCCGCTGCGCCCTGCTCACCGCCGGCTGCCGCCAAAAGCGCGGCCAGGACTCCGATCCCGATCACTCGCCACATTCGCTTTCACCTCGCTTCAAGATCGCCCTTAGCTTACTGACCGTCGCTGCTGGCGTCAATCGCGCGCACAACCCAAACCCTCAGACCGCAACAATCCTAACCTGTCAATACTGCTCGCTGGAAGCGACTGCTGCGCTGCTCACGAAAACTCATCAAACCCTAACACTTTGTGCCATTTTTCACCATTCCTGATAGCTTTTGAAAGTTCTCCGCTGCTAAAGTGTGCTGCATGAACGCTCAACATTCCTCTCGCTTACCTGGTTTCTACAAGCGCAGCCTGCCAGAACGCGCCGCCATCGTGGCGGAGTGGGCTGGCTTGACGCCCGAGGAACAAGCTGTTTTGCTCGGTGTCAGCGGTCTCAACGCCGCCCAGGCTGACCATATGATCGAAAATGCCATCGGTGTGTACGGACTGCCGATGGGCATAGCCACCAACTTTCTCATCAACGATCAGGACTATTTAGTCCCGATGGTGATCGAAGAACCTTCGGTGGTGGCGGCTGTCAGCAATGCCGCCCGGCTGTTCCGCGCCGGCGGCGGCTTCATCACATCGAGCGATGAGCCGCTCATGATCGGACAAATTCAAGTCCTAGATCTGGCCGATGTTTATGTAGCAGCGGGCGCTGTCATGGCGCAGCGCGATGCGCTGCTGCGCCAGGTGGATGAAATCGGCGGCAGCATCGTCAAACATGGCGGCGGCGCGCGCGATCTTCAGGTACGCCCAATTCTGGACACGCCGGTCGGCCCCATGTTGATCGTACACCTGATCTATGACACACGCGACGCCATGGGCGCGAACGCGGTCAACACTGCTGTCGAACATCTCGCGCCGCAGATCGAGACGATCACCGGCGGACGGGTCAATCTGCGCATCCTCAGCAACCTGGCAGACCAACGCAAAGCCCGCGCCGAAGGCATGATCCCTGCCGGCGAATTGGCCACCGAGAGGATCACCAGCGAAGACGCGGTACAGGCTATCATCGAAGCCGGCATCTTCGCCGAAGTGGATCCCTACCGGGCCACCACCCACAACAAGGGCATTCTAAATGGGATTGACGCCGTCGTCATCGCCACCGGCAACGATTGGCGCGCCATCGAAGCCGGCGCGCACGCCTATGCTGCCCGTGACGGCCGCTACACCAGCCTGACCCAGTGGTGGAAAGACGAGCAGGGAAACCTGCGCGGCGCGATCGAGCTGCCGCTGGCGGTGGGCATCGTGGGCGGAGCCACCCGGGTTCACCCGGCGGCGCAGGTGGCGCTGAAGATTTTGGGCGTGCAGTCCGCCCGGCAGCTCGCCGAAGTGATCGCCGCAGTCGGCCTGGCGCAAAACCTGGCGGCCATGCGAGCGCTGGCCACCGAAGGCATTCAGCGCGGTCATATGCGTATGCACGCGCGCCAGATCGCCATCGCCGCTGGTGCAAGCGGCGACTTGGTGAACCGGGTCGTGCAGGCCATGATTGAAGACAATACGATTCGCCTGGAGCGCGCCAAAGAACTGGTGCAACAGTTCAAACGCGCCGGCTCAAACTGAGATCAGCACACTCTACAGCGGAGGACGTACTCCATGACGATGAATGGATTGAATCCTGCTAACTACTCCCTTCTGATGCGGCCAGACCGGCAGGTAGGCATCATCGGTTACGGCGCTTACATCCCGCGCTACCGGCTGCCCGGCGCTGAGATCGCCCGCATCTGGACGAACGGCCTGGGCGGCTCGCCTGTCAAAGAGAAGGCCGTCGCCGGGCTGGATGAAGACGTGACGACCATGTCGATCGAGGCGGCGCGCAATGCCCTGGCGCGCGCCGGCATCGACCCGCGTTTGATCAGGGCTGTCTGGGTGGGCAGTGAAAGCCATCCCTACGCCGTCAAACCCACCAGCACGATCGTCGCCGAGAGCATCGGCGCGTCGCCCAACATCCAGGCTGCCGATTGGGAATTCGCCTGTAAGGCGGGCACCGAAGCCGTGCAGGCTTCCATCGGCTTGGTCGGCAGCGGCATGGCCGCTTATACCCTCAGCATCGGCATGGACACTGCCCAAGGGCGGCCGGGCGACGCGCTCGAATACACGGCCGCCTCCGGCGGAGCCGCTTACATCATCGGCCCAGCAGATGAGGCCTGCGCCATCTACCAGGGCAGCTACAGCTTCGTCACTGACACACCCGATTTCTGGCGGCGCGCCGATGAAACGTACCCAAGCCACGGTGACCGCTTCACCGGCGAACCCGCCTACTTCAACCATACGCTGTCCGCGGCCCAGACTCTGATGGACACGATGGGCACGCGCGCTTCGGACTACACGTTTGCCGTCTTTCACCAGCCCAATGTGAAATTTCCCTCGCGCGCAGCCGAGATATTGGGGTTCACGCCTGACCAGATCAAGACCGGCCTCCTGGCCAACGAGATCGGCAATGTCTATTCCGGGTCGTGCATGTTGGGACTGACCGCCATTCTAGACGTGGCCAAGCCCGGCGACCGCATCTTGATGGTCAGCTACGGCAGCGGCGCAGGCTCAGACGCCTTCGATATCCTGGTAACAGAGCGCATCACACAAGTTCAAGGGCGCGCGCCCAAAACGCGCGACTACATCAATCGCCGCACGGTCATTGACTATGCAACCTACTGCCGTTATCGCGGCAAGCTAAAGGACTGAGGGCAAACTATGCGCGAAGTGGCCATCGTCGGTATTGGACAGACGCCAGTCGGCGAACACTGGGACACCAGCCTGCGCATGCTGGCAGCCGAGGCTGTACGCGCCGCTCTACAAGATGCCGGTGTGAAGACGGCTGACGCTCTATACGTCGGCTGCGGTTTCAGCGCGCCTTTCAGCAGCCAGCTTCATCTGGGAGCGCTGGTGGCGGATTTCGCTGGTCTGCGAGGAATTGAGGCGTACAGTGTCGAGGCCGCCGACGCTTCTGGCGGCGCAGCGCTGCGCACGGGTTTCCTGGCAGTGGCCTCCGGAGCCGTTGAGACCGCGCTGGTGCTCGGCGTAGAGAAAGCCACAGATACTGTGGGCAGCGCCCGCATTCAAGCGCGTAACACCAGCCTCGACGCTGATTTTGAAGCTGCCCACGGCGCTACGCAGTCAGCGCTGGCCGCCCTGCTCATGCGCCGCTATATGCACGAGTACGGCCTGGAGTTGAGCGCGTTTGAAGGCTTCAGCATCAACGCGCATGCCAACGGCAGCCGCAACCCAAATGCGATGTTCCGCAACCTGATCAAGCCGGGCAGCTTCGCCCGGGCGCCTATGGTAGCCGATCCGATCAATCTGTTCGACGGCGCGCCCGACGCTGATGGAGCGGCCGCCGTCGTGCTGACGACGGTGGAACGCGCCGCCGATATGGTCCCTCAACCCGTGCGGCTCACCGCCAGCGCTGTCGCCACTGACAGCTTGACGCTGCATGACCGTCCTGATCTGCTAATTCTGCGCGCCGCCCAGCAGTCAGCCGCGCGCGCTTATGCCCAGGCAGGCATCGAACCTAACGCCGTCAGCTTGTTCGAACTGCACGATGAATACACTATTCTAGCGGCGCTGTCGCTGGAGGCAGCTGGATTCGCCGAACGCGGCCAGGGCTGGAAGCTGGCGCAGGACGGAGCCATCGGCTTGCAGGGTTCTATCCCGATCAGCACCTTTGGCGGGTTGAAAGCTCGCGGCAATCCGATCGGCGCAACTGGCATCTACCAGGCGGTGGAGGCTTGCTTGCAGCTCCGGGGTCAGGCCGGCGACAATCAGGTCAGCGGCGCGCGGACGGCGCTGATCCAGAACTTGGGCGGGCTGGGTGCGACCGCGATCACCCATATTCTTCAGGCATAGACCGACCACATGAGTTCAGACTTATGCCGCTTTTAATCGCCCATCAGACAAGCGAAGTTTTGAGAGCCTCTGATAGCTCTTGTGCCGCCCCTGATAGGTTTTGATAGCGGATTTCCATTACGATGCAGACCAGTTCGTGCAGAAATGCACAACCCAAACCGGAATCGAGGAGTAACGACTATGCAGATTTCCAGACACTGGCGTTTGAACGCGCAGCGGTATCGTCTTCAGGGTGTGCGGTACGAGAATGGTGAAGTCAGCTTGCAGCCCCGCCCCCAACCATCACTCGACGAAATGACGCGAGAATCGCGGTCACAAGCCCTCAAAGCTGAGCCGGCGCTGACCGCCGGGCGCTGACGAGGACGTATGAGCGAACTTCGCAAACAAGTCGAAATTCAGGCTGAGCAGTTCGCCTTCGCCGGCACGGGGGAAGTCTACAGCTTCACCACCGTGCTGCAAGCGCCGGAGAACTTCGAGGAGCAAGCGCCTTACACGCTGGCGCTCATCAAGCTGGATGAGGGTCCCATGATCACCGCGCAGCTCACAGACCTCGACGGGCCGGTAGCGATTGGCGACCGCGTGGAAATGGTCACGCGCAAGCTGACGACCGAAGGCCCTCGCGGTATGATCGTGTACGGGTATAAATTCCGCAAAATCCTGCCGCGCTCATCCTGAAAGCGAACGGCGGCCTGGTAAACTGGGCCGCCGTCCTCCACAAATCTAAGCCTATACCAGCGGCGTAGTCGCCAGCAGCGGCGCAATCACCAGCGCCACGATCGCCAGCAGCTTGAGCAGAATATTTAACGATGGCCCAGCAGTGTCCTTAAATGGATCGCCCACCGTGTCGCCGACCACGGCTGCCTTGTGCGCGTCAGACCCTTTGCCGCCCAGGTGACCAGCCTCGATGCGTTTCTTCGCGTTATCCCAGGCCCCGCCCGCATTCGCCATCATCACCGCTAGCATGAAGGCTGATACCAATGCGCCAATCAACATGCCGACCAAAGTCGTTGGCCCGACAAACTGGCCGATTATGTTATCGCGTCCGATCAGCGACAAGACCGCAACAGCAATTGGAACGACGACGGCGATCAAACCTGGCAAGATCATCTGCCGGATCGCGCTGTCGGTGCTGATCCCCACACAGGTCTCATAGTCTGGCTCAGCCTTGCCCTCCATCAAACCAGAGATTTCACGAAACTGGCGGCGCACTTCCTCGACGATGCGCTGCGCCGCATTCCCCACGGCCAGCATGGCTAGCGCGCTGAACAGATACGGAAGCACCGCCCCCAAGAATAGACCCGTGATAAAACGCGGATCCAGCACATCGATGCGCAGGATGGCAGCGCCGGCATCAGCGCTTGCGCCCATCAGCGCAGTGACGAAAGCCGCGTTCAGCGCCAGCGCGGTCATAGCGGCGCTGCCAATGGCAAAGCCCTTGCCCGTTGCGGCGGTCGTGTTGCCCAAGCTGTCCAGCGCATCGGTGCGCGTGCGCACTTCTTTGCCCAACCCAGCCATCTCAGCGATTCCGCCCGCATTATCTGCTACTGGCCCGTAAGCATCTGTCGCCAGCGTAATGCCCAACGTCGCCAGCATCCCGACCGCCGCCATCGCCACGCCGTACAGACCGCCCGTCGCGGCGGAAATCAGCGTCACGACCACGACGATCACCACTGGGGCTACCGTGCTGAACATGCCGAGCGCCAGGCCGCGGATGATGACGATCGCCGGGCCACCGTTCGCGCTTTCTGAGAGCTGTTGAGTCGGACGATAGCTGTCAGCCGTGAAGTACTCGGTGAAGTAGCCGATCAGCACGCCGCCTACCAGCCCGCTGAGCGTGGCGATCACCACATTCCAGCCGAGATCCAGCGCCAGCCCCAGCACGACAACGGCCAGAGCGACCAGCGCGCTGGCCGTGTATACGCCGCGCCGCAGGCTGCCGAGCAGCATTTCTTGCGTGGCGCTCTCCTGAGTGCGGACCAGGAAAGTACAGCCCATGCTGATCAGAATGCCCACCGCCGCCACCAGCACTGGAAACACCTGCCCAGCCAGCGTCTTGTCTGGCGCCAGCCCAGCGCCCAGCGTCGCCAGGGTGATAGCAGCGATGATCGAGCTCGCATAGCTCTCAAATAGGTCTGAACCCATGCCGGCGACATCGCCGACGTTGTCGCCGACGTTGTCCGCGATGACGGCTGGATTGCGCGGATCGTCCTCCGGGATCCCGGCTTCCGTCTTGCCAACCAGATCGGCGCCCACGTCGGCCGCTTTGGTGTAGATGCCGCCGCCGACACGGGCGAAGATGGCGATCGACGTGCCGCCGAACCCGAACCCGGCCAGGGCGCTCACTGCTTCTCTGGCAGGCAGTTGGCTCGCGAACAACAGGAACAGCAGACTGATACCCAGCAGCGCCAGCGAAACGACGGTTGTGCCCATCACTGTGCCGCTGGCAAACGCGACTCGCAGTCCACTGTTCAAACTCTTGGAAGCGGCTTGAGCCGTGCGCACATTGGCGCGGACAGCGGTATACATGCCGATGTAACCGGCTAAACCGGAGGCCAGCGCGCCGCTGACGAAAGCGATCGGCGTCCACAAGCTCATGCCTGAGCCGGGGATCAGACCCAGCACAATGAGCAGGAGCGTGACGACAGCCACTAGGACGACAACTGCCCGGTATTCCCGCCGCAAAAATGCCTGAGCGCCGCGCTGAATGGCGGACGCAATCTGACGCATGCGGTCATTGCCCGACTCTTGGGATATCACCCAACGCAGTTGATACGCAGCAAAACCGATACCGACTAAACTGGCAGCCAGCGCAATCCCATTCGCGCTGCTCAACAAAAACTCCATACCCTCTCTCCCTAGTTTGCGTCAAAGAATCCGCAGTTGCTCGCTGGTGCGCTGTCTTCGCAAAAGTTCAAAGCGATGAGCGACCGCCGCACACTCGAAAACCGCAGATGCCGAAAACCAGCGCTAAGCATACCAGAACACGTGGAATATTTCACTAAAACATTACAAAATCTTGCAAAATGATTAAGAAACACCCTGTCATTTGCAGGGGAATTTTCATGCTATTTGTTACGACACGCCGCTTGACTCATCCCATACAATTATCAGCAGATTAAATTTCTGCGCTCACCCGATGCCTTCTGGCGCACGGGACCTCATCGCTGACACCACAGATCACTGCACCAGGGAAGCACCGGGTTTTTGAGTGCTTGCTGGCTTTTGCTTGGAAGGATGAACGTCATGCAAGCAATGCAAGGTATACAACCGTTCGAGCAAGTCATGATCCTCATCGTATTAGCCACGGCGTTCATTGCCTTGATCTATGCCTACTGGCTGGCGCGACAGACGTTCGCCGCCGACAAGGGCAGTCAGGCGATGCAGCGCATCTGGGGCTTCATCCGCGATGGCGCTAACGCATATCTGCGGACGCAGTTACGGACAATCGCCATCCTGATCGTCATCCTGACTATCGCGATGTTCTTGAGCGTGGCGCTAGTCAGGCCCACCGGTGAAGCAAATGAGCTCTTCTGCTCAGCCGAGGTGGAAAAGGCTTATGCCAGCGCCATTGCCGCCGGCACTGGTTTGGAAGTCGAGGCAGTGACACAGCTTCTAGAAGACCGCACCCTCACGCCCAAACAGATCGCCAGTAATAACGGCTATGAAGAATTCAATCCGGAGCGCGTAGCGGCAGGCGTCGAGTGCGCCCCGGCCGTGACCGGCATCGCCATCGGCCGCGCGCTGGCGTTCGCGATGGGCGCGTCTTTCTCGGCCATGGTAGGTTTCATCGGCATGAACATGGCGGTGCAGGGTAATGTGCGCGTGGCGGCAGCCTCACGGCACAGCTTCAAACGTGCGCTGACCATAGCTTACCGCTCTGGCACGATTACCGGCATGCTCACCGACGGCCTGGGGCTGCTGGGCGGCACGATGATCTTCATCGTCTTCGGCAAAGCAGCGCCGGATGTGCTGCTCGGTTTTGGCTTCGGCGGCACGCTGCTAGCGCTGTTCATGCGCGTGGGCGGCGGCATCTACACCAAAGCGGCCGATGTAGGCGCTGACTTGGTCGGCAAGGTCGAAGCCGGTATGGAAGAAGACGATCCGCGCAATGCCGCTGTGATCGCCGACCTGGTGGGCGATAACGTCGGCGACTGCGCCGGTATGGCCGCCGACATCTTCGAAAGCTACGAGGTCACCATCGTCTCCAGCTTGATCCTTGGTCTGGCGCTGACTTCGCTCACCGGGCAGTTGTTCTGGATCGTGCTGCCGCTGCTGGTGCGCGGCATCGGCGTCATCAGCTCCATCGTCGGCACTTACATGGTCTCCGTCTGGCGTGTAGACGACGCCGAGGAAGCCATGTACAAGAGCTACGAAATTTCCAGCGCCATCACCATCGCCTCGACGTTCCTGCTGTCCGTGTTCTATGCTGGCGCTCAGGAGCCCAGCGGCGACATGCTAGCGCATCTATCGCTCGGTTCGCTGGTAGCCGTCGGCGTGGCGCTGGCGGTGACCTTCAACCCGCTCACCTCTTATGCTACCAGCGCCAAGAGCAAGCGCGTCCAGAACATCGCCAAGGCGACCGTGTTCGGCCCGGCGCTGGTCATCCTGGAGGGCGTCTCGCTGGGTTATCAGTCCAGCGTGTGGTCAGTCCTGGTGATCGTCGGCAGCATCGGCGCGTCCATCCTGGTTTACAGCGTCACCTTCCCGGCCAACCTGGTTTTGCCTGTGTTCATCCTGGGCGTGGCGCTGGCCGTAGGGGCGATCATCCGCGGTTACCTGCGCAAAGACATCGTAGGGGGCATCTTCCTGGCGCTGTGGATCATGGTGGCTGCCCTGTACCTCATCAGCATGCGCGAAATCGATCTGGCGAATCGTTTCGTCTACACCCTGTTTGGCGTATCGCTGATCGGCGTCGGCATGCTCTCGCACACTGGCAACAACGTCAGCATGGACACCTTCGGCCCGATCTCTGACAACGCCAACGGCATCGCCGAGCTGGCGGGCGAAGAGGACTTTTCGCCGCAGGCGCGGCAGATCATGGCCGATCTGGACGCGGCTGGCAATACGACGAAGGCGATCACCAAAGGCATCGCCATCGGTTCGGCTGTCATCGCGGCGGTATCGCTGTTTGGGTCGTTCTTCATCGACATCAAACGGGTGGCGCCAGAGGGCATGGTCATCGAAGAGGTGATCAATCTCGCCAATCCGGTGGTCTTCATCGGCCTGCTGCTGGGCGGCGCGCTGCCGCTGCTGTTCGGCGGCCTGCTCATCAAGGCGGTCAACCGCGCTGCGGGCTACATCATGGCTGAAGTGCGACGCCAACTGCGCATTCCGGAGATCATGAATAAGGAGCGTCCACCTGACTACGCGCAGTGCGTGACCATCTCCACCCGCTCAGCGCAGGCCGAGCTCATCCCGCTGGGATTGATCGCCATCCTGGCGCCCATCGTGGTCGGCCTGCTGTTGAAGGAACAGGCGTTGGGCGGCTTCCTGGCCGGCGTCATCCTCTCCGGGCAGCTTCAAGCGGTGTTCATGGCCAACGCTGGCGGAGCCTGGGACAACGCCAAGAAATTCATCGAAGACGGCAATTTGGGCGGCAAAGGCACCGATAACCACAAGGCCAGCGTCGTGGGCGATACGGTCGGCGACCCGTTCAAGGACACGGCCGGGCCGGCGCTGAACCCCATGATCAAGGTGATGAACCTGGTGTCGCTCATCATGGCGCCTATCGTCGTCCAGACGCAGACGCCAGAGGCGACTGTGCCGGTGCTGATCTTCGTGATCGTCGGCATCGCGCTCATCATCTGGTCGGTGCGTCGCAGCGACCGCGACGAGCAGGCGGAAGCGCCCATCCCAGCGGCAGCAACGGTTGAGCCTCAGCGCGTCGGCTAGGCATCTGTTCACGATCATTTCGCAGACTTTGGGCGGGGTGCAGGGGGCAACTTCTGCGCCCCGCTTCTTCATTACAAATGTCCGCCCGCCGACTGCATTTTAGGCTATACTTGTGAGCAGACGTCTCTCTATACCGAATTGGGATAACCATGTCGCTCCACCTATGGCATAATCTCTCGTCCGGCCCGAAACCGCCCGACATCATCTACGCCGTCGTCGAAGTTCCAAAAGGCAGCCAGAACAAATACGAGTACAGCAAGAGCGCCGGCGTGATCAAGCTCGACCGCGTGCTGTACAGCCCTCTGCATTATCCGGGTGATTACGGCTTCATCCCCCAATCCTACTACGGCGACGGCGATCCGCTGGACGTGCTGGTCATGATGGAAGAGGCCACTTTCCCCGGCTGTGTGATTGAGGCGCGCCCGCTAGGGATGCTGCGCCTGCTCGACCGCGGCCACAACGATGACAAAATCCTGGCCGTCCCATCAACCGATCCCCACTACGACGACTTCCACGACATTGAGGATTTACCCAAACACTTCCCCAAAGCGGTCGAACACTTCTTCATCACCTACAAGCATCTTCAAGGCGCTGAGGTGACCAGCCAGGGATGGGTAGGAGCCGCCGAAGCCAAGCTGGCGATCCTGAACTCAATGCAGCTCTATCGCGACACTTTTCCGCCACAGCGCGTTTGAGCGTCAGCGTCGATGTCTCGGTCGACCCAGCAGCTCGGCAAACGGGGCGAACAACAGGCGCTGGCGTACCTGCGGCAGCGCGGCTACGAAATTGTAACCACCAACTGGCGCTGCCCAACCGGCGAGATCGACATCGTCGCCCGCCAGGGGACGACAGTGATCTTCGTCGAGGTGCGCAGCCGGCGCGCTGCCACCACCGAAGCGGCTTTTGGGAGCATCGATGGCCACAAGCGATCGCGTCTGGCGCAGGCGGCGCAGCAGTATCTCAGCCAGCACGGGCTCGACCAGGCTGACTGGCGCATTGACGTGATCGCGCTGGCCGTCTCGCCAGGCCGCACTCCGCTGATCGAACATGTCGAGGATGCGCTTGACTGGTGATCCGCCGCTGATCGTCATCCTCGGCCCAACAGCGGTGGGCAAAACTGCGCTGGCCATTGAACTGGCTTTGGCCATCGGCGGCGAGATCATCAGCGCCGACAGCCGCCAGATCTACCGCTTCATGGACATCGGCACCGCCAAACCGACGCCCGAACAGCGGCAGCGCGTTCCGCATCACCTGCTCGACGTGGTCAATCCAGACGAAAACTTGGCGCTGGCGCAGTTCCAACGGCTGGCTTACGCCGCCATTCGCGATATCCTTAACCGCGAACGTATTCCCATTCTGGTCGGCGGAACCGGCCAATACCTGACAGCCGTAGTCGAGGGATGGCGCATACCGGAAGTCGCCCCTAACCGGGCGCTTCGGGCCGAGCTGGAAGCCTTCGCCGCCCAATATGGCGCGCTGGCACTTCACCAGCGCCTGGCGCAGGTCGATCCCGCCGCCGCCCGCGCCATTGACCCTCGCAACGTGCGGCGGGTGGTGCGCGCGCTGGAAGTTTGCCTGGAGACCGGCCAACCGATCAGCAACCTGCAGCGCAAGCAGCCGCCCGCCTACCGAATCGTCCAGCACGGTCTCACGCTGGAACGGGCGGCACTTTACCGCCGCGCGGATGATCGCCTGGATGACATGCTGCGCCAGGGGTTTCTGGAGGAAATCCGCCAGTTGCTGGCGCGGGGTTATGATCCCCACCTGCCTTCGATGAGCGGCTTGGGTTATCGCCAGTTGATCCCCCACCTGCTGCACGGCCAACCCCTGGGTGAGGCCTTGGCGGCTGCGCGGCATGCCACTCATGATTTCATCCGCCGGCAGTACACCTGGTTTCGCGGGCATGACTCCGGCATTCTATGGCACAATATGGATGATCTGGCAGCCAACCGCTTCATCGAGGCGGTCGAACGGTGGCTGCGCGAACAGGAATGACCGGATGTCGCTCATACGGCGCGTTAGCAATCCCAACTTTGTCGTCGGCGTGTTCCTGCTGGTCGTCTTATCCATCCTCGCCGGCCCCAACACGCTGCCCCGGCTGATCGCCTCGCTCGTGCCGGGCTTCGATGAAGGCGCGCCCTGCCAGTGGCTGCGCCGCGGCATAGATCGCGCCGCCCACCAGTCGTTGATCGGCCGCGCCGCCCGCAACCCCTTGAGCCTCAGCGTCCGGGCGGCGCCGCTGCCCGCCACCTTGGACGGCACGCTGGTGATCACCATCACCATCACCAACACTTCCCTGGGCACAGTGGCCATCTACTACAACCCGGACCAGGTGCGGATCGGCGATGACGGCGTCACCAGCGGTCTGGGGCTGGTGTTCAACGCGCCCAACCGGCAGCCGGCCGGCCAGTTTCAGGGCGGCGGCGTCCCCGAAAGCGACATCCGTCTGCTCGGCCCACGCCAGAGCTGTGTGCATCGAGTCGAATTTCCTATGACGCAACTGCCTGACCCGACCATTGCCACCGGGAGCGCCTCCGTCAAAGCCTACTACCGCAACACGTCGCCGGGCGCTCAGACGGCCGACGCCCAGACGGGATTGATCTTCGCCGATCAAGGGCTATGGGTTGGCGTGGTCGAGTCAGAACCGGTTATCATCCGTTGAGGGCGTCAAATGACGGTTCACATTCTTCGCAGTTCCGATTATGATAGATAATATCATGAGCAAGACATCGGCTCATCGAACGAGGTTTTAAATCGCATGCCGAAATCAGACCTGGACAGACCCGTCTTGATCGTACAGTACGAGAATGAGCCTTCACAGCATTGGCCGATGCCGAAAGACGAGGTCATTCTCGGACGTGACGATGCCTGCGACCTGCCGTTGAAAGAACGACCGGTCTCTCGTCATCATGTGCGCATCTTCCGCGAAGGCGACGCCTACTTCATCGAAGACCTGGAAAGCCGCAACGGCACCTGGCTGAACGGCGAGAAGATCACCGGCGTGCATCCCTTGTACGACGGCGACGAAATTCATCTGGCGCTGTGCGTCCGCATCCGCTTCATCGGCTCCGGCACGACCACGCCGCTGACCTCGCGCGTGCCGCCGGCGGGCGCTGGCCGGCTGCGGCTGGACCGCGAATCGCGCCGGGTGTTCATCAACGACCAGGAGCTGAACCCGCCGCTCAGCCTGCCCCAGTACCGGCTGTTGGAGCTGCTCTACAACAATCCGGGCAGCATCTGCACCCGCGACCGCGTCATCGAAGCTGTCTGGCCAGAGGCGATGGGCGAAGGCGTCAGCGAACAGGCGATCGACGCGCTGGTGCGCCGCCTGCGCGACCGTCTGGCCGAGCTTGACCCGGACTGGCAGTACATCGTCACCGTGCGCGGCCACGGCTTCCGCCTGGATCAGGGGTAGTCACGGAATCACGGTGGCTGACACCGCTTGACAAATTGTCAAGTGGGGGGTACAATGCAAGGATCAGGGGTAGTCACGGAATCACGGTGGCTGACACTCCACAGGATTGAGCCAGCTGTGCATATCGGCAAGATGGAAATCGTCCCCCTGCGGCAGGCCTTCCGGCACGAAGCCCAGGACTTTACACGTTGGCTGGAGGCCAACATAGACGCGCTGTGCCAGCGAATAGGTTTGGAACTCACCGTTCTGGAGCGCGAAAGAGTCGTCGGGTCATTCATCGTTGACCTATTGTGTGAGGATCGCCAGAGGAACCGCGTCATCATCGAAAACCAGCTTGAGCGCAGCGACCACGATCATCTGGGAAAACTGTTGACGTATCTGGTGAATCTGGAGGCCAAAACGGCCATCTGGGTGACGCCTGAAGCCCGTCCTGAACACCAGCGGGTGATTGACTGGTTGAACGAAGTGACCAGCGAGGATTATGCGTTTTATCTCATCCAGGTGGAAGCCGTGCGAATTGGCGCTTCGCCCTTCGCCCCCTTGTTCACCGTCCTGGCTGCGCCTGACGAACAAACCCGCGAGATCGGCGAAACCAAGAAGGAACTAGCTGACAGCCACATTCGCCGGCGCGAGTTCTGGACGCAGCTGATCGAACGCAGCAAAGGACGCACCAGACTGTTTTCAGCACGAAAGCCCGGCACGGATCATTGGCTTGGAATTAGCGCCGGGCGGTCCGGCTTGACCCTTACCTACCTCATCTGGTCCGACGGCGCGGGCATAGAACTCTATATACACACCGGTGATCAGCAGAAGAACAAAGCGATCTTCGATGCGCTTCTGGCACAGAAGGCAGCAATTGAAAACGAGTTTGGAGAACCCTTGAACTGGCAGCGGCTCGACGAAAAGCAGGCCAGCCGCATCAGGTGGAAGATCTATGGCCACGGCGGCCTGAATGAGCCAGACCATTGGCCTGCGCTCCAGGATAGGCTAATTGATGCCATGATCCGTTTCGACAAAACCCTGCGGCCGCGAATCGCCAGAATCGCGGTGCGATGACACAGACCGGAATTGCGTTGAAACACGAGCGTTCCAGCCGCGCTGCGCCAGCCTCCGGGCCGCAAGATTGGGTCACCCAGCCAACCGATCACCCACCTCCTACACCAGTTCGGGCGCGAACAGGATGAGGTTGCCGGTCACAGCTCCACTTTTATACAGCACGCTGGCTTTCGCCGCCTCCAGAATCGGAAACTTGGCGGCGATGACCGGCCGGATGACGTCCAACCCCCACAAACGGCGTTCAGGCGCGCAGCCCGGCTGGGCAAACTAGAACCCACAGCCATCGCCTCAAAATTAGCGAGACGTCTGCAACAAGACCGATGTGTCTACTCTGCCGGGCGAATACACCGGCGCGCCTCTACAAACTTTCCCAACCTGCTGCGATCCACTGGTTGATTTTGATGCCTCTGCCTGACTGGAAGCTGGGCAGTTGAAACAGCATTATTGACACACTATTATAGTAGTGCGAATTTACAGTCTCTGAGAGGAGGATCACCGATGGCCGCCACATCTCATACTTTGCAGCCCCAGCGCACGATTGACGAACTGAAGGAGCTCCGAGCGCTCACCGGCACGCCGGATGGAGCGCAGCGCGTCGCCTTCACTGACACCTGGGCCAAAGCGCGTGATTGGTATCGTGCTAAGCTAGCTGAACTGCCTGTCCAGATCGAGATGGATGAAGCGGGCAACCTTTGGGCTACGCTCAAAGGCCAATCGGAACGTGAGATGCTCATCGGCGGTCATCTCGACTCAGTGCCCAACGGCGGCTGGCTGGACGGCTGCCTGAACACGCTGGCTGGGCTGGAGGTGCTGCGCCGAATCGCCGCTGAAGGGACGCCGCCTGTCACCGTGCGCCTGGTGGACTGGGCGGACGAAGAGGGCGCGCGTTTCGGACGCAGCCTGTTCGGCTCTAGCGCCGCCTCCGGCACCATGAACCCTGACGACCTGCGCCAGCTCGTCGACCGAGACGGCATCAAGCTGGTGGACGCCATCGCCCGCTTTGGCCTGAGCCTGGATACGGTCAAGCAGGCGCAGCGTCAGCTCAAACACGCCGCCGCTTACCTGGAACTGCACATCGAGCAGGGCCCAGTACTGGAGAGCCTAGACATGCCCCTGGGCGTGGTACTGGGGACATTCGGCGTTGAGCGCCATGCGATCCGCTTCACGGGTCAGTCGGCGCACGCTGGCTCAACGCCGATGGACAAACGCCGCGACGCTTTCGGCGCTGCCGCCAAACTAGGGCTAGAAATCCGTGAGATTGCCAAGCGTCACGGCGGCGTCTGCACCGTCGGCAGCGTGATCACCAAACCTGGCATCGTCACCGCAGTCGTCGGCCAATGTGACATCACCCTCGACCAGCGCCATCTAGACGCTGACGAGCTGGCGGCCATGCTGCAGGAGGCCAAAGACGCCAGCCAGCGCTTCGCCGATGAGGAGAAGGTGACGGTCGAATGGCAGCCTCTATGGCGAATCCACCCGATTCCCTTCCATCCCGACCTCATTGAGATGGCCGATGCCGCCGTCCGCGAGACCTGCGGCGTCTCCCACCGCTTACCCAGCGGCCCGCTGCATGACGCCGCCGAAGTCGCCCGCGCTGGCGTGCCGACAGTCATGCTGTTCGCCCAGAGCCTGCGCGGCCTGTCGCATGCCAAAGAAGAGGATACGAAAGAAGAGCACGTCGCGCTGTCGGTACAGGCGCTCGACCGGCTGGCCAGCAAAACGATGGACTGGATCGCCCGTCAGCAGTGAGCGCAGGTTCATGCCTGCTGGAGCGGCGGCCGGCTGCTCCAGCAGGGCGCTGTCCAGATAGGCGCGAGGCGACGCCCAGGTCAATCTACCCCAGGCACAACTTCCATCTCCAAATAATCCTGCGCCACGATATCCGCTTCCGTCAGGCCTAAGATGCGCAGCATGGTCTGGATGCGGTCGGCTTTGTTCTCCGCGTCGGAGGACGACCAGGTACGGCTCTTGAGTTCGATGAACGTCTCACCCAGTTGCGGCGTCAGCACCCGATCTACGTTCACATAGAACAGCACACCCTGGTAGTGAATGTGCCAGCGCCGCCTATCTTTGCACAGTTCTCGCTCCATTGCGGGCTGAAAATACTCGCGATAAAACCTCAAGGGGCGGTCAGCCGACGAGATGAAACGCGAGTGCGACAGCAGCACGCTGGAGTTGAAGCTGCGCACTTTGGTCGGCATGGTGTAGGTCAGCCGGGCGCGCACAGAGATGACCTCTCCTTTTTCATTGACAGTGTCATCTTCCCGGTAGCGCACCCGCCCTTGAGCCGGATCATCGAACAGGAAATAGGTGTCGTACTGGCGGTAGCGCTTGACGGCCAGGGTCTGCACGTCTGGGTGTGACAGCAGCCGCTCGATCGCCCCCTCATCGCGCAGCACCGCTTTGACCTGCACCTCAAAGCTCTCGCTCTGCTCTAGGCCGCCGATGGCCAGCAGCTTGCTGAGGATATCCTGCTCGCGCGCCGCTAGGAAAGTATCAATGCGCGCGGCATAAGCTTGAATCTGAGGCAAAAGCGCGTCTTCATCGATCGTCAGCAGCCGCCGGTCGCGCATCAACCAGCGCCCATTGCACAGCACATGCCGCACATCGCTGCTCTTGGAAGCGTACACGATCTGCGAATAAACCGCGTTGGGGTCGCGTCTGAACTGCGGGATGTTATGCACCGGGCGCGCGTCCACCACGATCACATCAGCCGCCTTGCCAACTTCCAGGCTGCCGGTGACGTCGCCCAGAAACACCGCCTCAGCCCCTTGACGGGTCGCCATCAGCAGCGCCTGGCGGGCCGGCAGCGCGGTTGGGTCATTGGCGGCCGTCTTGGCCAGGATCGCCGCCAGCCGCACTTCCTCAAACATGTCCAGGTCGTTGTTGCTGGCCGGGCCATCCGTGCCGATCCCTACCGTCAGCCCATGTTCCAGCATCTGCGCCACCGGAGCGATACCGGCTGCCAGCTTGAGATTGCTGGTCGGGCAGTGAGCAACTGTCGTCTGGTGGTCATGCAGCAGGCGCATCTCACCAGCATTGATGTGAACGCAGTGCGCGGCTAGCACCTTCACCTCTAACAGCCCCACCGACTGCACCCACGGCACTACTGTGACACCAAAATGGCGCAGGTGATCGTCCACTTCCAGCCGCGTCTCAGCGATGTGAATCAGGATCGGGACATCATAGGCGGCAGCGAGCTGGGCGCACTCACGCAGAATCTCTTCGGTAGTTGAATACACTGCATGCGGCGCAATCGCTGGCGTGATCAACTCATGATCGCGCCAGGCTTTGATGAACTGAACAGCATATTCCAGGCTGAACTCATAGGTGTCGGCATCCGGCGCTGGGAATTTGAGAATGGTCTGGCCGAGCACGCCGCGCATCCCAGCCTCAACCGTCGCTTGAGCGACATCCGCTTCGTAGTAATACATGTCGGCAAAACAGGTCACGCCGCTGCGGATCATCTCGGCGCAGGCCAGAGTCGTGCCCAGCCGGCAGAAGTCTGGGTTCACGAACTCACGTTCTGTCGGCATCATATAGCCCATCAACCACACATCCAGACGCAGATCGTCGGCCAGTCCTCTCAGCAGCGTCATTGGCACGTGCGTATGCGCATTGATCAGGCCGGGCAGAATGTACTGGTTGCGACAGTCAAGGGTCGTATCAGCCGCAAAACGCGCCGTGATATCCGCGCTTGATCCGACCGCCGCGATTCGAGAGCCGCGAATGGCGATCGCTCCATCGAACACAATATCGAACTGCTGGTTCATCGTCACCACGATGCCGCCGGTCAGGATGGTATCTACGCGCTCCACTGGCTGTACTCCTCAATGACTCAGCCCAGGCGGAAATTGGCGGGATTATAACCCTGTTGTACACTTTTTCCAGATTTTCTTCCCGCGTTGGGAGTTCGTATGCGCAGTCTATTTCGCTGGCGCTGGCAGGTGGTGAGCACTCTCGAAACGCTGCTCCTCGGCCTGTTTTTCGTCCAGTCTATACGCTTCTTGATCGGCGCTGTGTACAGCCGGCTGGGGGCGGTATCGGTCATCATCGGCCTCGACCCCGCCAGCCTCCCCGCCGAACTACCGGGCATCGTTGCCCCCGATACGGTCACCGGCGAACTGGCGCTGACAGCACTGATGCTGCTGCTGCCGCTGTTAGCCCTGCTGCTGGGGCGTTTCCGCGTTCTGCTCGCGGCGGCGGCCGCGCTGACGGCGCTTGGGCGCGTCGTCCTGTTGGCCGGCGCGCCGTTCACGCCGATCATCGGCGCGGCGCTGGCAGTCGGCGGCGGACTGCTGTACACGGCGCTGCTCATCCGTTTTCGTCCTGCTGCCCTGCCCACTTTCTTTCTTTTGGGGCTGGGCGTTGATCAGGCGCTGCGAGCCGCCGGCAACACGCTTGACCCTTCAGCCTCGCCTGAATACCTCAACGTCCAGCTCATCCTGTCCGCCGCCGCTATACTGGCCGCCGTCGTCTCGCCGCTGCGCCGGCCGGACGGCGCGGCACCAACCGAGCGCGGGCTGCTTCCCTTCTGGGGCGGCATCGGCCTCGGCGGGCTGCTGTTCCTGCAAATCGCATTGCTCGCCCTGCCGAACGCCATAGCCGGCCGAGCCGGCGTGGATTACACCCTGTTCGCACCGTTCGTCGCCCTGGCGACGCTGCTGCCGCTGACTCCTTGGATCAGACAGCAGGCGCGCGCTTTTCTAAGCATCTTCGATGCTGGTCTGCGCGGCTGGGTGTGGATGCTGCTGCTGGCGCTGCTCCTGCTGGTGGGCACACGCTTCCGGGGCATCTTCGCCGGCGCAGCGCTGGTCTTCGCCCAGTTTGCGGCCAGCCTCACCTGGTGGTGGATCATACGCCCGCAGGCCGAGCGCGAACGCAGCTTCAGCGGACTGTGGCTGACGCTGGGGATGGCGCTGTTCTTCCTGCTGGTAGCCGCCGATAACTTCACCTATGAATACGCCTACGTTCGCCCGCTGGCCGGCGAGCTGGCTTTTCTCAACGATGTCATTCCGCCGTTCCTGCGCGGATTCCGGGGTATGGGGCTGGGGCTGCTGCTGCTGGCCGCTTTTCTCGCTTCGCTCCCTATCATCCAGACGCGCCGCCGCATCCCCTGGCCGGGCGGCAGCGCCAGCCTCTCGCTGCTGGGCTTAGCGGCCGCTGCTGCGGTCAGCATCGGCGTTGCCGCCGCCGTGCAGCCGCCGGTCATCAGCGGCGTCCGCGGCGTGGATCGCATCCGTGTGGGCACGTATAACATCCACGGCGGCTTCAACGAGTTCTACCACTACGACCTGGAAGCGATTGCGCGCACCATCCAACAGAGCGGCGCCAACGCTGTGCTGCTTCAGCAAACAGAAGCGGGACGACTCACCAGCTTCGGGGTCGACCAACCGCTGTGGCTGGCGCGCCGGCTCGGCATGGACCGCCGGTTTTTTCCCACGAATGAGGGGCTGCAAGGGTTGGCCATCCTGTCCAACATCGAGATCGTCTACTCCGACCAGAGTCTGCTCACCAGCCTGGGACAGCAGACCGGTTTGCAGCGCGTCCAACTGCGGCCTGATACCGGCATCGTCACGCTGTACAACCTGTGGCTCAACTACCTACTGGACATCGGAGATGGCCGCAGCATCGAACAGCAGGAGCAGGAACAGGAGCGCCAGCTTCGCCAGGCGCTGGCGATCATCAACGCCCAACACCCAAATGGCAATCTAGGACGCATGGTGATCGGCGGCACTTTCAACAACATACCGGACTCGCCCTTAGGCGACCTGATGCGCGCCGCTGGCTTCAGCGATCCGTTCGCCGGCCTGCCCGCAGAGCTCACGGCCACGCTCTGGCGAACAGGTCTGCCGCGCGTCCGGCTGGATTACATCTGGGTTCGGTCAATGCTCGCTCTGGGAGCTGTCGTCATGGACAGCAGCGCCTCAGACCACCGGATGGCAGTCGTCGAGATGTTGATCACTCGGCAGGGGCAGTAGCCGGCGGCAGAATTGCCTGCAGGTTTTTGAGCGCGTCGCGCGCTGCCGACTGGGCAGCGGCCTGCTTGCTGTGGCCTGTGCCATGACCGACCACCTCATCGCCGATCAACACCTCGACCTCGAACAGCTTGTCATGATCCGGACCCGTTGCGCTGATCAGATGGTAGACGGGCGTGATCCCCCGATGCGCTTGGCTCCACTCCTGCAGATGGCTGCGCGCGTCCAGATGCAAGCCGGATGCCAGCACCTGCTCCAGCAAATCTTCCAGCCGCGGCAGCACGAACCGCCTCACCGCTTCCAGGTCTTGATCCAGATACAGCGCGCCCACGACCGCCTCAAACGCGCCGCACAGAATCCCCTGGCGATCACGGCCACCGCTGACGGCCTCTCCCCGCCCCATACGCAGCGCCGATCCCAACTGAACCGTTCGCGCTAACTGCGCCAGCGATTCAGTGCGCACCAGCGCCGATCGCAGTCGCGTCAACTGTCCTTCGGGCATTTCCGGATACCGTCGAAACAGCATATCCCCGACTACAAAATCTAGCACGGCGTCGCCCAAAAATTCCAACCGCTCATTATCGCCTTCGACATCTTCATGCTCATTGACATACGAGCGATGCGTCAAAGCGCGCAGCAGCAGCCGTTTATCGGTAAAGCGCAGTCCAACCTCAGACTGCCACTGGTCAAGCCATCCGGTGGCCAGCTCATCCATATCATTCATGCCACAAATGCCCTGAAGATCAACGAGACGTTATGCCCGCCAAAGCCGAACGAATTGGTCATGACGTGGGACATCGTCATCGGGCGCGCCGTGTTCGGGACGTAGTCGAGGTCGCATTCTGGATCAGGCTCGGTCAGGTTAATGGTCGGCGGCGCGATCTGGTCGCGCAGCGCCAGCACCGCGAAGATCGCTTCCATGGCCGCGGTCGCGCCCATCCCATGCCCGGTCATACTCTTAGTTGAGCTCATCGGCACACGATAAGCGTGCGCGCCGAAGACTCGTTTCACCGCTTTGGTCTCCATCACATCGTTCAAAGCAGTGGCTGTGCCATGCGCATTAATGTAGTCAATATCGGTTGGGCTCAAGCCGGCATCATCCAAAGCCAGTTGAATGGCCTGGCTGGCGCCCTGCCCCTCCGGGTCAGGCGCAGTGATGTGGTAAGCATCGGAAGTTGAGCCATAACCGACCAGCTCAGCCAGGATGTGCGCCCCGCGCGACCGCGCCGTCTCCAGTTCTTCCAGCACGATCACGGCCGCCCCTTCGCTGAATACCAGGCCGGTGCGGTTCCTGTCGAAGGGGCGCGATGCCCGTTCCGGGTCTTCATTCAGGCGAGAACAGGCTCCCACGCGGTCGAAAGCGGCGATCCCGATGGGAAAGATCGGGGCGTCGCCGCAGCCCGCCAGCGCCTGGTCGAGGCGCCCCCAGCGGATCAGGTCGAAAGCATGGCCGATGCAGTCCGCCCCAGTCGCGCAGGCTGAGATCGGCGGGCTAGAGGCGCCACCTGCCCCCAGGGTGATGCTGACCAGATTGCCGCCGCCGTTGACGACCAGCATCGGGATGCCAAAAGGCGTGATCCGCCGCGGGTCGCCGACCTCCAGCAGCATGCGGACTTCGTTGTAATAACTCTCGACGCCGCCGACCGACGAGCCGATGATCACGCCCACGCGCCACCGGTTGCCGCCCTCGATCTGCAGACCCGCGTGCTGCACCGCTTCCTGCGCCGCGGCCACGACGAAGTGTTGGTAGCGATCACGACGGCGCACTTCTTTCGCCGGCATGTAGTCAGCCGCGTCCCAGTTCTTGACCTCGGCGGCGATGCGAACTTGAAAATCGGTGGCGTCAAACCGTGTGATCGGCCCGACGCCGCTCCGCCCCGCCTTGATCGCTTCCCAAGTCTGCTCCACGTTGTGCCCCAAAGGCGTCACCATTCCCAGGCCTGTCACCACTACCCGACGGCTCATCGAAAACTCCTCTAGTCGTAAGAATGCTGGCGGCAGCACTCACTGGTCGATCACCAGTCGTTTGCTGTTGGCCAATAGGCTCTCTTAACCCACGTGGTTCCCCGCAGACGAACGTCCACATGGGCCGTACCTTATTCACGCCCCTTTTCATTCCTGAGCAGAATTATAACTGATCTACCCGCCATCGTGTGGCGGCGGCTGTGTGTATAGAGCTATCGTATCAAAATTCAGAATAGGTCTACAAAAGGCCACAAAGGTTTTCATGGGAGCAGACCTAGCAGTCGGCCAAACCTGCGATAAATATCGGTGCGTCCCCACAATATTTTCTACCCCCTGCGATCCTTTGTTGATCGCGATAGGCGCGTCCTATCATCCGTGCTTGGGCGCAGGCTTGTTTTAAGGGATGTCGGCGTGTATACTTCGACCAACTTTCCACCAGGCTCAGGGAGACAAATCGCATTGGGCATCTTTCGCAGCGGCATGGCGAAAACGCGCCAATCTTTCTTCGGTCGCATTGCCCAGCTATTAGGCAACACTGAACTCGACGACGAGACATGGGACGACATCGAAGCGCTGCTCATCCAAGCTGACCTAGGTGTACAAACGACTGGGCGCGTGCTCAACGAACTGAAAGCGCGCGTCAAACGTGAGGGCATCACCCGCGTCGACGACGTCCGAGCCGCTCTCAAACAGACTTTATTCTCGCTGCTCAAAGTGCCGCCGCCGCTGAACATCAGCGGGCGTCCCCTTTCCATCATCCTGATCGTCGGCGTCAACGGCTCAGGCAAGACGACTTCGATCGCCAAACTCGCTCACCGCCTCAACCGGGCTGGCCGTAAAGTGCTGCTGGCGGCCGGCGATACTTTTCGTGCCGCCGCCATCGAACAGCTTCAGACCTGGGGTCAGCGCGCAGGTGTGCCGGTCATCGCTGGACAGCCGGGTTCCGACCCGGCGGCGCTGGTCTATGACGCCACCAATGCGGCGCGAGCGCGCGGGCATGATATCCTGATCGTGGATACCGCCGGTCGGCTGCACACCAATTTCAATTTGATGGAAGAGCTCGCCAAGATCAAAGCGGTCTCCAGCAAGGTCGTCCCAGATGCGCCTCATGAAGTCCTGCTGGTCCTGGACGGCACTACAGGTCAGAACGCGCTGCAGCAGGCGCAGAAGTTCCGCGAAATGGTTGACATCACCGGCGTGATCGTCACCAAACTGGACAGCACCGCCAAAGGCGGGATGGTATTCGCCATTTTCAATGAGCTAGGCCTGCCCGTCCACTACGTGGGGCTGGGCGAAGGCATTAACGATCTCGTCTTGTTCAGTCCGGAAAACTTCGTCAACAGTCTGTTTGACGAGAACTAGTCTGTAAGCTGAGGACTTTTGGCGTCAAGATGGACAGCTTAGTCAGCCTGTTGTTAGCGATGAAAGAGCGTGTTGACGAATTGATGGCACGCTTAGACATTCGCGGCAAAGCCCAGCGTATTGAACACCTGCAAACGCAATCCAGCGCCCCTGATTTTTGGAATGACCCTGAATCAGCCCAAAAAGTGATGCAGGAAATTGCGCGCCTGCAAGCCGAAGTGGAGCGCTGGCAAAGTCTGGCCCAGCGCATCAACGATGCGCTAGATTTGGCAGCTCTCGGTGATCAAAGCCTGCTCGATGATCTGACGGAGGAAGTGAACGCGCTGACGCCGATTGTCGAGCGCATGGCGCTGCAAACGCTGCTGTCCGGCCCCTACGATCATGAAAATGCGATCCTCGCCATTCACGCCGGCGCTGGCGGCACCGACTCGCAGGACTGGGCGCAGATGCTGGAACGGATGTATATCCGCTGGGCTGAACAGAACGGCTACAAGATCGAAGTCATCGAGCGCAGCGAGGGTGAAGAGGCCGGCATCAAAAGCGTCACGCTCAGCGTGCGGGGCGAATATGCCTATGGTTATCTCCAAAGCGAACAAGGGGTGCACCGGTTGGTGCGCCTCAGCCCGTTTGACGCAGCTAACCGGCGGCACACGTCGTTCGCTAAAGTCGAACTCTGGCCTGATATTCAGGGCACGATTGATATCGAGATCAACGAAAAAGATTTGCGGATAGACACTTATCGCGCGGGCGGCGCGGGCGGCCAGCATGTCCAGAAAAACGATACGGCCGTGCGCATCACCCATCTACCCTCTGGCATCGTCGTCCAGTGCCAGAATCAGCGCAGCCAGATGCAGAACCGCGAACGCGCGCTCCAAATCTTGAAGGCGCGTTTGTTTGAGATGGAGCGCAAAAAACAGGAAGCCCAGTTGGCAGCCCTCAAGGGCGAAAATGTGGATGCCGGCTGGGGCAATCAGATCCGTTCTTATGTGCTCCACCCATACCGCATGGTCAAAGACCACCGCACCGACTTCGAGACGGGCAACACTGATGCGGTGCTCGATGGCCGACTCAATGAATTCATGGAGGCTTACCTGCGCTTCAAAGTCGAAAAGACGAGCGCAGCCACGCTCCAATGATGACACGCTTCAGTTAGGCGAATGCGCATAATGTCATTTTGGCCTCTTGGCGCGACTCTGCTTTTTCATAGTTTTCTGCGGCGCGCGGATCTTGACTCACAAATCGAACTACCTTAGAATGAAACCTACGAATGGTCACGAATACGCCCACCTAAAACAGCCCCACAGCGCTGGGTCACCGCATCCAGACGCTGTTTAGTTGTTGGTAGGCGTTGACTGTCTCCGCTCAAAGACGATGTAGCTTGGTGGCGTGGTCGCCAACATCATCACCCAATTGATACCAACGTCCTGTTAGCGCAGAGGAGGGTATGCCTTGGAAGCGAAGGATTTCAGCGCACTGCGCATCAGCCTGGCTTCGCCGGAACAGATCAGGTCTTGGTCATACGGCGAGGTGACGAAACCTGAGACCATCAACTATCGCCGCCTGCGCCCTGAAAAAGATGGGCTGTTCTGCGAGGCTATCTTCGGTCCAACCCGGGACTGGCAGTGCTACTGCGGTAAATACAAAAACGTGCGCTATCGGGGCATCGTCTGCGACAAATGCGGCGTCGAGGTGACACGTGCCTCAGTGCGGCGCGAACGCATGGGGCACATCGAGCTGGCGGCCCCGGTCGCTCACGTCTGGTACACCCGCCGCGTTCCCAGCTATCTAGGTCTGCTGCTGGACGTCAGTCGCCGCAACCTGGATCGCGTTCTGTACTTCGCCCAGTACGTGATCACCCACGTGGATGAGGAAGCCCGGCAAAAAGCGCTGGCGCGCATCGAAAAAGAAGTTGCCCAAAAAGAGATGCTGCTGGGCTCCGATATTCAAAGCCAGATGGAAACTATCCGTACCGAACGCGACAGCGCGCTGAGTAATTTCGAAGAGCGGACGCTGGCCATTCACAGTCACTTCGACAGCGAACTCAATCGCCTGAGCGACGAGGTCATACAGGAGGCGCGCTCTGTCCAGAACCGGGTGGAAACGCTGCTCGGGCAGGTGGCCCCGATGGACATCAACTTTGAAAAGACCAACACGGTCATCGTCGCCAAGGGCGAGATGGTTGATACGGACAGCATCTCCCGCATCCAGGCGGCTGTCAACAACTACCTGAGCGAACTGCAAACCGAAATCGAGACGCTCCGCCAGCAGGAGCTAGATAAGCTCGATCGCGAAGCCGATGCGATCTCGGCTGAAGCGGCTCACACGATTGACGCCCATCGTGTCGAGATGGACAGCCGCATGAGCCAGGTGCGCCAGATCGCTGAACGCGCGCGCGCCGAACTCCAGGAACTGCACGTGCTTCAGTTCCTGTCAGAAACCCGCTACCGCGAGCTGAAAAGTCGCTATGGCCAGGTCTTCCAGGCCGATATGGGCGCTGAAGCGTTCTACAAAATCCTGCAGAACATGGACCTGGACAAGCTGGCGGCTGAGCTGTGGCACGAAGTGCGCACCACCCGCTCGAAACAGCGCAAGAAGAAAGCGACCAAGCGGCTGCGCGTCGTCGAGAGCCTGCGCAAAAGCAATAACCGGCCGGAATGGATGATCTTGACAGTGCTGCCGGTCATCCCGCCAGACTTGCGCCCGATGGTGCAGTTAGACGGCGGCCGCTTCGCCACCAGCGATCTGAACGATCTCTACCGCCGGGTCATCAACCGCAATAACCGCCTCAAACATCTGCTGGAGCTCGGCGCGCCGGACGTGATTGTGCGCAACGAGAAGCGGATGCTGCAAGAGGCGGTGGACAGTCTAATCGACAACAGCCAGCGCGGCAAGGCGCTCAGCCGCCGCGGCCGCCGCGAGCTGAAATCCCTCAGCGATATGCTCAAGGGCAAGAAAGGCCGCTTCCGCCGCAACTTGTTGGGCAAGCGCGTAGACTATTCCGGCCGGTCGGTGATCGTCATCGGCCCGAAGCTCAAGCTGCATCAGTGCGGTTTGCCGAAGACGATGGCGCTAGAGCTCTACCGCCCATTCGTCATCAGCCGCCTCGTGCGCCACAACTACGCCAACAACGTCAAAGGCGCTAAGCGCATCATCGAACGTGAGAAACCGGAGGTGTGGGAAGTCCTGGAAGAAGTGATCCGCGAGCGTCCGGTGCTGCTCAACCGCGCCCCCACCTTGCACCGCTTAGGCATTCAGGCCTTCGAGCCGCAGTTGGTCGAGGGCAAGGCGATCCAGATTCATCCGCTGGTCTGCTCGGCCTTCAATGCCGACTTCGACGGCGACCAGATGGCCGTGCACGTGCCGCTGAGCGACAAGGCCGTCCAGGAAGCCCGTGAGCTGATGCTCAGCACCAAAAATCTGCTGAAGCCCGCCGACGGCCAGCCGATCGTTGGCCCATCCAAGGACATGGTGCTGGGCAACTACTATCTGACCATGGACCCCACCGTCGAGATCGTTTCGCGGCGCGAGCGCGCCAGCGAGTTCCGATCGATCGACGTCATTCGCAATCCCCACGTGAGAGTGGGCATCGCGATGCGCTCCAACGGCTACTACTACGCGGCTGATCACGACATCCCCGGCATCGTCCTCTTCGATGACGTCAAGGAGACCGATGCCAGCGGGCGCACGAAAATCGTCGAGAAAGCGATTGACCGCACCATTCGCGCCGTCATCGAGGGCGAAGTTGACTGCATGCTGGCCAACGCCTACGAGATGCTCAAGCTGATGCGCAAGCGTAGGCTGGAAGATGTGCTGGAGATCGCTAACCTGCATGAACGTCGTCTTGTCACCGACATGGACGAAGTCGAGTATCTCTACAATACCGGCTTGGTCACGCTGCACACGCCGATTTTGCTCGGCAACATCTACGATAACCGTGATCCTCAGCCCGAACCGGAGATCACCACGGTCGGCCGCGCGCTGTTCAATCGTATTCTGCCGGACGAAATCCGCTTCGTCCAGGAAACGATGGGCAAAAAGAGCCTGCAGGAATTGGTCGCCCGCTGTTACCAGCGCCTGGGCGCTGATCGCACCACCGATATCGTGGACGCGATCAAGAACCTAGGCTTTCACTACGCCACCGTCTCTGGCACGACCATCGCCGTCGCCGATCTGACCGTTCCAGATGAACGCCGAGATATCCTGGCAGAAGCAGAGGCGGTGGTCGAACGCGCCGAGCGAGACTTCCGCCGTGGCCTGCTGACCGAGGAAGAGCGTTACCAAATCACCATTGAAGAATGGAACCGCGCCAAAGACCGGCTTCAGGATCTGATCAAGCAAACGCTCGATCCCTACGGCCCGATCGCGATCATGGCGATATCCGGCTCCACCAAAGGCGGCTTCGGCCCGATCACGCAGCTCGCCGGCATGCGCGGCCTCATGGCTGACCCGTCTGGCCGTATCATCGACCTGCCCATCCGCAGCCACTTCCGCGAAGGGTTGACGGCGCTGGAATACTTCATCTCAACGCACGGGGCGCGCAAAGGCTTGGCGGACACCGCCCTGCGCACGGCCGACGCGGGCTACCTCACCCGCCGGCTCGTCGATGTCGCCCAGGATGTGATCGTCAATCGCATGGACTGCGGCACCGAAAGCGGTTTGTGGATCAGGCGTTCCGATGACGTCGCCGGCCAGACCCTATATGAACGTATCGTTGGGCGCTGCGCCGCCAGCAACACCTTCGATCCTGAAACCGGCGAACTCATCGTCGCCCGCAATGAGATGATTGATGAGGAGATCGCCGAGCGCATTCAGAACAGCCAGATCGAGGAAGTGCACGTGCGCAGCCCGATGACCTGCGCCTTGATCCACGGCATTTGCGCCCTGTGCTATGGGCGCGATCTGGGCCGAGGCGAAATGGTCGAGATCGGCGCGGCCGTCGGCATCATCGCCGCCCAGTCAATCGGCGAGCCGGGCACGCAGTTGACGCTGCGAACGTTCCACACCGGCGGCACGGCTGAGGCGCGCGGCGATATCACCAGCGGTCTGCCGCGCGTCGAGGAGCTGTTCGAAGCGCGTAAGAAGCCGAAAGGCGAGGCGGTAGTCACGGATATCGCCGGGACGCTGCGGCTCAGCAAGCGCGAAGGCGTGCGCATCGCGACGGTCATCAACGAAACCGTCAGCAACGAGGAGTTTGTCATCCCGGTTGGCTGGGAGACCATCCTGGACGATGGCACAGACGACGCCACGGCTGACAAGCCATTCAAGGAAGGCGACGTGCTGGCCTGGCTGCCCGAAGGCGATGAGCGCGACCGGTTGGTCGCCCGCATGGCGGGCATCGCCCACCGCGAAGGGCACACCCTGTATCTCGTCTATCGCAATCGCCAGGAGGTAGAGTACGAGATCCCATCGAGCGCGCGCCTGCTGCCCGACATTTCGGACGGCTGTCAGGTGTATGCCGGGCAGCAGATCACTGAAGGCTCAAAGAACCCGCACCGCATCCTGCGCATTCTGGGACAAGAAGCTACCCAGCTCTATCTGCTGTCCGAAGTGCAGAAGGTGTATCGCAACCAGGGCGTGAACATCGCCGATAAGCACTTTGAGATCATCATCCGCAAGATGCTGTCCAAGGTGCAGATCACCAAGAGCGGCGACAGCGAGCTGCTTCCGGGCGAGCTGGTGGATAAGCTCCAACTGCTCGATATCAACGAACGGTTGATCGCCGAAAACCGCGAACCAGCCGCTGGCGCGCCCGTGCTGCTGGGCATCACCAAGTGCGCGCTCAGCACCGACAGCTTCCTGTCCGCTTCAAGCTTCCAGCACACCATCAAGGTGCTGGCAGGGGCGGCCATCGAAGGCAAGGTTGACAACCTCTACGGCCTGAAGGAGAACGTGATCATCGGCAAGCTCATCCCGGCGGGCACAGGTTTCCATACCTATCAGGACCGTGAGCTGGTCGCGCCAAATATCACGCTGGAAGCTCAAGGCGCGCTGGACACCGAGGCCGACACTTTCGACGATGACAACATCGAAGAGATGAACCTGAACGCCTAATCGCGGCGATCAGGCCGATAGAACTGAGCCGAATGAGGGCGGGCGCAGTCTACCCGCCCTCATGATTTCAGGCAGCCAGTTTACGACGGTTTGCCGCCGCGCACCGCATCATACAGCATCCAGTAGAGAGGGCGCTCCCGCGGCTCCAGCGGGACGATCAGGCTGTAGGCCGCGCGCTCATCACGCTGTTCCACCAGTCCGCGCAGCACCGCGAAGTTCAAATTCCACAGGATCATCGGCCCCACGTAACCCAGTTCCTGGCCGATCTCGAACGCGCGCAGGGTATAGCGCGCCTGCGCCATCCGGTCATTGTAGGTCATCCACTGTTCCGGCGCTTCGCCGGGCAGGCCATCCCAGGTCGCCCAGCCGAACTCAGTCACCCACAACTGCGCATTGGCGTGGCCGTTTCGCACCATGATATCCCGGTAGTCCAAGATATTGTCTAGAAAGAAGAAATGAGGATCATCATCCCACCCGCGTTCCGGGCTGAAATCACAGCAGCGGGCGTCTGGCGGGTTGCCCCACCCGTACGGGTGGATCCCGACCGCGACATCGCCGAAGCTCGCCAGACCAGCGCTGTACATCTGCTGTAGATAGGTGCGATCATCGGCTGAACCGAGGTTATTGCCGGTGGGCGCCAGCCCGGCGGTGACGATCGCAATATTGGGCGAGTAGGAGCGGATGGCGTTATAGCTGGGGCGAAACAGGTTCATGTACGACGCGCCCGTGAGCGGCTGCCCCTGCCATTCCCGTTGGAGGTTGGGCTCATTCCAGACCTCGATGGCTGTGATCGCTTGACCGAATTCGCGCAGCATCAGGCTGATGAAATTAGCCAGCGCTTGTGGATCATTCGGCGGCCCATCTTCAACCGTGGTCGAACGCGCCCAGTCAGGAGCTTTGGCGACGCTCAATAACACGTTCAGGCCTTGATTGCTGGCGTTTTCGAGATAGATTTCGAGGCGCCGAAAATCCTCGGTGATGTCATTCGGCCCGCTTGGCTGAAGCATCTTCCACGAGATTTGAACTTTCAGCCATTTGATGCCCAGCCGCTGAATGTCATATAACGCCAGGTTCCAATCGCTCTGATCGAGCGTCGGGTCGAGCTGAATGCCAATCCGGTTCGGGTCAAGACCGGGCACTGGCGCGGGCGTCTCCGTCGGCGGAGCCAGAGTGAAGGTAGCGAGCGGCGTTGGCGACGGCCCTTCCGTCGGTGTAGCCGTCGGGCGAGGCGTAGACGTCGGCGGCAGGGTATATTCAGGACCTACGACCGGGCCGATGAAAGTCGCCAGCGGGCTGGGCGGCACAGACGTCGGGGTGTCCGTCCCTGTGGGCGCCGGCGTTGGGCTTTCAGCGGGAGCGGCTTCAAGCGTGGGCACCTCGGTGGGAACAGCCGCTGCCATATCCGGCGTGGGCGTGACATAGATCAAAATCGGCTGCTGCGGGATACAGGCCGCCGCGCCCAGCACCAAAAGACCGTATAAGATCAGTGCGCGTTGATGTCGTCTCATAAGGCCGCCATACTACCACAAGCTCAAATGCAGCACCATGAGGAGCGCCTTAGAGTCGGGCAGCCGTAGGTAGAAAAGCGTGGTATACTGTTTGATAGCACATTTGTTCCAGATTTGACATAGATAAAACCCCCACCTAGAATGAAAAGCCGTAAGCGCCGGCCAGTCCGGCACACATACTTGAGGGTGACCTGATGACTGTAGGTTCTATTCGCCAGGTGAATATCGGGCAGGAAATGCGCGATGCCTACCTGGATTACGCAATGAGCGTGATTGTGGCGCGGGCGCTGCCCGATGCTCGTGACGGCCTCAAACCGGTTCACCGCCGCATCTTATACGCGATGTATGACATGGGCATCCGCGCTGACAGCCCTTACAAGAAAAGCGCGCGCATCGTGGGCGAAGTGCTGGGCAAATATCATCCCCACGGTGACGCGGCTGTGTACGAAGCCATAGTGCGGCTGGCGCAGGACTTCTCTATGCGCTATGCGCTCATTGACGGCCAGGGCAACTTCGGCAGCATTGACGGTGACGGGCCGGCTGCGATGCGCTATACCGAAGCGCGCATTGACGCGATCGGCGAAGAGCTGCTGGTGGACATCGACAAGAACACGGTAGATTTCACCGAGAACTTCGACGGCAGCCTGACCGAACCCACCCTGCTCCCCTCCAGCATCCCTAACCTGCTGGTGAACGGCGCTTCGGGCATCGCTGTCGGCATGTCAACCAACATCCCGCCGCACAATCTGGTCGAAGTCTGTGACGCGCTCATCTTCATGCTGCAAAACTGGGAGAAGCTCGAAGATATCAGCGTTGAAGACCTCATGCGTTTCATCAAGGGTCCGGACTTCCCCACCGGCGGCGTGGTGTACCGGCATGTTGATGGCCTGGAGACCAACGAAGACACGCTGGTCTCAGCCTATGCAACTGGCCGGGGCAAGATCACTGTGCGCGCCAAGGTGCACATCGAAGATATGGGGCGCGGCAAATCCCGCATCATCGTGAGCGAACTCCCCTATCAGACCAACAAATCGGCTTTGATCGAGCGCATCGCCGATCTCGTGCGCGACGGCAAGCTCGACGGCATCGCCGATCTGCGCGACGAATCCGATCGCCAGGGGCTGCGGCTGGTCATCGAGCTCCAGCGAGGCGCTGAAGCGCCTGCCGTGCTCGGCAAGTTATTCCAACTGACGCCGCTGCAGGAGACTTTCAGCATCATCATGCTGGCGCTGGTTGACAATGAGCCGCGTTTGCTGTCGCTCAAACAGGCGCTGCGCGTCTACCTCGACCATCGGCTGGAGGTGGTGCGTCGGCGCAGCGAATTCGACCTGGCGCGCGCCAAAGATCGCGCCCATATTCTGGAAGGTCTGCTTAAAGCCCTCGACCGGTTGGACGAAGTCATCGCAATCATTCGCAAATCCCGGACGGTGGATACCGCCCGCGACAATCTGCGCAAAGCGCTGGCCATCAGCGAGAAGCAGGCTCAGGCTATCCTGGAGATGCAGCTTCGGCGGCTGGCCGCGCTGGAGCGCAAGAAGATCGAGGACGAGTACAAAGAGAAGATCCAGCTCATCAAATATCTGGAAGGCTTGCTGAAAAGCCCCAAGAAGATGCGCGAGGTGATCGCCGAGGAGCTGGGCGTCATCAAGACCGCCTACGGCGACCCGCGCCGCACCATCATCGCGGACGGCATAGCCACCCAG
Source organism: uncultured Anaerolineae bacterium (assembly GCA_937922795.1). Lineage (GTDB taxonomy): Bacteria > Chloroflexota > Anaerolineae > Aggregatilineales > Phototrophicaceae > CFX2. Next base: position 65,950 of record CALAJK010000028.1, read on the forward strand.
GTCACCGCTGACCAGCTCCTCATGCCGGCTGACGACACGTGGGTCACCTTGAGCGTGGCCGGCAAACTGGGTCGCAGCTTTGAGAACGTTCCCCCTAAAGTGACAACCGAGACGAAGGAGCCGCCGCGCTTCATTCTGGCCAGCAACACCGCCCACATTCTGTACCTGTTCACCGCCAACGGCCAGTGCGCCACCATCCCTGTTCATCAGATCCCGCAGGTACAAACCTTTGAGGAGGGCGCGGCCTTCAGCAGCTTATGCCCGCTGCCGGCGCAGGCGGAAATCACGGCGGCGCTGAGCGTGCCAGGCGGTGTTGAAACGGGCTATCTGTTCTTCGCCACAACCGGCGGTGAAGTCAAACGCCTGCGTCTAGAGGATTTGCCAGGTATGACGGCCAACGCCTTCACCGTCATGGACGTCGAAGAGCAGGATCGCTTAGGCTGGGTGCTGCCCACCCGCGGCGACGATGAGATCATCCTGGTCACGGCCCAGGCTCAGGCCATCCGGTTCAGCGAGACCGACGTTCGCCCCACCACGCTTCTCGCCGGCGGCATGCGGGGCATTAAGCTGGCAGGCCAGCGTGACCGAGTGGTCGGGGCCATGGTTGCTGCCCCGAACCAGCACGTCTGGACGATCACCGACGACGGCATCGCCAAAACTTCGCCGGTGGCCGACTACCCCTCCCAAGGGCGGGCAGGCAGCGGCGTGATCGCCATGCGCCTGCCCAAAGGCAGCCTGGAGATCGCCGCCGCCGCCATTGGCCGGCTGGATGACAACCTGATCGTGCTGACCGATCGCAATAAGCCGCTCTACATGCGTTTGGGCAGGGCGCCGCAGGTGGGACGGGGTAAACCAGGCGGCGATATCATCATCGCGCTGCGCAGCAAAGAGCGTGTGGCTTCAGTCGTCACCTATCAGCCGCTCCTTCAGTTGCCGGAGGCGGATGACCAGCAGCGCTGACGTCCAGTTATTATGCCCGCTGGCGCACAGCATCCTGCTCGATCGAAGCTCGCAGCTCCTGCAAAGACGGCGCCGGCGCCACGCCCAGTGTGCGGTCCAGCTCAGCTTCCAACCGCCGGTAGGTGGCGATGGCATCGTCAATCATGCCCAGATCACGGTAGAGCTGCATGATGCTGCGCGCCAGATCTTCCCGGTGTGGATTGAAGGCCGACGCCCGCACATACAGCCCAAGCGCATCATGCGGCCGTCCTGCCTGCTCCCGCAGCTTGCCCAGGGCAGTTAGGGCATCCGCGTAGGTTTGCGCCAGCTCCTGGCGCCGGCGCTGCGCCCATTCCATTCCAAGCGAGTCCAGGAAGTGACCCCGGTATAAGCTAGTGGCAATCACCAGCAGCCGCTCAGCGTCTTGAGGTTTGGCGACCGCGCTGTCGCGCACCATTTCGCCAAACAGAGCGACATCGTAGTTCAGATCAATATCTGTGGAGATATGATAAAAACCGGACCAGTAAACCGTCAAATCAATCCCCAATACTTCATTGATCTTGCGTTTGGTCACATGAAATACATTTGTGGCTTCACGGGTGGTTAGATCAGGCCAAAAGGTCTCAAAAATCTGGCTGCGCGTCGCCATGCCGCGGTCAATCAAGTAGAAAAAGAGCGAACGCGGCAGCGTCCCATCCCAGACTTCCACCGGGCGGCCATTGAGCATGACCGTGCCCGCGCCGAACGCTTTCACTTCCAGCAGCGGCTTCCGCCGTTCCAATTCGAGATAGTTAGGCAGCATCGCCGCCGGTTCCACCGGCACAATCGCCAAGGACGTCCTTGCTAGATCGGCGAACAGCGCCGGCGGCAGCCGCCGGCTCATCACAACTATCCGCGCCTCATCCCGCTCCTGCAGCAGTCGGCTCACGAACCGTTCTAGGGCCTCCGGAGCGGCGCGGTCACATTCGTCAAGTAAGATCAACGCCTTAGGCGCTGCGCCGCTGTTCGGCCACTGCTGCTGCTCAGCCGCGTCGAACTGAGTGAACAGATCCGAATCGAGCAGCGCTTGTCCTTCAAAACGCACATACAGGCAGGCAGGATCAGCCAGAAATGTCTTCAATAACAGGCGGGCATGTAGATAGCCAGGATGAATGAGGATCAATCGCCGCTTTTGATCCATCTCTTTGAACTGTCGAAGCGCTTGCTCGTACAACCAGTCCATAGCACCGATCCCTGTTTTGTGCCGGCAAGGCATCACATTGGTGCAGCGTGGTCGAGGCTCAATGGATCGCTTAAGTTAGAGCTTTCTTATTATAATCCAACCACTATCAATCCGCAAATGTGCGGCCAAATAATGACGCGGACATGAGGATAACCTGCGGTTGAGAACGTGGTTAAGACAATGTTCAAGACATGTAGCGCCGGCGCGCCTCAATCACATTCCCGACACGCTCAATCCGCGCCAGAATACGCGAAAGCTGCTGAAAATCGCTGATCTCCATGGTTAACTGAAATGTAGCCATATTGTTGCGCGTAGACACTTGCACGCGAGTCATATTCACCTTCTCATCGGTGATGACCGTGCTGATGTCTCGCATGAGGCCTTCGCGATCGTACGCGATCACTTCAATCGGAACTGAATAGCGCCGCTCCGGTTGGATGCTGCTCCACGAAACATCGATCAAACGCTCCGGCTCCGCGTGCGAGCGAATGTTCGCGCAGTCCTGCCGATGTACGGTGACACCGTGGCCGCGGGTCACATAGCCGATAATGGGATCGCCGAACACAGGGTTGCAGCAGTGAGCCAGGTTCACCAGCATGCCGCTCATGCCGCTCACATTAACGCCGTTGCTGCTGCCAGTGACAGCCTGAGGCGGCGACGCTACCACCTCTTTCGCCTGTTCCTCTTGAGCCTGTCGACGTTCCAGCTCTAAGATGCGGTTGGCGATCTGCGCCCCGTTGATATCACCCACACCGACCGCCGCCAGGAAGTCATCCAGCTTGTCATAACCGAACAACTGCGCCACAGTGTCAAAAGCCATTTGTTCTAGGCCCAATCGCTTCAGCTCGCGCTCCAGCACGCCCCGGCCATCTACGATGTGTTTATCACGGTCGTGCTTGCGGAACCACTGGCGCACTTTCTCGCGCGCTCGCGCCGTCTTGATATAGCCCTGATTGGGGTTTAACCAGTCCAGGCTTGGACCGCCGCGTTTGGCGGTGAGTATTTCGACCTGATCGCCGGTTTTGAGGTTATAGCTCAGATTGACCAGCTTGCCGGAAACCTTAGCGCCGCGGCAGCGATGGCCGATCTCCGTGTGAATGTGGTAGGCAAAATCGATCGGCGTGCTGCCCGCCGGCAGATCCACGATATCGCCCTTCGGCGTGAAGACATAGACCCGATCCTGGAACACTTCCTCTTTCATCGTGTCCACGAAAGCAGCCGCGTCCTCGGTCTGGCCGGGACCAAACTCCATCAGTCGGCGCAGGTAGTTCAGCCGCTTCTCGAACGACTCATCGCGTCCACGACCTTCTTTATAGCGCCAGTGGGCTGCGATGCCATACTCCGCTTCCTCGTGCATTTCCCAGGTGCGAATTTGCACTTCGACCGTCTTGCCATGATTGTCCAGCACCGCCGTGTGAAGACTGCGGTAGAAGTTGTCCTTGGGCGAGGCGATGTAATCATCAAACTCACCGGGTATCGGCCGCCACAAATTGTGTACTACACCCAACACCTGATAGCACTGAAGGACGGTCTCAACGATGACCCGCACGGCGCGCACGTCATAGATTTGTGACAGCGCCCGCTGCTTGCGTTCCATCTTCTTGTAGATGCCATAGATATGCTTGGGACGTCCGCTGATCCATACTTTGGTGATACCCTGTTCAGCCAACGCTTCCCGCAGCACTTTGGCGATATTGGCGATATAGGCCTCACGATCTGCACGCCGCTCGTCAAGGCTGCGAGCGATCGCTTTGTAAGTTTCCGGCTGCAAATATCGGAAGCTCAGATCTTCCAGCTCCCACTTGATCTGCCAGATGCCCAGGCGGTTTGCCAGCGGCGCGAAGATGTCCAGGGTCTCTTGAGCTTTCTGGCGCTGTTTTTCGGGCGGCATGTAGCCCAGCGTGCGCATGTTGTGCAGACGATCGGCCAGCTTCACCAGCACGACTCGCACATCGTCACCCATTGCTAGCATCATCTTGCGCAAGTATTCCAGCTCGCGATCAGCTGTGCGGCTGCTCTTGTCAACCGTAGTGTCAATTTTTTTCAGTTTGCTCACGCCATCCACGATGCGCGCCACGGCTGGACCGAACTCATCGCGGAGCTCTTCCAGCGTGATTTTCGTATCCTCAAGCACATCATGGAGCAGCGCCGCTGCGATGGCCTCAGCATCCAGGTTCATCTCCGCTAGAATGTGCGCCACCGCCATGCAGTGGGTGAAATAGGGTTCCTGGGAATGCCGGGTTTGGCCGGCATGCGCTGTTTCTGCTCGCCGGTAGGCGCGTTCAATCAGCAGGCGATCGCTCGGCGTGAGATCGCGCAAGAGCCCAAGCAACGACTCAAGAGTGAGGTCTGTTGTCTGCTGAACGACCTGCATGCAACACCTGCTGCTAAGCTCATCTGGCACTTTACTTATTTAATATTCTTATTATAAATCAAACGTAAGAGCCCTAACAAGCTGACTTTCGAACTGGTATAATCGCGCTTTCGGTTGTCAAACGAGCCTGACGCGAGTGTATGCTGTGACCCAACTGTTGAGCGTTGATGAAGCGCTGTCGCGGATCTTAGACGGAATTGCGCCGCTTCCGGCTGAACGAGTCAAACTGAGCGACAGCCTCGGCCGCGTGCTCGCAGAAGATCTGCGAGCCGAGATCAACCTGCCGCCCTTCCCCAATTCGGCGCTCGACGGCTACGCCGTTCGGTCCGATGATGTGGCTGCCGCCGCGCCCCAATCCCCCGTCCAACTGCGCGTGACGATGGACATCCCCGCCGGAAAACCGCCCGACAGCCCGCTGACGGCTGGGCAAGCGGCTCGCATCATGACGGGCGCGCCGCTGCCGATCGGCGCTGACGCGGTCGTCCCCGTGGAGCAAACCGACGCGCGCTGGCAGCCTGACCGACCAATTGAACTGCCGTCTGTGGTGCAGATCTATCGAAGCGCCCGTCCTGGCGACGGCATCCGCCAGGTCGGTGATGACCTGCGCGCCGGCCAGCGGGTCGCGGCGGCGGGGACGGTCTTGCGCGCCCAGGAAATCGGCGTACTGGCCTCGCTCGGCCATGTTTATGTGCCTGTGGTGCGCCAGCCGCGGGTGGCTATCCTCTCCACTGGCGATGAATTGATCGACATCCACGAACCGCTTACCCCCGGAAAAATCCATGACAGCAACGGCTATATGCTGGCCGCATTGGCGGCAACCTACAATGCCGTCCCGCTGCGCTTGCCGGTTGCTCGCGATACGCTGGATGATGTGCGGCGGCGCTTCCGCCAGGCGCTCGAACAACGCCCCGATGTCATCCTCAGCTCCGCCGGCGTATCCGTTGGCGCGTTCGACGTTGTGCGGACGGTGTTGGCAGAATTGGGACAGATTGACTTCTGGCGCATCAACCTCCGCCCCGGCAAGCCGCTGGCTTTCGGTCATCTGCAAGGTGTGCCGTTCTTCGGCCTGCCGGGCAACCCCGTCTCAGCCATCGTGACTTTCGACGTCTTCGTGCGCCCGGTGCTGCTGCGCTTGGGCAACCGCACCGACCAGGCTTCGACCATCACCGTCATCACTGGTGAAGATATTGAGTCAGATGGCCGGCGCAGCTATCTGCGGGTGAAGCTGGTCAGCGAAGACGGCCAGTTGAAAGCGCGGTTGACCGGCACTCAAATCTCTAGCGCGCTCATCTCCATGGTGCTGGCCGATGGCTTACTCATCGTGCCAGAAGGCGTCACCCACGTCCCGGCTGGGACGCCCTTGCCTGTCCGTCTGCTTCGCTATATGAATATCTGAGAAGCCAGGGGATTAATATCATGTCCACGCTGCAAAACACCCACCCATCCGATCAGGCATCACGTTCCGATATACTCCGCATCGTCTCGCTCATCCTGGTGCTCATCGGGATCGTGATCACGCTGTACTTGAGCTACACTGCCCTCGTCAACGTCACGCCAGTTTGCACTGAAGGCGAGGGCTTTGACTGCGGCGCTGTGCAGAACAGCGTCTATTCCAAAATCATGGGGATACCGATCGCCTACTTAGGCCTGTTGGCGTATCTGGCGCTGGGCGGGCTGCTGCTGCTGGAAAACCGCATCGAGTTCCTGCGCGCCTATGGCCCAACGTTGGTCTTCGGCCTGACGCTGTTCGGTTTCATCTACTCGATGTGGTTGGTCTACGTGCAGGCCGCCATTTTGCAGTCCTACTGCACCTGGTGTCTGGGCCACGAAGCGGTCATGACGCTGCTGTTCATCCTATCCGCTGTGCGCCTGTACCGCAGCTTGCGAGCTGCCTGAACTCGCGCCCCTGCCCTAAAACGCAAGAGACACGGCATTTCTACCGTGTCCCCCAATTGATTTCAGCCAGCGGTCAGCGTTTTCTATTTGGTGTGGCTGCGAAGCGTGCGGGCGATGATGTCCTGCTGCTCCCGGTCATACTTCTCGCGGCGCTCACGGCGCTGCTCGCGCTGACGGTCACGCCCACGGTTTGAACCGCGGCTCTCCATCATTTGGCGCAGCGCCAGCGCCAGCGCAGTGGGAGCCTCTTCTTCGTCCTCATCCTCCGCTAAAGCCTCAACCGCCGGTTGAGCGCTGGCTTTCAAGCTCATGTCGATCTGGCGCTTCTTGCGGTTCACCTTGATGACCCGCCCCTCGACCGTATCGCCCAGCTTCACCACATCGGACGGTGAATTGACGTATTCGTTTGACAGCTCAGACACATGGATCATCGCCGGGCGTTCTGCGCCTACGTCCACAAACACGCCGTAACTTTCCAGCCGGACGACCGTCCCCGACAGGATCATGCCCTCGCGCACATCATCCCAGCTCATGTCCGGCTGGCGCACCAATGACAGCGCCACCCGTCCAGCGTCACGATCAACCTTGAGCACATAGGCATTTATCTCATCGCCGACCTTGACCACATCTTCGACGTTGCGCACATTGTCCTTGCCGAGCTGCGAGATATGGAGCAGAGCATCCTGACCGATGCCAATATCCACGAACGCGCCGTACAGCTCGATGCGCTTCACTGTGCCTTTCACTGCCATCTTCGGCGCCAGATCCGCGATAGACTTGGGCGCGCCGACGTTCACTTCATCGCTCATATTCTCGCCTTGCTCCTTCTATGCTACAGGGATGTGGACATCCTCATTGCGTTCATTCAACCGCCGACCAAGCTCAACCGCCGACGGATTTCTCGCAGTTTGTCTAGCCCGGCGGGGGCGTCAGCGTGATGCTGGGCGTGACCTCAAACTCCTCAACCGGCGCGTCAACGCGATACTGGCTGAAAGGCCCATACCCCTGCCACGCGTGCAAATTGCTCGTTTTGATCGTCAGATCCATGTCTTTTGGCGTGGCATACAGCGCGCCGATGATCTCGCTTTGACCCGTCAGATCAGCGCTGGTTCCCGCCACAAAAGCAATTACGATCAGCGATTGTTCCGGATAGAACAGATAGACCACCGCTTGGTCATCAGTCACGCCCTGCCCAAGCGCATACGTAGGTTCGCCGCGGGCGTCCAGCAGCCCTTGCAGACGCACCTCAGGCGCCAGCGTGAGCGAAATGAAGCTGACCGTCTCGCCGTCTTCGCTCACCATCTGGCAGCAAAGATCGCCATCTTTTTTCTGCCACTGTGCGCCAACGGCTTTGCTGTCCTGGGCGGTCTGCGTCTGGGGATCCTCAAGTTCAGGCGCATCCTCAATGATCGTCAGCGCATCCGACCAGCGAGTCTCGCCGGGTGTGATCCCCTTCCAGCACGGCGCGCTGCAGGGATCATTGGTGATCAAGCTCAGATCATTCAGCATCCGGTCATTGCGCAGCACGGGCGGGGGCTGGCAAGCAGCGATCAATATCGCCAGGGCGGCGATCCCCGGCACGAGCAATCGGAATTTCATTGCAGTTTTGCCTTCGCGTTTATGGCGGTCAAGGTGGTTTTGTTTGATCGGGGCACTCTTGTCTAAAGAATGCCCCTTATTGTAACGATTTCTGGCGTCAATTCAACCGCAGAGTTAGCCGGTAATCGCCGGCTGTCACCCCGTAGCGGGCGCCGAAATGGGTGGCAATGATAATATAGCGCCCATCCTCTGGCAAGGTGAACTCATTGATCAGCGAGTTGGTGGTGTCCCGACCGGCGTCATCATTCGCGGCGATCTGGATCTGGTTGGGGTCTAACAGGAACAGCACCGGGTCGAGCGTGCCGGACAGCCCTTCCATGCTGATCGTTACCACGCTGCCCGCCGTGCCCTCGAACACATACACATCGAACTTTTTGTTCAGTTGGATGCGCCCGGTCACTGACTGGCCGCTAGTGAGCACCTGCGCTGTGGCCAACTGCGAGGCCACATCCAGCGAGCTGAAATCAGGCCGCTGGCTAGTGCCAAAGATGCCTCCCTCGCCTGCCTGAACCTGCCCTGTCAGGTCAATCGTGTAGCTCGTCACGTAGCGTTCGTTGAGCAGCAGCGGCTGAGTACGGGACATTACAAGCTGGCCGTTGGCGACCACATTCAGCACAAACACTACCGGCCGCTGGTCATTGCACAGGCTTTGCAGGCGCACTTCGATCTCATATGGGCCGGCAGCTGGCAGCCGCCCCTCAGGCCAGTAGGCGTAGCTTAACGGGCTAGGTGTATTCTGTGCGCAGTTCAGGTTGCCATTGGTGATCAAACGCGCGCCCGAAGCCGGAACTTGCGGCACATCGTCGAACACGGTATTCCCCTGAGGATCGCGCACCAACAAACGCACATCTGCCCCGGTGCTCCACTGCACGCTCACTTCCACCGAACCGTTAGGCAAATCGGGAAAATCAGGGAGCGCAGCTGTTGTCGGCCCGGTCAGGGTTAGCTCATAGCCGCCCTGCGTCCCACCCAGGGCTTGACCATAACGCGTCGCCACCACGGTATAAGTCCCCGGCAGCAGCAGCGTCAGGTTAGAGACGAGCGAGTCGGTGTTCCCAGGCCCGGCGTCATCGTTGAAAGCTACAATGTTTCCATTGGGATCTAGCACCAGCAGCAGCGGGTCTAAACTGCCCGAATTGGCGTTCATGGCGATCGAGACTAGTTCGTTAGCCCGGCCGGTGAACGTATAAAGCTGGTAGTACTGCTGGCTGGTGAGCGCACCCTGCGCCGGAACGTCCCGAATCAAAGTGACAGGTTCCCCGGTCAGCGCATCCGCGCGCACAGTCGGCGGATCAACCTTGATGCCGTTCAAACCGGGTTCAGCAGACCCATCCGCCTTGACGACAAAACTTGCCAGGTAGACTTGGTTCGGGCTGAGCGTGCCCTCAACCGGCGCGAGCTGGCGGCCGTCTACGTTGACATTCAGCGTGAACGTGACGGGTTCGGTAGTCGGGCAGTCGGTCAGAGGATCGTAGTAGACCAGGATTTCATAGCTTCCTGTGGGGATGACGCCCGCCCGCCACGAGGCCCGCTCCGTTGGCGCGTCGGCGGTGCGGGTAGCACAAACGCTGTTCACGTTGACCCCAAACGTTCCGCCGCTCGGCGTTGTGGGGGTGTTGAAGAATAGACTGCCACCGACCGGATCCCGAACTTCTAGATCGAGATTGGCGACCGAATTCCAGGTCAAAGTGACCTGCAACCCGGTGGCGGTCAGCAGCTCTCCCGGCGGCTCAAATGACGCCGGTTGGGCTGCCTGAGCTTCGGGAGTCGCCGTCGGCGCTGGGGCTGCCGCATCCGTCACAGCCAGCGAGAGCTGGAACCGGATAGTTTCCAGGTTCTCAACCCCGACGGCGGGGAACACGGTCACATAGTAGGCGGCATCAGCCGTCAAGGTGATGTCAGGGAGCGCTGCCGTGCCCCCTCGCGCCGCCGCTTGACCTAACACCACCCCCTCGCTGTCGCTGAGCAGCAAGATCACATCGCTGTCGCCTGTCACCGAGAGTTTGATCCCCTGCCCGGCCGTCCCGGCGAAGGTATAAACCTGAGCTAACCGGCTCTGATCCAGCGTGCCTGTGGCGATCACACCGGGCACTAGCGTTTGACCGCCCTGCTGTGCTGCTGCCCGCCCAGACAGCGACACCAGCGCCAGCAGCACCAGCGCAGCCATACGCGATAACTGTTTCATCCAATGACAGGACATCATTCGTCCCTCCTAAGTCGCACGTGCGTGCGCGATTCGCCAGGCGAGTCTAACCTGGACTCATCTACCCTACTAGACGACCAGACCACGATTCGCCCACGTTATGGGGCATCGGCGGCTGCCGCCGATGTCGTCGGCGTAGACGGCATCTTAGCCGTGAGCTCAACGAAAGCCGTCGTCCCTTCCAGCACCTCGACGATCTGCGACACACGCATCCCGTCAATACTGGCGATAACTTCATAACGGCCAACCGGTACGTCGCCGATCACGAAGTTCTCTTTCCAGATCGGGTCGGCATTTACATCTGACGCCGTGTCTTCAAAAATATAGGTTGTGGTCGTATCGGTCACCATGCCGGTGCGCCAATCGCGAACGGTGACCGTCTGATCTTGCAGCATCTCGCCCCGCAGCCCGGTCACGCGCCCGGCGATGACGCCGTGACCCACGTACGGGACCATCCACAGCACCGGGTTGTAGGTTGAGCCGTAGGTATCCCGCCCCATCCGCACTTCAAAATGCACATGCGGGCCGCTGACGCGCCCGGTGTTGCCGACCAAGCCGATCGGATCGCCCGCATTGACGATTTGGCCGGGCGTGACCAGCACCACCGAAAGATGGGCATACAACGTGTACAGCGGCTGCCCTCGATAGCCGAAATCATGCTGGATGAAGACCACGTTGCCATAGCTTGACGTATTCTGGAAGCCAGCGCCCGCCCACTGCACCACACCTGACCCGGCCGCCCGGACGGTCTCGCCGATCGGGTTGGGCATATCAATGCCGTGATGCACCCGCCACGGGTTTTCGCGCTGCGGCCCGCGCGAGCCGAACGGATACGAGAACAGGCCGTAATTCGTCGCGTTCGAGTCGACCGGGCGCATGAACCAGTAATGATCACGCCCCAATGGGTCGCGCGAGATGGGCGGGATCAGAGGCGGCGGCTGCCACACAGCCGGCGGCCGCGTCACCGACTGCGCCGTGACGGGCAGATCCGTCGCCGGCGGCGTCAGCGTCGGCGCGGGACGGGTCGGCGTCACAATCGCGTTCAGGGTGGGCTGTAAATCGCCGCTCACCTGCACCGGAGCGATCGGCACCAGGTTGGTATCGCTGCTGATCGCCAACGTCGGCGGCGCGAACAGCGTGGCAAACGGCGCCACCGTGGGCAGCGGCGTACTGTTGCTGCCAAAGCCCGCGCGCAGGATCTTCTGCCAGGCGGCGGCATCTTCGGTCGGCTGCTGCTCAGTGGGGATGATCGTCCGGTATGCCGGCACAGGTTGGGCATTCATCCAGACGATGAACCCAAATCCTCCTAGGGCCACCACGACCAAAAACAGCGCCGACCATCCACCAGTATGACCTCGCATCACTTGACTTAACCGATCACACGCTCACGGCTGGGTCTGGGTGGCGGGCGGCGCGGGCGTCGGCGCGAAACCGCCTAACTGTCCGTCAGTGTACAGCTCGCGCATAGCGGCGTACCACGTCAGCCCGCCTGATTTCCGGAATAACCAATAGTTGGCCGAGTTGAAATTTGCCCGCCAATCGCTGCCCGCAGGCACGCGCTGCCATCCATAGTCAGCAGCGAGCTCGGTGAAATCTACGTAGTAGCCGCCGGGCACTTCGGCTTTCAGCCGTCCACCCTGGTCGTAGGCCTCCACGTCGCCCTGGCTGCGGCTGAGCATATCCCACGGAATGCGGCGCAGCGGCTCACCCAATTGGCCGGATTGCGCATCATCGGCCACGCGAACATACAGGCGCCAGTATACATCCACGCCGATGTCTTCTCGCACGATTTCCATGCGCGCCGGGAACCCGACGATCAGATTGCGGTTGACGCCGAACTGCCGGCCAGTCATATACCAGTTGCGGCGTTCCTCGCCCGGCTGGGGCGGCCGGTTAATCTGCCAGAAAGCATCTTCCAGTTCGCCCAGAAAATCCCATCCCAGCGCCTTTAAGGCGCTTTCCCGCAGCGCATTGAACGAGTCGTTGACTCGCTCGCTCAAGTATGGGCTGGGCGCCTTGACCCCCACAAGCTGCCCCAGCTTGTAGAGCCCATCAGCATCTGGACGGTTCTCCTGCTCGATGAACAGCGAGCTGGTCACCGCTAAGGGCACGCCGCCGCTGTTCACCAGCGTCGGGGGCAGCGGCGCGCCGCTCCACGTGGGACGTGCCGTCCCCAACGGCACTGGGACGATCAGCGTGGCCACGCCGACATCTGTGAATGGGCTGGCGACCAACTGCGTGCTCTCCAACGAGTCAACGGCGAACACCAGACTGGCGCCATCGGGCGACCAGGCCGGCATCCGCCCGCGCTCCAGCACCTGCGCGGGCGCCTGGAGATCAACACTGGATCGGACAAATACCTTTTCCACCCCTTCATCCAGCGCGCTGTACGCCAGAAAACGCCCGTCTGGCGACCAGGCGATATAATCTTCCTGGCGCAGCGGCGTGTTGGTCAGGTTCACCACTGCATCATCGCTGGGGTTATCCAGCGAGAATAGATAGATGTCCTGGTTGCCATCACGCAGCGAGACAAAGGCGATGCGCCGGCCGTCGGGCGACCACGCCGGCGAGAAATCGGGCGCGGGATGTTCAGTCACCCGTTGGGCCGGTTGTGATCCATCCACGGGCACGACATAGATGTCGAGGTTGCCGCCCTGGTAGCTTTCGTACACCAGCCATTGGCCGTCCGGGCTCCAACGCGGCCCGCCCTGAAAAGACAGATCGTAGGTCATTCGGGTCGTTGCCCCTGTGACCAGATCGTAGACATAGATTTCCCAATTGCCGTCCTGGCGCGACGCGAACGCCAGCCGCCGCCCGTCAGGCGACCAGGCCGGATCACGATCGTCGGCCGGGCTGCCCACGATGCGAATGGGGGCGCGGCTGCCGATATTGACCGCCCAAATATCGGTCTGGCCGCGCTCGCGCACGGTGAACGCCAGACTGCCCCGGGCTTCGAGCACAGCGGGCAGCGGCGTGACCGTGGGCACTGGCGTGGCGGGCAGCGCTGCCGGCACTGTCGCCGCCGCGCCCGGCGTCGCCAGCAGGTTGATATTCAAACTGTCCAGGTCAACGATTACCAAAGACGGCGATGGCGTCGCCGAACTGGTAGCCCACCAGACCACACCGATGAGCACGGCGAGCAACGCCGCAGTCATCAGGCTCAACAAGCGATTCTGGGCGCGCAGCGGATCTTCTGCGACTACAGCCCGCAGCTCGGCGCGCGCGGCTCGCCGCGCCATGATACTGCTGCGGACGCCGGTTTGTCCGACCAAGCGGGCTGATGCCGATCTTGAGAGACGGGCTACGCCGCCCACAACCAGCCACAACAGCTTCACGATTCGGCTGATCACAAACCAGGCAGCGCCGGCCACGCCGAGTATGAGCGCAGCTGCTGCTTTTACCCCGACCGATAAGACCTGCCGCACACCGCCAGTGACGAGCGTCACCCCGCTCAGCAGCGCATACATGGCTGCAGCGCCGCTCTTCAGCGCAGCAGCGCCGGCTTTGTCAGTCAGACGGTAGGCTCTAGATAACATTCAGAACTTTGTAGACACCTCGGCAGCGGCTCTGAAACTTAGAAACATCATTGTACTGGCAAAAACCCGCTTCAGCAATTGAGGCGGCCATCTCTGGGCCTCTCAGCGCGGGATGGGCCGAATTGCCCTTTATCCAAGTTTGATGTAACGTAATGACTCAGCATCGCGAGTTCGCCATTGGAGATATAGGTGATGATCGGTCGCAGGTTCTTGGTTTTCATCGCATTACTCTATCTATTCGCCGCTGCACCGGCCTTCGCTCAGGAGCAGGTGCATATCGTGCAGCCGGGCGAAAACCTCTACCGCATCGCCCTCCGCTATGGCGTCGGCATGGAAGCCATCATCAAGGCCAACAACATTGCCGACCCACGGCGCATCTTTTCCGGCCAGCGTTTGATCATCCCCAATTTTGATCCATCGCCCGCAGTGGTTGAAAATCCAACGGTTGCCAGCGCGCCGGCCTACCATATCGTCCGGCGCGGCGAGACGCTGGACACCATCGCGCGCATGTACGGGCTAACCCGCGAACAGGTGCTGCAAAGCAATAACATCGCTAACCCCAACCTGATCTATGCCGGCCAGCAGCTGCTGGTCTGGGGGCTGCCTGTAGCTGTGGACGCGCCGGCTAACACCGACAGTTCGCCGTCCGCCGATGCTGGCGCGCCGCCGGTCGAGAGCGTGCCGACGACCATTTACATCGTCCAGCCGGGCGAGCATCTAGCCCAGATCGCCCGGCGCTTCGGCGTCAGCGTGAATGACATTGTGCGGGCCAACAATCTGACCAACCCGAATTTCATCTTCTTCGGCCAAACGCTGATCATCCCCAACCCAACTACGACGCCCTCTGACATAGGCATCCTGCCCGGCGCTCAGACTTTTGGCCCGGCTCCCACGCCGCCCACCCTTTTTGCCGGCCGTCAGGTAGTTGTTGATCTGACCAAACAGCGAGTTTACGCTTACGAAAACGGCAGTTTACTGCGCGATGTCTTGGTCTCAACCGGTCTGCCTGGCACGCCCACTGTGACCGGCCATTACAAGGTGTACCGCAAGTACACGGCTCAGACGATGAGCGGTCCCGGTTACTACCTGCCCGGCGTGCCTTACGTGATGTACTTCTACCAGGGCTACGCGCTGCATGGCACGTATTGGCACAACAACTTCGGCCAGCCGATGAGCCACGGCTGCGTCAATTTACCGACCCCTGAGGCGGAATGGTTCTTCAACAACTTTGTGGACATTGGCACGCCGGTGTACGTCACGTATTGACCGGCAAGCAAAATGGGCGGATAGGCGACATCCGCCCATTTCTGCGATCGTCATCGTGGACTTTCACAACCCTAATGACTGGGCGTGAGCTTTCATCGCGTCCAGCACGGTTTGGATATGCTCATCTAGCGGCACGCCCAACGCCTCCGCTGCGTGTTCGATCTCCTGGCGATCAACGGGCGCGGCGAACAGCTTATCTTTCCATTTCTTCTTGACCGACTTGAGTTCGACGTCCAAGATGCGCTTTGACGGGCGCACCAGCGCCACAGCCGTCAAAAAGCCGGTGAGCTCATCCACGGCCACCAGCGCCTTCTCCAGGTCGCTTTCAGGTTTAACGCCGGTGATCTCCTCCGCATGCGCCAGAATCGCCCGGATGATGGGCTCCGGGACGCCGCGCTCTCGCAGAATGCGCGATCCAACGACTGGATGCCCTTCAACCGCCACGTTCGGATAGCGCTCATAGTCGAAATCATGCAGCAGACCTACTACGCCCCACAGATCAGGATCGCCCCCAAACCGCGGCGCGTAGGCGCGCATCGCCGCCTCTACCGCCAGCATATGTCGGCGCAGCGACTCGCTGGTCGTGAACTCAACCACGATGCTCCATGCCTGATCACGGTTCATCGCATCATCTCTCAAAGGTGAATACATTGATCTCAAGAGGCTGGCCAATTTTGACCTGGCTCGGCGTGCGCAGCTCCCAGCGGCCGCTCTTCAAGCCGCCTCGCACCGGCGTTTTGCCCGCGAATACCAGTTCAACCTGCTGGCCTACATCCACTCGTTCCCGAATGAAGATACGCGGCCCAGCGCCGAAATCTTCGCCATCCAGGAAGGTGAGCGACGTATTCGGCTCCCAGGCGCAGTTGCCCGTGTTCAGCAACGTGATGATTCGCTGGTATTCGCTGTTTGCCGGGAAGTATTCGCCGTCGGGCGGCTGCTGATCCACAATCGCGTAATCAAACCGGCAGACCGCGGCGGTCGCTGTCTGCCCTATGGCCACCTGCGTGAGCGCCGCCAGCGTCTCGGTCACGTTGGGTGAAGGAGTGAAGATCACGGATGGCGTCGGCGTGATCGAGGGAGTCAGCGTAACGGTGGGCGATGGTGTCCTGGTAGGTGTGAGCGTTCGGGTGGGCGTGGGCGTTCGAGTGGCGGTCGGCGTGAACGTCGGCGTGGATGTTCGCGTCAAAGTAGGCGTCACCGATGGGGTCAGCGAAAACGTGGGGCTGATGGTATGTGTCGGCGTCGGTGAGGCGGTCAGCGTAAAAGTCGGTCTGGGCGGCGGCGCAGTTAGCGACGGGCTAGCTTGCAAACCAACCGCGGCCGCCGTCGCTGGCGTGCGCGTCGCGCTAATTTCAGGGGTGACGGTCGCCACCGCGCCCCCCAACTGCCCGCCACTCAACGCCAGCGCCGCGCCGGCGATCGCCACAACGGCCGCCGCGGCCAACCCCAACCAGCGCGCTCGCCGCCCCCGGCGCTCGGCGGGAGCGGGCGCCGTCGCCGGCGTTCCGGTTTCCTCGGCGGGCTCGGATACCAGTTCAGATGGTTCGACCGGCTCGGCCGGTTTGCTGTCGCCTGCCAGGGGCGTGCTCTCGCCCCGCCCTACCCGGTCTAAGTCAGCGATCAACTCCGCCGCCGATTGATAGCGGTTTTCGACTTCTTTGGCGATCGCTTTGCTGATGATCTGGTCAACCAGCTCCGGCAAATCGGGGTTGATCGCCCGCGCCGACGGCGTCGGCTCGTTGACGTGCCGCAGGATCGTCGCCAGCGGCGTCTCAGCCTCGTATGGCAGCTTCCCAGTCGTCAATTGGTACAGGATGATGCCCAGCGAATACAGATCTAACCGTTCATCGCCGGGCTGCCCCAAACCCTGTTCGGGAGCCATATAGGCCGGCGTGCCGACCATGCTGCCGCTGGCCGTGAACTGCACTCCGGTCACAATCTTGGCGATGCCGAAATCCGTCAGCACCACCCGTTTGTCATGGTCGAGCATCAGATTGGCCGGCTTCACATCCCGGTGGATCATCCCCCGACTGTGAGCGTAGGCCAGCGCGCTGGCAGCCTCGCGCACAATGCGCAGCGCTTCATCCAACGGCATCCGTTCGCCGCGTTCCCCCAACGCCTGTAAGATATCCTTCAGCGTTGGCCCTTCCACCAGCTCCATGACCATGTAGTAGCTTTCGCTGGCCTCATCGTAGTCAAAGTCATACACCTGGACGATGTTGGGATGTTTAAGTTTGGCGACGTTCTGCGCTTCGCGCTCGAACCGCGTTTTAAACTCCGGATCGTCCGCCAGGAAAGCATGCAGCGCCTTGATCGCCACATACCGGTCAAGGCTCTCATGGTAAGCGCGGTAGACCTCGGCCATGCCGCCGCGGCCTAGCCGCTCCAGGATGATATATTTGCCGAATTTACGTGTCGCCACGGGTTTGACCAACGCCTTGTCAGGTATTCAGACAGGCAGCGCCAGCCGCATCAGGCCGACGCTGCGCCTGAGTATACTCAATTCAAACCTACACCTCAACCAGCCCCCCCAGCCGGCTTTAGCCGCCGCCGCTAACGCCCTGGCGGATGCCGCCCTCGGTCATCGCCCGCGCGTCAAGCGCTGCCTCGGCTTCTTCGCGAGTCATATAACCCAGCTCGACCACGATATCCAGAATGCTTCGATTCTCAGCCAGCGCCTTCTTAGCGACTTCTGCCCCTTTCAGATAGCCAATGATGGGGTTCAGCGCAGTCACCAGGATCGGGTTCTTGGCCAGCCAACCTTCAGCTCGCTCGCGGTTAGCCACCAGCCCAACTACGCACTTGTCGGTGAAGGCCTTCACTGCGCCAATCATCACATCCATCGCCTGGAACAGATTATAGGCGATGATCGGCATCATCACATTCAACTCGAGCTGTCCCGCCTGGCCGGCCAGCATCACCGTCAGATCGTTGCCCATGATGTGGAACATCGCCATATTCAGCATTTCCGGCAGCACCGGATTGACTTTGCCCGGCATGATAGACGAGCCAGGCTGCACCGGCGGGCAGGTCAGTTCGGCCAAGCCGGTCATGGGGCCGCTAGAGAGCAGCCGAATATCATTCGCGATGCGGGTGAGATCTTGAGCCGCCGTCCGGAGCGCCCCTGAAAAATGCACAGCGTCCTGCATCGACTGCATCGATTCAAATAGATCGTCCGACTCATACAGCTCTAGGCCGCTGAGCTGGCTGAGTTTCGCGACCATTCGGCGGTGATACTCAGGATGGGCGTTCAGGCCTGTGCCAGTCGCCGTGCCGCCGATGCCCAACCGGCGCAAACCATCCGCTGCCTGTTTGATCTTCTCGATGTTGCGTTCAACGGCTTTGGCCCACGCCCCTACTTCCTGCCCCAAGCGGATCGGCACGGCATCTTGCAGGTGCGTGCGCCCGCTCTTGACGATGCCGTCCCACTCAGAAGCTTTAGCCCGGAACGCATAGGCCAGCGCCTGAAGCGTGTCCACCAGCTCATCCAGACGCCACAACGCCCCCAGACGAATGGCGGTTGGGATGGTGTCGTTGGTGCTTTGAGCCATATTCACGTGGTCGTTCGGGCTCACCGGCTTCTTCGGATCATCCAGCGCATAACCGAGAATTTCGTTCGCCCGGTTGGCGATGACCTCGTTCGTGTTCATGTTGTGACTAGTGCCGGCGCCCGCCTGAAACGGATCAACCACAAATTGATCGTTGAACTTGCCGGCCAGCACTTCATCAGCCGCCTGCATGATCGCCCTGGCCATCTGCTCATCCAGCAGCCCCAGATCGAGATGCACCTCGGCGGCGGCGCGCTTGATGAGCGCCATTGACCAGATGAAAGCCGGATAAGGTTTGAGGCCGCTGACCGGAAAATTCTCTACTGCCCGCTGAGTCTGCGCGCCGTAGTACGCGCCGGCGGGGACGTTCACTGGGCCGAGCGAGTCCTTCTCCACACGAAAACCGGTCATGATCGGTTTTAGCTCCTTGAATAGTTAAGATCCAGCAGCAAAAAAGGCGTTACTTCATTGTAACGCCTTTTCCGACACAGTGCGATGTTCCTAACCGCTATTTGACCTCGGCATAGCGGCGCGCCACCTCCGGCCAGTTGACCACGTTCCACCAGGCCGCGATGTAATCGGCGCGGCGGTTCTGATAGTTCAGGTAGTAGGCGTGCTCCCAGACATCCAGCCCCAGGATGGGCGTCTTATGCTCCATCAGGGGCGTGTCTTGGTTAGGTGTGGAAGTAATGGTCAATCCGCCGCCCTTCTCTGCCACCAGCCACGCCCAACCCGAACCGAAGCGCCCCATGGCCGCCGCCGTGAACTGCTCCTTGAATGCGGCGAAGCTGCCAAAGGCGGCATCGATGGCCGCCGCCAGGTCGCCGGTGGGCTCGCCGCCGGCATTAGGTGCCATGATTTGCCAGAACAGGTTGTGGTTAGCGTAGCCGCCGCCGTTGTTGCGCACCGTGGTGCGGATTGTCTCAGGCAGGCTGTCCAGCCCACCTAGCAGTTCTTCGATAGTCTTACTTTGCAGATCAGGATGGTTTTCTAGCGCTTTATTCAGGTTAGTAGTGTATGCAGCGTGATGTTTGCCGTGATGGATTTCCATCGTGCGAGCATCAATGTGAGGCTCTAGGGCATCGGCTGGGTAAGGCAGGGGAGCTAGTTCAAACGCCATCTCGTTATCTCCTCAAATGGTTCCGGCGCAAAGAAAACACTCGGCAGCGATCACGACGCTGTTTCTCAGCTTGGGTCAGCGCAAGAATCTGTTCGCTGTACCCGGATCAAGCGCCAGCCGCAGACAGGGCACGCCAGCGCTAAACCCTTGACGGTCGCCGCACGGCTGTATGGTACTCCTCAACCATAAGATCAGCATTAGAATAGGGGGCAATGTCACCTACTCTGACTTGTGCTGGCGGTCTTCTATGAGCAGCCCTTCCCTTTTTGCGCGTCGCGTCCCGTTTCAGGCCTTTCTGATCATCGCCGGCGGCATCATCGCCATTTCGATGGGGGCCATCTTCATCCGGTTAGCGCAGCAGCAGGCCATGCCGTCGCTGTTCATCGCTGCGGCGCGCCTGTCTTTGGCCACCCTCATTCTGACGCCGTTCGCTCTGCGCCGTGGCCAAGATGAACTCCGGCGCATCCAGCGCGGCGATCTTTTGTTGGCGGCTCTATCTGGCGTATTTCTGGCCGCCCATTTCGCCACCTGGGTGCTGTCGCTCGAATACACCAGCGTCCTGATCAGCGTCGTCCTGGTCAACACCCACCCTCTGTGGGTGGCGCTGCTCGAAGTGCTGCTGCTGCGCGCCCGGTTAGGGTCAGCCGTCATCGCCGGCTTGCTGATCGCCCTGGCGGGCGGGTTGGCCGTCGCGCTCTCCTCAGCGCAAACCGCTGCCGATACCGGCGGCGATCTCGCTCTGGGCAGCGCCCTGGCCATCGCCGGCGCAATCACAGTCGCTGCTTATTTCATCATCGGTCGCAAGCTGCGGCGCGGCCTCTCGCTGCTCACTTACATCTGGCTGGTATACGGCGGCGGCGCGGTCACCCTGCTGCTGGTGGTGCTGCTCACCCGCACACCGATTGTGGGCTATCCACCCGTCGGCTACCTGTGGCTGCTGGGGATGGCGTTGATCCCCCAGCTCATCGGGCACACCACGTTCAACTACGTGCTGCGCTTTCTGCCAGCTACCTATGTCAGCGTCGCCACCCAATTAGAGCCCGCCGCCAGCGCTTTTATCGCCTTCCTTTTATTTGGGGAACTTCCCAGTGGGCTGCAAGTGCTGGGCAGCGTCATCATCCTGGCGGGCGTCATCCTGGCGTCGTTTGAATCCTTAAGGCAGGCTCAGGCGTCGTGAACGTTTGAGACTCGCCGCGCCGCTGAATATCATGAACCCAACTCGACTCCCAAATAGGTTGACGGCCCCGGCCATACGTCAAGCGTGGGCAGTTCACCTGGAGGCATAGCCGGCGCAGCCAGGCTGCTCCACGTGCCATCCTTGACCAGCTCTTGCAGGGTATACTCGACCAAGAGCCGAAAATCGAGATCGTTGCGCGGCGTCGCAAACCCCAGATACACCCGGCTGTACCACGGATCGGCGGCGTCGCCTCGGGTGGTCAGCCGCAGCCGCCCCGGGTTGGCTTCCAGCAGCGGGATCAACCGTAGACTGTCGCCAAAGATGACATCGGCGTTCTCCTGTTCGAGCAGGTTCGCCGCGGCATCCTGTTCGTTCGCGATGATGAACACGCGCACCGAGGCATTGACGCTGTCGGCCAAAGCGTTGACCCGGTCGGCAGCCCCTGGCTCGCTGGCGAACACGCCCACCCAGCGCCCCCGCAGATCGTTGAACGTCTCAAACGGTGAGCCGACCTCGGCCAACAGGCGTTCCCCGCGAAGCAGGTAATAACCGGTCAAATCCACTCGATCGATCACGCCCCAATCCAACTGCACACCGATCGCTAGATCAGCTTGCCCGCCGGCCACCAGATCAACTGGATCAGCGCCGCCGGCGGACACGAACTCGACGCGCCATCCCCAGCGCGCTGCCATCGCATTGATCAATGCGCGATTCACTTCATCCAGCCGCCGCGCGCTCGGCGGCGCATCAGCCGGCAGATCAGATATGCCGGCCACGCGCACAGCCCCCGCCGCCTGAACGCGCGGCAGGGCGTACTGCGCCGGGTAGGATACTTCAGCGCCGTACAGGTCGAGGCGCGGCGCTTCATCGCCCAATCCCTGCCACACTGGCAGCGTGTTGACTGGATAGTTCGCCCCGACGAAGTTGGCCTGGTGAATTTGGTTCATGCGCCCGTTCTGCACCAGATATTGCAGGGTGCGGTTGATGAGGTTGCGCCAATTGACGTCCTGGCGCCGAACTGCAATCGCGTAAGGCTCTGGCTGCACCGTCTCTTCTAGCGCCTTCACCTGGCTCAAGTCAGACAGGCTCTGGCTCAATCGAACGGTGTTCTCCACCAAACCATCAACTTCCCCTACCAGTAAAGCGACCAGCGCCAGATCAAGCGTGAAATACGGCTGGATCAGCGCAGCAACGCCCGTTCGCTCTACCCATTCCCGCGCTGCCGTTTCTCCTGGCGTGCCCATAACCACCCCGACGCGGCGGCCGGCCATATCACTGAGCGTCGAGGCGCTGTCGTCTGCCCGCACGAACATCGCCTGGCGCGCTGGGTAATACGTCTGGCTGAACTCGACGACCGCATCCAGCTCGCGCCGGTGCACCTGAGCGGCCACCAGCATATCCACGTCCCCGCTCTGCAGGCGCTCAATCCCGGTCTGGCGCGTCACTTGAACCGCCTCGAAGGTCACTCCCCAGACCTCAGCCATGCTGCGCGCCAGATCGGCATCAAAACCGGAAACCTCGCCGCGAATGTTCAGCTCGCCAAATGGCGGTTCGTTATACAGCAGCCCTACCCGCACCCGCCCTTTGCGCTGGATGCGCGCCACTGCCGACTCGGCCAGCAGGGCTTCGCTCACTACGGCCCGATCCGGTGTGGGAACCAGCGTGGGCGGAGTCAACGTTGGGACTGGCTGCGCTGCCGGCATGGTGGCGGCTGCCATCCCGACGACAGTGCTCACCATCACCCCGCCCATGACCGACCTGAATCGACTGAGCTTCATACCTTCGCCCCATACAGCCGCTGCCGCTGGATGTAAGCCAAAACCGCGTCAGGCAGCAAGTAGCGCGCGCTCTGCCCGCGCCGGAGGCGCTCGACGATCGCGCTGGATGAGATGCCGACTAACGGCGCGTCAATCATCACGACGCGCTCAGCCAGCTCTGGAAGCACGGCCGCGTGCATAGTCGCGTGCACGCCGTCGCCCGGCCGCCGCATCACCGCCAGCCGGCAGCGGCGGATCAGGACTTCCGGCTGCCGCCACTGAGGCAGATCCCGGAGCGAGTCGCTGCCCATGACGAAATACAGCTCGGCTGCCGGGAACTGCGCCTGCAGCAGCCTGACCATATCAACTGAATAGTGCGGCCCAGGCCGGTCGACATCTACCCGCGACATTTCAAAGCGCGCGTTGTCCGCAATGGCACGTTCGAGCATGGCCAGGCGATGCTTGACTGGTGTCTTATCCTCGTGCAGTTTGTGAGGCGGGTCAGCCGCCGGCACAAACAGCAGGCGTTCCAGGTTCAGCGCGTCCACCGCATACTCAGCCAGAATCAGATGCCCAATATGGGGTGGATCGAAAGTGCCTCCGAGGATGCCGATGGCTGTCATGCTGCCTCATTCCGACCATTCAAGTTCGTAGTCGCCAATATACACCGTGTCGCCGACCTGCACGCCGGCAGCTTCGAGCGCGGCTGAAACTCCCAATGTCTCCAGGATGCGCTGAAAACGCAGCACCGCTTCTTCCTCGTCCCAATACGTCATGGCGGCCGCCCGTTCGATGCGCTGGCCGCGAACGCGGTAAGCGCCATCCGGCTCACGGGTGATGGTGAACCCTAACGCATCATCATCCAACCTATAAACCTGCGTCTCAGCCGCTTGCGGCGCAGGCTTCGGCAGCGTATCCAGCAGTTGAAACATCCGCGCGATCAGCGACCGCACGTTTTCCTGGGTGGCGGCTGAGATCGCCATCGGCTGAACGCCGCGCGCCTTGAGGGCGCGTTCAAGCTCCGGCCAGCGCGCGCGCGCTTCGGGCAGGTCGATCTTGTTGTAGACCACGATTTGAGGCTTTTCAGCCAGCCGTTCATCGTACAGAGCCAGTTCTGAATTGATCTGACTATAGTCCGCCAGAGGATTCTCGCTGGCCCCGTTGAGCAGATGAACCAGCAGCCGCGTGCGCTGGACATGCCGTAGAAAGGCATGGCCTAACCCGACACCCAGATGCGCGCCCTCGATCAAACCCGGAATATCCGCCGCCACCAGGTCACGATCATCGTAGACGACCACGCCGAGGTTAGGCTCCAGCGTCGTAAATGGATAGTCGGCGATTTTAGGCCGCGCATTGCTGATGACCGACAGCAGCGTAGATTTGCCGGCGTTGGGCACGCCGACGATGCCCACGTCAGCGATCAAGCGCAGTTCCAGGATCAACCAGCGTTCCTGGCCGGGCTCGCCCTTTTCAGCGATGCGCGGCGCTTGGTTCGCGGCCGTCGCAAACCGGGCGTTGCCGCGGCCGCCGCGGCCGCCGGATGCTACCACTACGCGATCGTCTAGCTGCACAAGATCAGCTAACACGGCGCCGGTCGCCGCGTCTTTGACGACTGTCCCAGGCGGCACCTCAATTTCCAAGTCGGACCCGCTAGCGCCTGTCTGGTTCTTCGGTCGCCCTCGCTGCCCAGACTGCGCTTTGAAATGCACGCGGTTCTGAAACGCTGCAAGCGTATTCATGCGCGGATTCACTTTGAGGATGACATCGCCGCCGCGCCCCCCATCGCCGCCGGATGGGCCGCCGCGCGGCACATACTTCTCCCGGTGAAACGCGATCGCGCCGTCGCCGCCGTCACCGCTGCGGACGTAGATCTTGACTTCGTCGAGCATCTTTCATGAGCATTCTAGTTCGGGCAGATGATCGGGCTGTCCAGCGCGATACCAGGCGAGCGTTCGCCGCGCGCCCTCGCGAAAGGTCGTCGGCTTGAATCCTAACTCCCGCCGGGCCTTATCGCTGGACACGCGCCAGTTATTATACACATATGACCGCAGGTTAATCGGCCAGAAAGGCTCCTTCCGGGTGATGACGGCAAGCCCTTCTAGCACACGGGCGGCGAATATTCCCACCCAGCCCGGTATTTGCAGGCGGGGCCAATGCAGATTGGCTTCCTGACAGATGATATCGAAAGCCTCCTTATGCGAAATCCAATCGCCGCAGATGTTGTAAACTTCACCAGCGGTTCCCTTTTCCAATGCCAGCAGCACCCCTTGTACGACGTCCGAGATATAAGCCGGAAAAATGATATGGCGTCCGCCGTCGACCTGCATGATGATGCCGCGCAGAGGATCTCTAAAAAACAGGCGGTTGAACGCATAGCGCCCCAGCGGCCCGTAGTAGGCGCCTGGGCGCAGCACTACCACTGGCAAGCCCTGCTCTTGAAAATAACGCTGCGCGATCTGTTCCGCCCGCCATTTACTGCGCTGATAGGGGTCAACCGGCCGCACGGGGGTCGTCTCATCGAGGACGGCGTCTGGATCGGGCTGGCCGATGACGGCCGCTGTGGAAACATGGATCATGCGTTCGGCGCCCACATCCAGCGCTGCGCGCATCACATGCTCTGCCCCCTGCACGTTCGTCTGCTCAAAGGCCTCGGATGGCCCCCAAAAGCGGAACAGCCCGCCTGCATGGATGATGTACCGGCAGCCATCGGCTGCGCGTCGCACGGCCGCCGCATCCTGTAGATCGCCCTGAACCAGGTCGAGAGACGGGTAGCGCTTGAGCCAGGCGGCCCGTTCAGGCTGGCGGCTGAAGACCTTCACGCGATCCCCACGCTGGCAAAGCGCTGGGATCAAATGACGCCCAAGAAAACCCGTTCCACCGGTGACCAGGATCATGATTTCCGCCTAGGGCGAATCCAGACTACAAGCCGGGAATACAACAGGTGAAGCGCTTCAATGATCACGCCCGCTCGACTGCGGCAGCGAGGTTGAAATGATCACGCGTTGGGGTGATTGCGCGCGCTCCCAGCCTGCTGGCAGCTCCTGGATCAAGGTCTCTAGTTTCCAGCGTTTGGCCTGCATGTCGTATTTAAGCTGGTAGATTGCCGTGTAGCTGCCCAGATCTTGAGTATGCAGGCGTTTCTGCGTTCGCAGATCATACGTCGCCATCCGCCGCTGAGTTTGGCGATCCACCACCAGGCAGCGAGCGCCATCATCGGAGAAGTGCCGCACCTGTATCTGGTGATCGGCGCGCAGGACGCCCCAGAAACGCGGCGGAGCGCTGCGATACTGGCGACACCAATCCTGGTGCCGCTTCAGACACGATCCCGTCAGGTAATGCGCTGCTTGCGGCAGAAGCGCTTCGACGGAATGGAAAGAGCTTTCCTGGAGCCAGTGAATGGCAGCTAAATAATCGGCGTGGACCTGAGCAGTCACTTCATCGGGCGCCATCCACTCGGCTTTATGCGCCGCCCCGGCGTTGAGCCGGCGCAGTTTGTGGAACCAGGGCACAGGATTGGAGCTGTTCAAAGTGATAGCCACCGCTGCGATTAGAAGAGCAAGGATGAGCGCCCAGATCATCATATCAACAGGCTTTGTCGCCGAACAAGCGGGCTGAATGTACCAGCGCGCTCCCCAAAGCGCAACCCTGAACCCACATCCCCCGCCTCAGATCATCGACGCGCGCGCTGCCAGGACCATCCAGATCGTTTGTCGCAGCCGGGCGCGGCTGATAGGTTTCACCAGAAAGGCTTCGACTTCAGCGACCATGAACGCGAACGACTGCTGGTTTGACGACGCGCTGTACTCAGCCAGGGCGATCACCGGCGTCTGCGATAATATGCCGGACTCTTTGAGTTTCGCCAGCAGTTCCCAGCCGTGCATGTCACGCAGCTCCATTTGCATGATGAGCAGATCGGGGCGCTCATCTTCCAATATGGCCAGCGCTTCAACTGCGGATTGGGTTCCATGCACCTGCATGTGCAGCTCTTCGCATAACTCGGTCAAGAAGCGCTGTTCTTCATCCCCCCGGCACACCAGCACGACATGTTTGCCTTGGGTGATCGTTGTATCGGTCTGGCTGGCAACTAGCGTAGTCAAATCTGTTGGGTCTACCGCATGCTCCAATTCAGGATGGCTGACGCTGCCGGCATCCTGCACGTCTACAAACGCGACCACTGCATCATGAAACATATTCGGGGCGCGGGCTCGGAGCTGCTTCTGCAGCCTTTCGATAGCCCTCAACTCTGAGACCGGCAGGCCATCAGCGCTTACGATGATCACCCGCTCGCCTTGCGCCTTGGCGCAGCACTGCTCCGCCAATCCCAGCGAATGCAGCGTTTGGGCTGCGCGCTCACATTGGTCTGCTGGCAGGCTGGTGCTCAAATAGTAGGCGCGCAGACGATTTTGTGCGCGTTCAAACGGCTTCAACTGGCTGAAGCGTGTGCGTTCCGGCAGCGCATACAGCCAAACATAGTGCCGGTTGAAGTGCTCTACTCGTCCTGCTGACTTGAGTTGGTTGAGCTCGTAGTCGGTGATATGGTGACCAAAAAGCTGATAACTGTACCGTCGGTAGCGACCTGTCAACATGTCCTGTACGAGCGTCTCATCCCACTGAACGACAAATGACCCGTCGTTAAGGATGAATACAGCGTGACGCGGCACTGCCGAACCAGTGAAAACTTGTTTCATCCTCATGTCTGTAGGCCGTGGCACTTCACCATTTGGCGGTCTTCATCTCAGGCGCACAGGGTGAGCGTGCGCCCATGATAGCCCGCAATCCAACCGCTTTACAACTTGACGAAGTATGAGGCCGCCGCCCGATCGATCAGTTCCTTCGTGAGGGCGGGCGGCTGGTTCAGATAGGTTGCGATGTCGATCAACTGCATGATCAGGTCACGTGGGTGAACAGAACGCAGCGGTCGATCGTGGTTGATGTACCATTCTTTCAGCAGATAAGCTAACCCGCTCTCATCATACTTGATCCGCTTCGCCTCGCATACGCGCTTGAAGATTTCACGGAATTGTTCGTAGGTTGGGTCGCCGATCTCGATTTTATGGCGGATGCGCCGCAAGAAAGCTTCGTCAACCAAGTCGCGTGGGTCTAGATTGGTCGAGAAGACGATCAGCACGAAAAACGGCACTTCAATTTTGCGGCCAGTATGCAGGGTCAGGAAGTCCGACCCTTTCTCTAGGGGCACAATCCAGCGGTTGAGCAAGTCGCGCGGGCGCACTTGCTGCCGCCCAAAGTCATCGATCAGGAACATACCGCCGTTAGCTTTCATCTGGAAAGGAGCTTCGTAGTATTTGTTGATATCGTCGTAGACCAGATCCAGCCCGGCCAGCGTTAGTTCGCCGCCGACCATGATCATCGGTCGGCGAATGCGCACCCAGCGTGGATCGGTGATCAGGCCAGTCCCCTGCTTGATCTTTTCTTTGTCCGAGAGCTGATGATTGACATCATCAAATACCCGGACGATTTGGCCATCAACATCAATGGCGTAAGGAATCCACATGTCATCGCCTAGGATCATACGCCCTATGGTCTCAGCGACTGTGGTCTTGCCATTGCCAGGAGGACCGTACAGGAAGATTGAGCGGCCCGAGTTGATGGCCGGCCCAATTCGCCCTAGCATTTCATCGGAGATCACGAGCTGCTGCATGACCTGGCGTAGGTCTTCCTGGTGGACGATCAAGCGTTCGCGGTTCTGAGCACGCATGGCCTGCACGTACTGGGTGAGGGTGACCGGCGCGGGGCCGGCGTATTGCGAGCGCTCCAGCGCTTCGCGCGCTTTTTCTGAACCTTTGACTGAGATGACGTATTGGTAAGATGCCTCGCCAAAACCGCCTGAGCCGCGCACTTCTACGTACTTCTCGCGTTTCAGGAAATCCATGATGTTTTCAAGCACGCCAATATAAGGCAGCTTGACGATGTCGCTGATCTCATGGCCCGCTAGCACGCCGCCCAGGTACAATACTTTGAGCACCAGATCAGCCAGATTGAGCAGATTGAGTCCCGTGTCTCCTAGCTGCGTGAGCGGCGGTGGCATCCAGGGCGCGCTTGCTTGTTGAATGCTGGCTTGCGCTGAGGCACTGGCCAGTTTCTTGATCGTCTGCACAGGTCGCGGTGTGTTTCGACCGAGTTCGTCCGTCATCGTCTACCCCTTCACGTATGCTTAGATAGCAGCGTCACCAAACTGATTATAGCATCAGTGATGAATGCATATTGGACGATTTTTTTGAGAAGAGATCCCCGTTCCTGAGATTCTGTTGGACAATGCTTACGCCAGCCTGATTGGCGTATTGAGACTTGTCGGGCTTTGCGAGTATACTTGTAGCGTTGTCGCTGCCAGGCGGCCTTGTGTTTTAACGACTATATGCAACCAAGAGTCTGATCGGCCTCAAGCGATCAGGGCGAATTTACCTAGCTATGATTGACCAGATCCAGTGGTTAGGCCATGGTGGTTTCTTCATTCAGGGGCCGCCTCTGATTTACATCAACCCCTGGCGTATCGCTCGCCACACTTTTCACGCCGACGTCATCCTCGTCAGCCACGATCATTACGATCACTGTTCGCTGGCAGATATCGAAAAGCTGCGCGGGCCCCAAACGATCATCATCGGCAATGAGCGCGTTGCCCGCGAAGTGCCCGGCTGCCAGGTGCTCCGACCGTGGCAGAGCATCACCATCGACCGTGCCAATATCAAGGCAGTGCCCGCCTACTCTCCGCAAGACTGGCGGCATCCCATTCAGGATAAAGGTCTGGGCTTCATCATCTCGATCAACTTCTACGACATTTACTACGCCGGCGACACCCAGATCATCCCGGAAATGAGCCGAATCCGGCCTGACATCGCCATTCTGCCAATCGATGGGCGCGGCACACTGACCCCCATAGAGGCGGCGGCTGTCGTCAAAGAGATGCGGCCGCGGTGGGTCATCCCGTGCAACTGGGGGGCGACGGCCGAAGGGGCTAGTGAACTGGACGCCCTGGCTTTTAAGCGCGCGGTCGGCGAGCGCGCGACGGTGATCCTGCCGCGTCTGGCCGGTTGAGAATCAACAAGCGGCCGCTTCCTCAGCCGCCGCTTGTGAACTACCTCGGTTGCGCCGCTGAACTTCAGGCGGCCGGGTTCAACTTCCCGTCAGCCGCCCAACTCAGCTCAGTCCCATCTGCGCTGTAGAGCCGCGGCGGCCGCCGGTTGTTGATGACGTCGGCATCGATCACCACTCGCCGGATATCATCACGACCGGGGATTTCGAACATCACGTCGAGCAGGCGGCTCTCGATGATCGAACGCAGACCGCGCGCGCCCGTGCCGCGCGCCAGAGCCAAATCCGCGGCGGCGCTCAATGCCGACTCCTCGAACGTGAGCTCCACGTTGTCCAAGCTCAACAGATGCTGATACTGCCGCGTGAGCGAGTTTTTGGGCTCAACCAGGATGCGGATGAGCGCATCGCGATTGAGAGGATCAACGTTGACGATCACAGGCATGCGCCCCACAAACTCCGGGATCAGCCCGTAAGCCATCAGGTCCTCTGGGCTGACCTCCCGGAGCAGTGAAGCCTCATCAAAGGCGGACTGCTCTTGGATTACGTGGAAGCCCAGCCGGCCTTTCAGCCCGATACGCTTGCGAATGTGATCATCAATGCCATCGAACGTGCCGCCGCAGATGAACAGGATATCGGTCGTGTCGATCTGCAGAAACTCTTGATGAGGATGCTTACGCCCGCCCTGCGGCGGGACGTTGGCCAGTGTGCCCTCCACAATCTTGAGCAGCGCTTGCTGTACGCCTTCTCCTGACACATCGCGCGTGATGGACGGGTTATCATTCGACTTGCGCGCAATCTTGTCAATCTCGTCAATGTAGATGATACCCTTCTCAGCCCGCGCGATATCGCCGTCCGCCGCCTGGATCAGCCGCAGCAGGATGTTCTCTACGTCCTCGCCGACGTAGCCGGCTTCCGTCAGCGATGTGGCATCGGCAATGCAGAACGGCACATCCAAAATCCGCGCCAGCGTCTGCGCCAGCAGGGTTTTGCCGCTGCCGGTTGGCCCGACGATCAGGATGTTGCTCTTTTCCAGCTCGACCTCATCGTTGGTACGGCCGGACTGGATACGCTTGTAGTGATTATAGACGGCAACGCTCAGAACGCGTTTGGCATGTTCCTGGCCAACGACATACTCGTCAAGGTGCGCCATGATCTCCCGCGGCGAGAGCAGTCGCTCAATGCGGAAGCTGGCGGTTGGGGCGGCGAAGGCGCTGGCCGCGCCATACTCCATCAGCTTCAACTGGCACCGCTCCACGCAGTAGTTGCAGATGTAAACGCCATCTGGGCCGCCGATCAGGTGTTCGACCTCCATCGGCGACCGCCCACAGAACGAGCAGCGCTGGCTGCCAGACAGAAAGCTCACGACTTCTTGTCTCCATTCGATGATTTCAAGACGGAGTCGATCAAACCATACTCCACTGCCTGGGAAGCGCTCAGGTAGATGTCGCGATCGGTATCGCGCTCCAGTACATCCCGCGGCTGCCCAGTGTGCCGGACGAAAATGTCATTGATCCGATCTTTCAAGCGCATGATCTCATTGGCCTGAATGACGATGTCCGAAGCCTGACCTTGTGCCCCGCCCAGCGGTTGGTGCATGTGAATGGTGGCGTTCGGCAGGGCAAAGCGCAGCCCCGGCTCCCCCGCCGTGAGCAGCACTGTGCCGAAGCTCGCCGTCAGCCCAATGGCGACAGTGCTCACCGGCGATGAAATCTGCTGCATCGCATCGTAAATCGCAAGACCAGCATACACGATGCCCCCCGGCGAATTGATATACATGTTGATCTGCCGGTCAGGATCTTCACGCTGAAGATAAAGGAGCTGCGCCACAATCAGGTTGGCCACCTGATCATTGATGGGCGTGCCCAAAAGCACAATACGATCGCGCAGCAGCAGCGAATAGATGTCATAGGCGCGTTCGCCGCGACTGCCCTGTTCAATCACCATCGGGATCACATTGTAGAAGTTCATTACACTACGCCTCGCTTTCTGGTGTGGATTCAATTTCAGCGTTAGGCTCTGCTTCAGAAACGCCTGCTGCCTGCGCCTCCTCTGGCAGTTCGCCACGGGCGATCATGACAATCCGGTCGAGCACGCGCTGCTCTAACAAATCATTCTCGATAGAGCCGCGCATTTGGGGCGTGTCGAACAGCGAGCGCAGCCCTTCGGCGCTTTCGCCGAACTGCGCCAAAATGCGGTCGACTTCTTCGCTTACAGCCTCGTCAGAGACCTGAATGGCTTCAGCGCGCAGCACTTCACGCAGCACCAACCCGCGTTTCAGGTTATTGACAACCGTATCACGAAAATCTGCTCGCACATCATCCAGGCTCTTGCCGGAAATGCGCAGGAAGTCATTGAGCGTCAGCCCGCGCTGGCGTAGGTCGCTGTCGAACCGCCTTAAATGCCGGTCGAGCTCATCCTCAACCAGCGCCTCTGGAAAAGCGATTTTTGCGCCTTCGACCATCATATCAAGCACGCGACGAGCATAGTCGGTTTTGGCGCGCTGCTCCGCCGCTTTCTGAAGGTTTTCACGGACGCGCATCCGAAGCTCAAGCAGGGTCAGCGGCTTTTCCTCGTCCTGCGTCACACGGGCTGCAAAGTCATCGTTCAACGTGGGCAGCGTCACCGTCTCGATTTTCTTGACCGTCACGTAAAAACGGGCACGCTTGCCTCTGATCTCCTCATCGTAATCATCGGTGTCAGGGTAAGTCAGATCGAAGACTCGCTCCTCGCCCACATTCGCGCCGAGCAGCGCCTGCTGAAAACCGGGGGCGGGCTCATCCATGTCATCGCCTTCGCGCAGCATGATCACAGTGTCATGTTGATGCAAGATCACATTCTCATCCGAACGATGAGGATCGTGGGCGTGTGGATCTGTAGTCACCTCGCCAGCTTCGGCGGTTTCGTCAACCAGCTCAGCGTGCAGATCAATCGTCACCTGGTTGCCCATCGCCACCGGTTGGCGGCTCTCCTCAACCAGCGCATGCTGCTGCTGCAGCATCTGCATGTACTGGTTTACCTCTTCATCCTTAACCGCTGGCACGCTGAAATCCAGGCGCACACTGCGATAGTCCCCCAGATGCACTTCTGGTTGAAGCGGCACGACAAACGTGAACACCGGCTGCGGGTCAGCCTTGAAATCTTCTATTTCACCGGGCCCATACGGCTCAAGACCAGACTGATCGAGCGCTTCTTTATAGACTTCTTTGCCCAGAATCTCTATCGCATCTTCTAGGATGGCCGCTTCGCCCAAGTAATTCACCAAGACGCGATAGGGCGCTTTACCCTTGCGAAAACCAGGGATACTCACACGCTGCGCTAGTTTGCGCGCCGCAGTCTGTTTAGCTCGCTCTAACTGCTCTATATCCAGTTCGACGGTGAAGCGCGCGGTATGATTCTCTAGTCTTTCAGTTTGAATGTTCAAGGGTGCATCCTTAATCGAGGCTGGTTAGGACATGTGCTCATTATAGCATCAGCAAAAGAAGACACGAATAAGATTCGCGTTAGATTGTCGGCGTTAGAAACGGCGAGCGCACTTCACAGGCAGTTGGGGAAGGCGGGACTCGAACCCGCATGGTGAAAACCACATGATCCTAAGTCATGCGCGTCTGCCAGTTTCGCCACTTCCCCGGCTCTGAGAGAGATTATAGTGGACAGACAGTGACCGTCACAAGGGGAAATCAATCTATCTTGCCGCTGCCAGACGGTGGAGCGCCGCTAGCCTGTCCTAAAATTGCCACGATCATCTGCTGGGCGAATTGAAACAGTGCCTGCATCTGCGTAATGCGCTCGATGTAGAGCTGCGCGCGCTGGCGATCCTCTTCGCTCATATTCGGCATCGCCGCTGATAAACGTTCTAGGTTCACGTTCATGACGTTCAGCGCACGATCGAGATCGCGCATCTCCCGGCCGCTGAGGATATTGGCGATGATTTGCCAGAAATCGGTCTCGGCCTCATAAAACTTTCGCCGTCCGCCGCGCACATAGACCTGACGCACCATACCCATGTGCTCCAGGGTGCGCAGGTTCATGCTGACGCTAGCTTTTGAGATGTCGAGCAGTTCCACTAAGTCATCTAGGCTCAGCGGATGAGCGCTGAGCAGAAGCGCGCCGTAGAGCTGCCCCATAATTTTGCTGAAGCCGAAGTAATTTGAAAGCTGGCCTAGCCCGTCCAGCATGCTGTCTTGGACAGCTTGGAGATCTGAATTTATGGAGTGTGAGCCGTTCCGGGCGAGCCTCGATTCATCGGACATAGGTGGTCACCTCAAGCAGCGAACGGCAGAGCTAGTTTAAGGAAATTTCATATAATCGTAGCATTTACGAGAGCATCTGGCAACTGTTGATGGTCTGCGACATCAACGCAGTCCGCCAAGGCTAAGGCTACAACGGTTTTTGTGCAGGCGCGTCTGCCCTCTGAGCGCATCCTTAAAAACATTTTCTGACCCCTCGTAATCCGATCATTGATTTTCATGCATTCACCCCGCGCAAACCCGCTAGCGCGCCTTGTAGATTGCGCGGAAATCTGCTATAGTACACCTAGATTGTCCCTGTAGCTCAGTGGATAGAGCGCAGCCCTCCGGAGGCTGAAGCCCGAGTTCGAGTCTCGGCAGGGACGCTCAAACCGACCTTCCGCCGTGAAGGTCGGCTGTTTTTACCGAAGGTCTTCACGCGGACGAACTGGCTTACCGGAACTACTTGAAAGTCAGCGCCAGCCGAAAACCGATGGTGTGGTAGCGATAGATCGGCTTCAACACGAAGAAGCTGAAGTTATCCGCCCGGTCGCGTGGGCTGACGAACGCGCCGCCCCGAACGATGCGCCCGGTTTCCTGGCCGGCCGCCCCACCCTCGCCCAACCGGTGCCAGGTCGAACACCATTCCCACGTATTCCCAACCATGTCATACACGCCGAAAGGGCTGACGCCGTTGCTGTACCGGGTGACCGGGGTGGTCATCCCCAAGCGGCTCTCGCGGGTATTGCAGCATGCCGCATCAAATCGCCGCCCCCACGGATACGGACGCTGGGTATCACCTTGGGCGGCGCGCTGCCACTGCTGTTCGGTCGGCAGGGAGATTTTCAGGTCGGTACGATGGCTCAACCACAGGCAAAAGGCGACCGCCTCGTACCAACATACGTTCGTGCGCGGCTGGGTGTCGCCCGGAAATCGCGCCGGCAGAGGTTCACGATTGTCGCTATGCCACCGCAGCGCCTGGGGCGAATAGTCCCACCACCGGTCATCGCGGTAGCCATCTTCGGCGTCAATGAACACCTGATACTGCGCGTTGGTGACGGGATATTTGCTGATGGCGAAAGCATCTACTTCGTATACCGTCCGTTTACGGCCGCGCTCAATGATCACTTTGCCCGCTGGTATATCGCACCACTCTAACAGCGGCAGCTCCGGCGGATCACACAGCGCGGCCAGGTTCTGGGGATCATAATCGGGAAAGCTCGACCGGAACGACTGAAACGCCTGGCGCCCTAGCTGATAAGTTCGGCGCTGCTTCACCAGCGAGGCGATGGTGGCATACTCGCGTTCCACTTCGCGCTGAAAGATTTGCTGCCGCAGCGCATCCTCAGCCTCTTGCAGCAAAGCATACAGATTGATGAAGTGCGGCGCATAGCCGGCATCGCGCACCTGCTTGAGCAAGGCGACCGCTTGCTCGAAATCACCCCGGTTCATCGCCTCGACCGCTTGTTGGACGTTCAGCAGCGGATCAAACATGAGCGCATCTGCTCCGACATGTGAATGGCTGCCGTTGCTATCAAGCGACGCAGTTGGGGTGAACTCCGGCCCCCAAGCCGAACCCCTAGCCCCCTGGGCGGCTGCCGCTGGAGCGCGCATCTCCATTAAATGGATGGCGTTGAACAGTCTGGCGATACTCTCCACTGTCAATCCATCGCTGAGATCAACCGGCTGGATATCTTGCAGCGACGACGGAATCGGCGTATTAGCTTCGATGATTACTGGGATGATCTTTTTGCCTAACTGCTGCGCGATCTCCAACTGTTTGTGGCAGCTCTTGGAGTATATCGAAGCCGCGGACAGCAGGTACATGAATCCATCACACCAGTTCAAATGCTCCAGGATCTCATCTCGCCGACGCTGGCCAACCTGTGTACAATCGTCGTACCAAACATCGTGTACGTCGAGCGTCTCCTTGATATGCTGGCACCAAGCCTGATCGGGCGGCGCATAACAAATGAACAGTTTCATAAGACGCCCTAATCCCGGCGACGTCGTTCAACGATCGTGTTGAACGTTGCCTTAATTATATGACTACAGATTAGAAATTAAATCACTCGTTACAAAAACGCAACCAAGTTATCGAAAAATTCCTCGATATTCCGAAGCTCTACCTAGGGGCTGAATACGATATGATTGACGCATGTCAATGTTATCTTCCAGGCAGTGGTTTCGCTATAATTGGCTCTGGCTCGTCCGCCTTGTAATCGTCTATTCGGTTTTGCAGCTCCTGTCGCCTGCGCCGCCGCGCGCGCCCCTGGACGGCCCCCACACGGTGGAAACCACCCAGCCGCATATTTGTGTGCACACGCGTTTGATTGACGAGGTCTTTGAATGGAAAATTCAGCGCTCGCTTCAAATGGTCCGAGAGCTGGGGGCGACCTCTATCGTTGAGTTCTTCCCCTGGGCCTACGCCGAACCCGAACGCGGCCGTTACGATTGGGCCTCTTTTGACCGGATCATCCGGCACGCGGGCGATCAAGGGCTGCGCGTCATCGCGCGTATGGGCCTGGTTCCGGCCTGGGCGCGCCCTGACCGCGACGGCCAGCGCACGACGCTAAACTATCTGCCCGAAGACGCCTACGATGACTTCGCCGCTTTCGTCGCCAGCTTCGCCCGGCGCTACGCCGGGCGCGTCAATCACATCATCATCTGGAACGAACCCAACTTAGCTTTTGAGTGGGGCTACCAGCAGGTTGATCCAGTCGGGTATGTTCGTCTGCTGCGCGCGGTATACGGCCCGGTGCATGACGCCAACCCGGACGTGGTCATCCTAGCTGCGCCGCTGGCGCCGACGCTGGAGCCGCCCGGCAGCCCTCACGGCCTGAACGATTTGCTGTATCTGGAAGCACTCTATCGCGCCGGCGGCGCGACATACTTCGACGCGCTGGCCATCCATACCTACGGCTTCACTGAGCCGCCCGCCGCGCCGCCCGCCCCCGACCACCTCAACTTCAGGCGCGCCGAGCTGCTCTACGCCCTCTCGCAGCGCTACGACAGGCCGGACAAGCCGGTATTCATCACCGAGACGGGTTGGAATGACCACCCCCGCTGGACAAAAGCCGTGCGGCCGTCGCAGCGCGTCGCCTACACCGTTGACGCGCTGATCTGGGCGCAGCAGCGCTGGCCGTGGTTAGACAGCCTGTGCCTGTGGGTACTGCGCTACCCGGCTTCTACGCGCAGCTATCCGGATAACTTCACCCTCATCACGCCGGACTTCCAACCCAAAGCGGTTTACCTGGCGGTACAGGCTTACGCGCGCGGTTGGGAACGAACCGAGGATTTATGGCTGCCCGCCCCTGGCGAGTGATCGGCGTCTCATTGGCGCTCGCCGTGACCGCCTGGATATGGACTTTAGCCGGGGCGCTGTTCCTGCTGCGGTGGATCGCCGTAGACCGGCCGCCTCCCCCGCCGCCGCCGCTGCTCCCCTACGGCGAGCTGCGGATTGGCGTGGACGCCAGCTATCCGCCGTTCGCCGCCGTCGCCGACGACCTGTACGGCCTGGAAATAGACCTCGGCCAGATGATCGCCAGCCGGCTGAATGCGCCGGTTCGCTTCGTCAATATGGGCTTCGACGGCCTATACGATTCGCTCAAAGCCGACCAGGTTGACCTCGTGCTGTCAGCCCTGGTCATCGACGCCTCGCGCATGGGCGACGTGCGCTACACGCTGCCCTATTTCAACGCGGGCTTGGTGCTCGTCTCGCCGGCCGCCGAGCCCCTGCAGGCTGTAGATCAGCTCCCTGGCAGGCAGATCGCCCTGGAATTCGCTTCAGAAGCGGATCAGCTAGCCCATGCTTGGCTGCGACGAGTGCCACCATTTGTCATTTTGCCGTACGAACTGCCCGACTACGCGCTCGACTCAGTCCGGCAAGGAACAGCCGATGCCGCTCTGGTTGACGCGGTCAGCGCGCGGCTTTATCTACGCCTCCATCCCAACTGGCGCGCTGTGTCACAGCACGTGACCGACGTGCTCTACGCCGGAGCTGTGCGCAGCGACCGGGGCGCATTACAGCGGGCGATTGACCAGGCGCTGGCAGCCATGATGGAAGACGGCACACTAGCCCAGCTTGTCAGCCGCTGGCTGTGACCTCACGCCTGCTGCAGTTCGTCCGCCAATTGGCGATAGGCGATGGCCCCCGGACTTTCGGGCAGATAAGTCAGGATGGACTTACCCTGGTGCGGGGCATCCGCGATATGCGGATCATAGGGGATCACAGTTTGCAGCGTCTGTTTGGGCAGCAGCGCGCGCAGTTCCTGCAGCACCTGTTGAGCGTACAGCATCTCGGCGTCGAACAGGGTTGCGACGATGCCGCGCACACTCAAGGATGGATTGCCCATGTGATCGCGAACCCGATACACCACGTCTAGCATCGCTCGCACTCCCAGCGCCGCGGCGTGGTTGCACTGCACCGGGATGATCACCTGCTGAGCAGCCAGCAGCGCGCTCACAGTCAGGACGTTCAGGCTGGGAGGCGTGTCCAGCAGCACGAAATCGAACCCTAACCGGCTTTCTCGCAGCGCTAACTGCAGCCGATTCAGCGGCTGGCGCTCCTGGACGAGTCTGATGGCCGCCGTCGCCAAATCAACGCTTCCCGGAACGAGCGCCAGATTAGCGCCGACCGGCTTCAACACCCGCGACAGCGCCATCTCATCAAACATGACCAGCGAATAGCTGCTGCGCTCCTGGCGATAGGGATCAAGGCCGAGATAGACGGTCAGGCTGGCTTGCGGATCAAGATCAATCAGCAGCACCCTATGCCCTTGCAGCGCCAGCGCCGCGCCCAGGTTCAACACGGTAGTGGTCTTGCCCACCCCGCCTTTCTGATTAGCAATCGCAAAGCTCTGGGTCACAGCCGCCCCGGCCGCATGTTCTGGGCGAGGCATCCCTCGCCTCATGAACAGCATCTCGTCTGAACTTGAGCCGCATTATACCGCCAAAGTCTGGATTGTTCACCAGCGAGCCGCTATACTCAAACGCATGCTCCACATCGGCATTGATGGGCGCCTGACCTACTACCGCACTGGGGGCATCAGCACCTACATCCGGCGGTTAATTCCGGCGCTCGAGACGCTCGACACGCGCAATCACTATACGGTGTTTCACAGTCGCAAGGCGAAAGACTCGCTCGTAAACCGCTTCCGGCGCGCCGCCCTCTGGACGCCCTGCCACCATCGCCTGGAACGCACCGCCCTTTCAGTTGAGCTGGCGCGCTTTCGGCTGGATGTGCTGCACAGCCCGGATTTCATCCCGCCGCTGCGGGGGGCCAGGCGGCATGTGATCACGGTTCATGACTTGACCTTCTTACACTATCCCCAGTTTCTGACCGCCGACAGCCGCCGCTACTACAACCAGCAGATCGAGGCCGCCGTCCGGCGCGCCGATCACATCCTGGTGGACAGCCAATCCACCCGCGCCGATCTCATCCGCATGTTGAATGTGAAGCCGGAACGCATCACCGTTCACCTGCTGGGCGTCGACTCCCGCTTTTGTCCCCTGCCGCCGCACCTGCTGGAAGCAAACCGGCGGGCGCTCAATCTGCCCGACCGCTACCTGCTGTTTGTGGGAACATTTGAACCGCGCAAGAACATCCTGGGGCTGCTGCAAGCCTATCAGATCGTATGCCAGCGGCTGGCCGACGTGCCGGCGCTGCTGCTGGTCGGTCGTCGCGGCTGGCTGTTTGATGAGACCATGGCCGCCATTGAACATTTACACCTTTCATCACGTGTGACTTTGCGCGAAGACATCACCGACGAATGGCTGCCTACGGTGTATAATCAGGCGTCAGCGCTGGTGATGCCATCTTTCTACGAAGGCTTCGGCTTCCCCGCCCTGGAAGCCATGGCCTGCGGCACGCCGACGATCGTCAGCGATCGCTCATCACTGCCGGAAGTAGTCGGAGACGCCGGTCTGCTGGTCAATCCTGACGATCCAGCAGCGCTAGCGGCGGCGCTCGAACGCGCGCTGACCGACGCCGATTGGCGCGCCGCCGCCCGACGCGCCGGCCTGGAACGCGCGGCGGCGTTCACCTGGGAGCGCACAGCAGCAATTGCCTTATCAGTCTATCAGCAGGTTTCTGAGGACTTATGCGCATCTTGATGCTGACTGGCAGCCTACCTTATCCTCCGCATCAGGGCGGCGCGCTGCGCAGCTACGGCATTCTGCACGGTCTCAAACAGGCCGGTCATCACCTCTCGCTCATGAGTTTCCGCGATGCCGGCGACGGCGCGCGCGACATCGCTGAGATGAAACGGTGGTGCGACGAGATTATCGTCCTGCCGCCGCCGGAACGCTCAAAAACCCAGCGCCTGCGCGACCTGCTGTTCTCGGATCGTCCCGATATCGCGCGGCGGCTGTACAGCTCAGAGTTCGCCCAACGGCTCTCCGCACTCGTCAGCGATCAACGCTTCGATCTGGTCCAGTTTGAGGGCATCGAAATCGCCTGCTACTTGTCCCTGCTGCGCGGCATGAACACCAGCGCCCGCCTGGTGTACGACGCTTTCAATGCTGAGGCCGCCTTGCAGCGCGTGATCTTCGATGTAGACCGCGGCGAACCGCGCCGCTGGCCTGCGGCCATCTATTCACTGATTCAAGCGCGGCGGCTCGCGCAGTATGAGCATGAACTCTGCCGGCAGGCGGACGGCGTCATCGCAGTATCCGACGAGGACGCCGCCATCCTGCGCGCTTTTCGGCCTGACGCCTGCGTGCCGGTCGTCAACAACGGCATCTTCGCCGATGACTACCGCTGCGCTGGCGCGCAGTTAGAATTGGGCGAGCACGCGCTAGTCTTCACCGGCAAGATGGATTACCGCCCCAACGTTGACGCTGTCTGCTGGTTCGCCAGCGACATCCTGCCGCTCATTCACCGGCGCGTGCCAGACGCCCGCTTGTACGTCGTGGGTCAAAAGCCTCACCCCCGCCTAGAACGCCTGCGGCGGCATCGCCAGATCGAGATCACCGGCTGGGTACGCGATGTGCAGCCGTTCCTGTGCGGCGCCAGCCTGTACGTAGCGCCGCTGCGCATGGGCAGCGGGACGCGTCTGAAACTGCTCGAAGCCATGGCCGCCGGCCGCGCCGTCGTCGCCACCACCACGGCCATCAGCGGCATGCTGCCGTCCGTCCGCGAGGTGTTGGTTGTGGCCGACCAGCCCGATCAGATGGCCA
The DNA here is from genome assembly GCA_937922795.1 of uncultured Anaerolineae bacterium. Classification (GTDB taxonomy): domain Bacteria; phylum Chloroflexota; class Anaerolineae; order Aggregatilineales; family Phototrophicaceae; genus CFX2. The sequence continues at coordinate 107,039 of CALAJK010000028.1, forward strand.
GCGCTATCATCGCCCTGCTGCAGGACCCGCGCCGCCGCCAGGCATTGGGACAGGCAGCTCAGGCCTTCGTGAAGGCGCATTACGACTGGTCGGTCATCATCCCCCGCCTGCTCACCGCTTACAGGGATATGGGCATTGGATAGAGAGGCGCTCGCGCTGCGCAACCGCCGCCTGGCAGAAGCCTATCACGCGCCGACTCCTCGTCATCACCTGCGCCGCGTCCTGCTCCAATTAGCTGGCCGGCTGCCAGTTCTACCCTCACAGCGCGCCTCATCTCACCGGATTCTGTTGGTTCGACCGGATCACCTCGGCGATGTCCTGCTGACGATGCCAGCAGTCCAGGCGCTGCGAGCCGCCAAGCCGTATGTCGAACTGCACGCGCTGGTCGGCCCATGGTCGGCGGAGGCGGTGGCAGCCTACCCTGAAGTGGATCAGGTGCTCACCCTGTCATTTCCAGGCTTCGATCGCCAACCCAAGCCGAGCTGGCGATCGCCTTACGAGCAGGTCATTGCCGCCGCCCGTCATCTTCGCCGGATCGGTTACGGCAGCGCCGTGATTTTTCGCCCAGATCACTGGTGGGGAGCCCTGCTCGCCAAACTGGCCGGCATCCCAGAGCGCATCGGTTATGATCTGCCCGATGTGGCGCCGTTTCTGACGGCTGCCGTAGAGTATCAGCCCCAACACGCCGTCCGCCAGAGCCTGCGCCTGGTCGAAGGTTGGTGTGGGCCGCTGGATCCATCCCAGGTGCGCTATTACTTTCCGGTCGAAGCGACCAGCCAAGCTTACGTAGATGGCTACCTTCAAGAGTGGGGGATCACGCCGTCTCGCCGGCTCATCTGTATCCACCCCGGCAGCGGCGCCTGGGTCAAACACTGGCAGGAAGACCGGTGGGCGCGCGTCGCCGACGCTCTAGCCGAGCAGCTCGATGCGCCAGTCGTGTTCTCCGGCAGCGCCCATGAGCTCAACCTCGCCCGCCGCATTGCCGACCACATGCGCCGCCCCGCCTGCATCATGGCCGGCGACACGCGCATCAGCCAGCTAGCCGCGCTGTTTCAGCGCGCCTATATCGTCTTGGGCCCGGACAGCGGACCGCTCCATCTAGCGGCGGCGGTGGGCGTCCCAACCATCGCCCTGTTCGGCCCGGCCGATCCCGCCGAGTTCGCCACCTGGGGACCGCCTAATCGGCAGATCATCCTGACCACCGATATCGCCTGCCGTCCCTGTCGAGTGCTGGACTGGATGGGCGACGACCCGGCTTATCATCCCTGCGTCCGCGATATCACCGTCGCGCGCGTGCTTGAGGCCGCCCGCCGCGCCCTCAATCCGGGATGACCACATGCTCCAGCCCCGGCTCTGGCACTGGATACCGAGGATTCATCGCCTCCAGCGTGCCGACAATGGTCCGCATGACCACCAAATCGCGATACCACTTGCGATTGGCCGGCACGATAAACCAGGGGGCGGCCTCTGTATTGCACCGGCTGATCGCATCTTCATACGCTCGCATATAGTCTTCCCACCGCTCACGCACCGGTAGATCGCCGGTCGAAAATTTCCAATGCTTGGATGGATCTTTGAGCCGATCCAGAAAACGCTGCTTTTGTTCGTCTTTGCTGATGTGTAGAAAAAACTTGAGGATGCGCGTGCCGCCGTCTGTCAGCAGACGCTCAAAAGCGTTGATGTGGTCGTAACGCCTTTGCCAGACCGCTTCGGGCACGAGTTGATTCACCCGCACGATCAACACATCCTCGTAGTGACTGCGGTTGAAGATGCCGATATGTCCTTTTGGCGGAACCGCCCGGTGCACCCGCCACAGGAAATCGCGCGCCAGCTCATCCGCCGTGGGCGCTTTGAAACTGGTCACGAACACCCCCTGCGGGTTGATCCCTTCGAACACTCGTTTGATCGTGCCGTCTTTGCCGCCCGCGTCCATCGCCTGTAGGATGACCAGCAGCGCCTGCTTGCCCTCTGCATACAGCCGTTCTTGCAGGGTTTGCAGGCGATCTTTGAGCTGGGACATCTCTTCGGCGGCTTCTTCTTTGTCAATCCCGTCGCAATCATCGGGATCGTAGTCTTTGAGCCGCACCGCACTTCCCGGTTTTGGGTGAAGCTTATGGTTCGCCGCCATCCAGACCTCCTTCAGGTATGGTCGTCTTCGAGACTGGCTCGCGGCTTAACCAGCCAGGTCTCCTCATTCCGATAGGTCACCATCCCCGGCCCTGCCCCTTTGATCCGCCGGACATAGGCGCAGCGGGTCACATCAACTGGCGCTTTGGCTTCATGCCGCCGCGCGCTGTAATAGGCTGCTAACCCAGCCGCCGCTTCAATTACCGCCGCCGGGACAGGGCGGCCGTCGTGCTTAATGATGACGTGCGCCCCCGGGACGCCGCGAGCGTGCAGCCAGTAATCCTGCCCTGAACCTTTGCCGAACGTCACCTGCTCATTTTGGCGGCTGTTGCGCCCCAGCCAGATGACGAAACCTTCAGGCGTCACCAGCTTCTGCGGCGCGCTCTGGCCGCTCCCGCCGGCGCGGCGCGCCGGTTTGCCCTTCCAATGTCCTCGCGCCTGCAGCGCCTGCTGCACTTCATCAATGTCTGGCCAGCTGGTCGCCAAATCGAGGTCAATCGCCAACTGCTCCAGAAAAGCTAGCTCGGTGCGCGTCGCTTCGATCAGGGCGGGAACGTCTTCCAGCGCGCGTTTGGCTTTGTCATACCGGCTGAAGTACTGGCGCGCGTTGTCCAGCGGCGACAGGGTCGGGTCGAGCTTGATGACCAGCTCCGGGCCTTCCGGGTCATACTGCGCCCGCAGTTCGGTTTGGCCGGGCGTCAGGACGTATTGATAGGCGAGGATCAGTTCGCCGCTCTGCCGCAGCCGCTCGCGTTCAGCTTCATCGGTGACGCTGCGCTCCAAAGAGATCAGCTTGGCGCTCAGCCGCGTCACCGCCTCCTGCAGCGCCTGCCGGACGGGCGCTTTTGCCGCCGTGTAGGCCTCTTCGCCGACCGGCGCGCCAAAGTACCGGCTGATCGCTTCGCTCACTGAGCTGACCCGATGCCAGCCGTCCAGGCTGAGCAGCGGGTAAACGCTGAAGGCTTCGGGGCGCGCAGCGTCCCCCGCTATCCCAGCCTGCCATTGGCGTCGCAGCAGCGGATCGATGAGCGCGCGAAACGCAGCATACAGCGCCTGCGCCTCGACCGCCGACGGCGGCGCATCGCTGCTGCCGGCGGCGCGGTAGATGACTTCGCGCGCCAGCAGCGGGCTGAAGCCCAAGATGCACCCAGCCAGCGCCTGGTAAGCTTTGCGTTTAGGATCGGCAGACGACTCTAAAATCGCTTGCAGCTCAGCCGCGCCGACGACGTCCGGCCTCAGCTTGCCGGCCTGAGGCGGCGGCGGAACATAAGGCTGAGCCGGCAGGCTCACGCGATAGCGGTTTTCATCCGGCCCTACGCGCCGCATACAGTCCAGAATGATGCCGTCCTGAACCAGCAGCAGATTGCTGCGGCGCTCCATCGGCTCGATGATGACTGACACCGGACCTTCTGGGCCGGCAATATCGAGCTGTAGGACCCGCTCCCAGGGGGGCTGGCTGACGTGCTCGACGATCCCGCCCTCGACGTAGCGACGAAACAGCAGCCCCAGATTGGTCGGGCGGGTCAGCCCGCGCCGCAGCCGATCTTCAACCAGATGCACGCGCGGAGTTTGTGGATCGGCGCTGAGATAGAGGTAGCGGCGGCGGTGGCCAGCGTAAATCTCCAGGCCGAGGCCAGCTGCGTCGGTATCCAGCACATCCTGAACCCGCCCACCGATCAACGTGTCGAGCAGCTCATCGACCAGCGCCGACAGCGTGAAGACATCCAAATACATGGTCAGTGGGCGTCGCTGGTCAGCAGGTAGGCGATGATGTCACCCAACTCCTGGTCGCTGAGCACTTCAGGATAGTTCTGGGGCATGGCCGGGTTGAAACCCTCGACCACGAAAGCCAGAGGATGCACAATCGACTCGTATACGTAAGCCGCGGCGGACAGCGGCGGCCGGCGCGACACCGCGCGCTCCGACAGCCCCACGAAAGCCGGCGCGATGCCGTTGGCTGCGCCCTGCCGGTGACAGGCTGTGCAGTGATGCTGTTCTACCAGACGAGCCCCATTGGCGCTGTCAGCATCCGCCAACAGCGCCGCTAACTGATCGGCATAAGCGTCAGCCGCCAGGGGCTCAGGCGTGGCGCGGCGCGCAGCGATCTCGGTCTCGGTCGAAATGACGAATTCGATCAGGAAAACGAGCGTCACGCCGACGAGCAGCGCCAGCGCTGCCAGCACCGGCCATGACCGTAGCCGCGCTGGTCGATCGAAAATTTGGTCGCTCACATTCTCGCTCGAAGCTCAGGTCAGCAGGCGATCAACGATCATCGCCAGGAACAGGAATGCCAGATAGGCTGTCGAATACTTATACATCTTGCGCGCGGCGGCCCCGTCTGCCTTGCGGATCAAATTGACCGAGTAGCGGATCAGCCCCGCCCCCAGGGCCGCCGCCGCCAGCAAGTAAAACCATCCCAACATCCGGAACGGAGCCGGCAGCAGCGTGATGATCAGCAGTTGGATCGAGTACAGCAGGATTTGAAACCGCGTGGCGTCTTCGCCCCGCGCCACTGGCATCATCGGCACGTTGGCCAGCGCATAATCCTTGTTGACCAAGATGGCCAACGCCCAGCTGTGCGGCGGCGTCCAGTAGAACACGATGGCGAACAGGATGAACGCCTGCCATGACAGGCTCCCCGTCACCGCCGCCCACCCAACCAGCACCGGCACGGCCCCAGCCCCACCGCCGATCAAAATGTTGACGACGGTGTTGCGCTTCAAGACGAGCGTGTACAGGATGACGTAGTACATGCTCCCGAACAGCGCCAGCCCCGCCGTCAACCAGTTGACGAACACGCCCAGCACCAGCACCGACCACGCCACCAGCGCCAGCCCGAACAGCAGCGCATTGAGCGGGGCCACACGTCCCGACGGGATCGGGCGCCGCGATGTGCGCGCCATCTTCGCGTCCATGTCGCGGTCGAGATACTGGTTGATTGCGCTCGAACCCGCCGCGGCCAGCGCGCCGCCGACCAAAGTCGGCACGAGCACCGTCATGGCCGGGATGCCGTCGGCGGCGATGATCATCGCCGTGACGGTCGTGAACAACAGCAGCAGGACAATGCGGAGTTTCGCCAGCTCCAGGTAGGTGCGGAGCGTGGCCGTTACGCTTAACTGATAGCTTCGGAATGCGGATACCATGACTGCGCGTTTAACTCACCCATCTCACCCGATGATTCACGGCTGTTCAACCACTCAATCGCGCTCAACACGACCAACAGCGCCCACGTCAAAGCGGCCAGGCCTACATGCGCCGCCCCCCAGATCGGCCCGGCGCTGCTCAGGACGTACAGCGCCCCCACGCCGGCTTGCCCCAGATAGGCCGCCAGCGCCGCCGCGCTCAACCGGCGCGCGGCCGCATCGCGGGCGCGGGCGACCATCCACACCAGCAGGATGAGCGCTGCGCCCAGCGCCAGCACCGCTATCCGATGGATCATGTGAATCATCGCCAATTGTCCCTGCCCCAACGGCAAGACCTGACCATTGCACAGCGGCCAATCGGTGCACGCCAGCGTCGCGCCGCTGCCGCGCACCAGCGCGCCCGTCAAGATGATCACCAGCGCCAGCGCCGCCGTGATGAACGCCAGCATGCTGACCGAGTCTAACGGCCGCCGAGTTTGAGGCCGGTAAGCGGCGCTCACACCCGCCAGCAGCAGCGCCCCCAGCAGCAGCATCGCTGTCCCCAGGTGCAGCGTCACCATCGTCGGCGGCAGCTCCAGCACGACTACCACAGCGCCTAGGGCGCTCTGCACAGCGAACAGCGCCGCCGCCCCCACCGTCGCCCCCAGCACAACTCGATCGCGCCGGCGATAGGCGCGCCCAGCGATGACCAACATGCCTATCCCCAATAGGCCGATCAGCACCGCGAACAGCCGATGAAGCCACTCGATCCAGGCGGTGAGATTGTCCAACGGCGGCAAAACTGTTCCATTGCACAGCGGCCAGTGATTGCCGCAGCCCAGGCCGGAGTCAGTGACACGAACCACCGCGCCGAAGACGATCAAGCCGAAGGTTGCCAAAGCGGTGGTCAAAGCCAACCGGAAAAATAGACGAGGCGAAAAAGCGGTCTTGGCCGGTTCCATAACACCCCACTCACACTACCGGTATCTGCTAACACCCCAACGCGATCAAGGACGACGCTGACTTAGGTTTGATCAGCCGTCGCTTTAGGCGGCTCATCGGCGCGCACGGTCTTGACCGCCCGGTGCAGCAGCCAGAAGACGATCGCCAGCGTCACGCCGATGCCGATCAGGTTGAACAGGATGAAGCCAACGAACAGGAAAAGCTGCTCAGCTTTCCAGGGAGACAACTCAAAAACCGACCCATCCGGGTCATTCGTCTGTTTGATCGCGCCGGGGATGCTGAAGTTGCCGCCGCTTGAGGCGATCTGCGCTGTCAGCCCGCCGCCGATGATGAGCAGCATGATGACGACCGCAACTATGATGAGCTGTTTCACCAAAGACCTCCCTTACCCATCAGGTATCGGCACGAGAGGCGATTGTACTCTTTCGCACAACTGCCTGCAAGACGGCAGCGGCGGCGCTCATTCATCACTTACGATTTATCCCCGCTGGCCTTCACCTGCGATAGATCGCGCTGCTCCTGCCACGCATCGTCCACCGCGTCGCGCTCTTCGCTAGCGGCTGCTCCACCGCCCTGGCGCAGCCCGGTCGCCTCGCCTGGCTCGGCCATTTGGGGCACAGCTTCAACCCGCTGATCGCGACCTTCGCTGAATGCTGCTCTCAGCGGTATCGTGAAGTGGATCGTCGTCCCCTGCCCCGGCTCACTCTCCAGCCAGATGCGCCCGTGGTGGCGCTCAACGATCGCCCGAGCGATCGCCAACCCCAAACCGCTGCCTTCGATCTGCTTGCTGCCGCGCTCACGCGCGCGGAAGAATCGATCAAAAACATACGGTTGATCTTCAAGCGGGATGCCGATCCCATTGTCCTGAATGCTGACCTGTACTTCTCGTTGATCGCTGGCGACGCGAACATGCACCTCGCCGCCTTCACGATTGTATTTGATGGCGTTGTTCAGTAAATTGTCGAGGACTTGCGACAGCCGCAGTGTATCTGCCTTGATATGGGGCACTGCCGTCGCCACCGACAGATGAATGGACACGGCGCGCTTTTCGGCCACATCTTCGACCAAGCGGATCGCATCCTCGATCATCACGATCAGATCGCACTCAACCAGCTCCAGCGGCTCATCACCGCTCAGCCAGGCGATGTTCAATGCGCGTTCGACCAGGCGTTCGATCCGCTCTAACCCCGTCTGGGCTTTGGCCAGAAACCGCTGCTGTATCGCATTGAGCGGCCCACCGTTCTCAACGATTTCGAGCGCCCCCTGGATGACGCCGATAGGCGTCTTGAGATCGTGCGCCAGCTCATGCAGCCAGTCGCTTTCAAAATGGTGTGAGGACATGATCAGTTCTTATCCGACCAAAATAATGCCGGCAGGCTGTCGAGCGCTCGCGCCAGACGAGTCCCATGCCAGTGCAGCAGCGAGCCATCTACCAATATAATACGCCCTTTGTGAGCTGCTGGCACGTCCAAGCTGGCAAACAGCGGAATATGCGTCGCATCGAAGGCGAACGGCTCGCTCGGAAGCAGGATCACATCCGGCTGAGCGGCGACGACTTCATCCCAGGTGATCCGCGGGTAGCGGGTATCGCGTTCCGCTGCGCGCGGGTCGTCCGGCGAATACGCCTCCGCTTCTCCGAGATCGGCTCGCAGCGGGTAGCGCCGCTGGCGCTCGCCAAACACGTTGACCGCGCCGCACACCCGGAGCAGATCGTGCGCGTAGGTATCCGCGTTGAAAGTCATGAGCGGATCTAGCCAGATGGGCACGAATACCCGGCAGGGGTTCGCAGCCAACTGCTGCTCGCCCAGACGCCGCACCCAATCCAGCGTCTGCTCAATCAACCGGACACGCGGGACCATGACCGGCTCGTCAAAGACGTACATGATGTTCCACAGCAGGTTGATCGCATCGCTCACCGTCCGCGGGAACGTCACCCACACCGGCACGCCGGCAGCTTGCAGCGCCTGCACATCCTCCCTGCGGTTTTCCTCGCGGTTGGCGATGACCAGATCGGGAGCTAGCTCGATGATCCGCCGGATGTCCGGGTTCTTCGTGCCGCCGATGCGCGGCAGGCGCGCTACGCCCTCAGCGGGATGCACGCAGTAGTCGGTGACGGCCACCAGCCGGTCGCCCAAATTGAGATCGAACAGCGACTCGGTCACGCTAGGAACCAACGACACCACCCGGCGCGGCGGCTGCGCCACGGGCGTCTCCATCTGGTAGCCATACGTCCATCTCTGTTCTGAGTCCATAGTCAAAAACGAACCAGTTGGTCGCGCTCCGGCCCCACGCTCACCGCCGAAACCGGCACCTCACACAAGGCGGCGATGCGCTGGATGTACTGCAGCGCAGCTTCGGGCAGATCAGCGGCCTGTCGCGCCTGTGAGAGATTTTCCTGCCAGCCGGGCAGCGTCTCATAGATTGGCTCTACCCGTTCTAGCGCCTCAGCCGCTGCCGGCGGAAACGCCAGCGTCTGGCCATCGAGACGATAGGCCACCGCTAGCTTCAGCGCAGTAAAACCGCTGAGGACGTCGAGCTTCGTCAGCACCAGCTCGGTGAAACCATTGATGGCCGCCGCGTAGCGCAGCATCACGCCATCCAGCCAGCCGCAGCGGCGGGGGCGTCCGGTCGTGGTGCCGTACTCATCCCAGAAATGCTCGCCCGTGCCGCGCAGACGGTCGCCTACCTCATCATGCAGCTCCGTCGGCATCGGCCCGCTGCCCACCCGCGTGCTGAAGCACTTGGCCGCGCCGACCACCCGATCAACGGCGCCCGGCCCGATGCCCAGGCCGGTTAGCGCGCCGCCGGCGGTCGGCGATGAGCTGGTCACAAACGGGTAGCTGCCATGATCTACATCGAGCAGCGTCCCTTGTGCGCCCTCGCACAGCACCCGCGCGCCGGCGCGCAGCCGCTCATACAAGAACACGGCGGTATCAGCAATATAGGGCTTGAGCCGGGCAGCGGCTTCACAATATGGCTCCACCGCTTGTTCCACGTCGAGGGGTTCCATCCCCTGAGCGGCTAACGTCTGGTTGGCGCTTTTTATGGCGTCGCGCAGACGCTCAGCGAAACGATCCGCCTCCAGCATCTCGCCCGCACGGATGCCGCGCCGTCCAGTTTTATCTAAATACGCCGGGCCGATGCCGCGCAGCGTCGTGCCGATCGCCTGACTGCCGCGCGCCTGCTCTGATGCCCGGTCCAGGGCGATGTGCGCCGGGGTGATCAGGTGCGCCCGCGCGCTGATCAGCAGCCGCGCCGGTTCAACTGGCACGCCCATCTGCGCCAGGTGTTCGATCTCTTTGACCAGGTTGACCGGATTGATCACCATCCCATTCCCCAGCACGCATACGACCCGTTCGTGCAGGATGCCGGACGGCACCATATGCAGTTTGAAAACCTGGTCGCCAACATACACCGTGTGGCCGGCGTTGTCGCCGCCGCCATAGCGCGCCACAATGTCGGACTCAGCCGCCAGCCAGTCGGCAACGCGACCTTTGCCTTCGTCGCCCCACTGAGCGCCCACCAGAATTGTCGCTGGCAAGTCTTCCCCCTTATCCTTCGCCGCGCGTCATGGCTGCGCGCGATAATTTGCCCCCAACGCGATCGCCACCCGCCCGCGTCCCCATGCCTCGACCTCGCCATCTGGACCGAGCGCCAGCGCCGAGCCGGCGCCGATCCCGATGGCGATACCCTGTGGCTGCTGCGCTAGGACGAGCCGGGCCAGGGATGAGTCCGATAGAGACTCCGTATCTGGCATGACCAGGGCATCCATCAGCCAGGTCAGGCCGCGCGCAATGCCATCGGCGGTCGGCACCCACGCGCCGAACGCCATGGCGCTCAGCCCCTCGGCCACCACCACGGCGCCGTTTGCATAAGCGCTTCGAATGCCCTGTACTGCCGCACCGATCAGCCCGGCGCGCGCTTCCTCTGCGCTCGTCCCCCCCTCGATCACGATCATGCCGGCCTCTGCCAGCCGGCTGGTCAGCGTCTGATCATCCTCCGCCAGCACGTCAACCACATACCCTGACGGCGCGCCCAGATCCTCCAGATCAGCCAAGACCTGTTCGCTGGCGTCCGCCGAGGGTCGAAACGAGATACACGCCACGCCGCCATCGGCGGCCATCCGCCCCAACGCTTGAGCGCGCAGCAGGCTGCCCGCCTCGCCTGCGCTCGCCAAAACCAACCAACCGCGGCCATCCAGCCAGTGAATGACCTGATTACGCGCCATCACTGCTCTGGCAGGACATACTCCGCCACTGCGGCCGCCAGCAGCGTCACCCCCAATGGCAGCGCCTCTTCATCGAAATCGAAGCGGGGGTGATGATGGCCGTAGTAGACGTCGCGATCGGCCAGGGCTGCTCCCAGGAAAAAATACATGCCGGGAATATCGGACATGAACAGCCCCACATCTTCTGAGCCCATCGTGCGCTCGTTCAAATTTAACCCTTCAGCGCCCACATAGCGCTCAAACACCGGGCGCAGGCGCTCGCCGACTTCGGGATGGTTGATGACCGGCAGCACATGATGATTAACCTGGAGTTCACAGGTGCAGCCCATAGCGCTGGCGATCCCAGTGCTGATCTCTCGCATACGCTGTTCAACGCGATCCCTCACTGCCAGCTCGAAGGTGCGGATCGTGCCGCGCATCTCTACTTCCTGCGGGATGACATTGAACGCTGTTCCGGCCTGCAGCCAGGTCACCGATACCACCGCCCCATCCAGGGGGTTCACATTGCGGCTGACGATCGTCTGGAAGCCGCTGATGATCTGAGCCGCACAAACCACCGGGTCTACCGTGGAATGCGGGGCCGCCGCGTGTCCGCCCTTGCCGCTGATCTTCAGCGTGAATGCCGACGACCCGGCCATCACCGGACCGTCCGCCACCCCCAGCGAACCCAACGGCATGCCGTTCCACAGGTGCAGCCCCAGGCAGACATCTGGGCGCGGGTTCTCCAGGGCGCCATCGGCGATCATCGCTTTGGCCCCGGCGACCACTTCCTCCGCCGGCTGAAACACGAATTTGACCCGGCCTGCCATCCGGTCTCGATACTGAGACAGCACCTGTGCCACGCCCAAGGCGATCGCCGTGTGGCCATCATGCCCGCAAGCGTGCATGGTGCCGGGCATCGTCGAGGCATACTCAACGTCATTCTCCTCCAGCACAGGCAGCGCGTCCATATCGGCGCGCACCAGCACGGTTGGGCCGTCAAGATCGCCTTCGAGCAAACCGATCACGCCGGTCTTGCCGACGCCGGTCTGGACTTCCAACCCCAACTGCATCAGCGTATCGGCGACGATGCCGGCCGTCCGCCGCTCCTCAAACGCCAGTTCAGGATGCCGGTGCAAATCACGGCGGCGAGCGATCAACAGCTCGCGCAGGCGGTCAGCTTCGGCTCTAAAGTCAATGGTGGGCATGCGGTTCCCTTCAGCGTTCGAACGTGATCACGCGGAACAGATCCATATAGCGCGGTTGGCCGGCCGGCGCTTCCGGGTCCACATTGCTGCGGATGCGCGCCTCCATCGCTTCCATGTCATGGATCTGCGTCTTGTGTTCCCGCAGCGCTTTGATCTTCAGATCGATATAGGCCGTCACATCAACCTTCGTCGTCGGGTCAGGTGTCCCACAGATATACACCTGTCGCACCTTGTGAATCGGCAGTTTTTCGTCGCGCGTCAGCTCTGGAAAGATCAACCGATTTCGAGCCGACGGCGCGACAGCCTCCAGCGTGGCCGCCCCGATGGCGCGGTGATCGGGGTGGTTGATGCTGCGCGTCCCATACCAGTAGACGTTGGGATCACAGGTGACGACGATATCCGGGCGCTTCAGGCGGATGAGCCGCGTGATATCGCGCCTGAGTTCAAGCGTCGGCTGGAGTTCACCGTCCAGATACCGCAGGAAAATCACCTCTTGAACGCCCAGAATGGCGGCGGCACGGCGCTCTTCCTCTTCGCGGATGAGCGCCAGCCGTTCTGACGTCATCTCTGGATCGTCGCTGCCCTTGTCGCCGCTGGTGGCCAGCACGAACGTGATGCTAGCGCCCTCAGCCGACCAGCGCGCGAAGGTGCCGCCGCAGAAGAATTCTGGATCATCAGGGTGGGCGAACACCGCCATCACCCGCAGCGGTGACGTTGATTCTTCAGCCATAGTCCTCCTCTGCCGGATAGCATAGTTCAGGCTATCCGCTTCAACCCATGCCGGCGAGATCGCTCATTTGTCGCCCGCCGCTTTGCCCGGTTTGGCGCCGCAGTCGCACGGTCCGTCGCCATGTCGTGAGCATGGCTCTTTTGCCTTCTTCTGCAGCGCTTCCCATTCCTCTAATGGCATCACATCTTCCCGCTTCACCAGCGCTCGCACGTCTCCCACTAACACTGTGACCGCATCTTGAAGCGGGTGCACATCCAGCACCTTGCCTTCGCCCTGCGGCGTCATCACCCGTTTGTTTTTCTTGGGCAAATGCTTGCGGGCTTCTACATACTGTTCATACTCGTACACCAGGCAGCAGCGCAGCCGCCCGCACATACCCGTGATCTCCGACGGATTGAGCGAAATCCCCTGCGCCTTAGCCATCTTG
>CALAJK010000029.1 GCA_937922795.1 uncultured Anaerolineae bacterium
GCCAGCACGCCGCGCAAGATGCGGGCGTTCGTCGGCGCGTCATCCCCCAACAGCTCGGAGATGTGCGCGCCGCGGAAACCATAGTCGCGCGGGTCTAACTCGTAAGTGGTCACATGGCCGTCCTGCCAATGGCTGACACGATTGGGGCCGGTGGTTGTCAGCTCATCCAGCCCGCCGTAGCCGCTGACCACGATGGCCGATTTAGACCCCAACTGGCCCAGCACGTGCGCCAGCATATCGGTCAGGTCGCTGGCGAACACGCCCATCAACTGCCGCTGCGCGCCGGCCGGGTTGGTCAGCGGCCCCAGGATGTTGAAGATGGTGCGCAGTCCCATCTGCCGGCGCGGGCCGATGGCATGCTTCATCGCCGGGTGCAGCTTGGCGGCGAACAAGAACCCGATGCCGATCTCGTCAATGCAGCGGCCAACCTGCTCTGGCGTCAGATCGAGGTTGACGCCCAATTCAGCCAGCACATCGGCGCTGCCGCACTTGCTGCTGGAGGCGCGGTTGCCGTGTTTGGCCACCGGCACGCCGGCCCCGGCGGCCACGAACGCCACCGTGGTGCTGATGTTGAAGGTGCCTGACTTATCGCCGCCCGTGCCACACGTGTCCAACAGATCACCGTTGTGGCGGGTTGGGACTACATGAGCGTTGGCGCGCATGGCGCGGGCGCTGCCCGTGATCTCGTCCGGCGTCTCGCCCTTCATGCGCAGCGCCATCAGATAAGCGCCGATCTGGGCATCCGTGGCCGCCCCGGTCATGATCTGGTGCATGACGGCCTCGGCCTCTTCCGCTTGTAAATGCCCGAACCGGCTGAGCAGGTCTAGCGCGCGTTGAATATCCATCCTCTCCCCCTCATCACACGCCTACAAGCTGCCGCACTTCGGCCAGGGTGCGCTCGGCGATCGCGCTCGCCCGGCCTGCCCCTTCGGCCAGCAGCCGGTCAAGATACCCCGGTTCGGTCGTGATCTGCCGGTATCGCTCCTGGATCGGCTTGAGCGTCTCGATCACCAGATCAGCCAGCTCGCGTTTCAAAAAGCCGTAGCCCTTGCCCGCGAACTTCTCCTCGATGGCCGCCCGTGGCTCCTTCGACAGCACTTCGTACAGCACCAACAAGTTCTTCACGCCGGGCTGCGCATAATCGAACCGCGTCTCGTTGCCAGGGTCGGTCACCGCGCGCATGATGACTTTGCGAATGGTATCTGGATCGTCCAGCAGCGACACGGCATGGCCGGGGCGCGTCTCGGCGATGCTCTTGCTCATCTTGACCGTAGGATCGTCAAAGCCCATGACTCGCGCCCCGCTGGCGCGGGTCAGCGGCGCGGGCAGCGGGAAACACTCGCCGAACAGATGGTTGAAACGCTGAGCGATATCGCGAGTGATCTCGATGTGCTGCGTCTGGTCTTCGCCCACCGGGACGAAATCCGCCTTGTACAGCAGGATATCGGCGGCTTGCAGCGCCGGGTAATTGAGCAGCCCGCTGCCGATCGTCTCCGCTTGGGCGGATTTCGTCTTGTACTGCGTCATGCGTTCCAGCCAGCCCAGCGGGGTGCAGCAGCCCAGAATCCACGCCAGGTAAGGATGAGCCGGGACATCCGACTGAATGAAAATGATCGATTCCTCCGGATCAATGCCGGCGGCGATGAACAGCGCCGCCACCTGGCGCGAATTGTGGCGGAGTTCGGCGGCGTTGACCGCTTCCGGAATCGTCAAGGCGTGCAGATTGGCGACGCAGAACAGGTTGTTATACTGGCTCTGGTTTTCAACCCACACGCTCAGGGCGCCGACGTAATTGCCCAGGTGGAGCGAACCCGTGGGCTGCACGCCGGATAGGACGGTTTTCTTGCGCGTTTCGGTTGAGCTTGCCGGCCCTTTCGCCGGCAGCACAGCGTCAGATAGGGTCACAGCACACTCACCTGAGGAACTCGAATCTCCAGAAAGTTTTGCAGGATGCGCGAGCCAAAACGTGTCAGAATGCTTTCCGGATGGAACTGGACGCCATACACCGGATGCTCGCGGTGTCGCAGCCCCATGATCTCCCGCTGGTCAGTCCAGGCGGTCACCTGCAAGCAGCCCGGCAGCGAATCGGCTTCGACGATCAGACTGTGATAGCGGGTAGCCTCGAAAGGGCTGGGCACGCCCTGGAACATCCGATCATCGTCATGATAGATCAGGCTGGTCTTGCCGTGCATCAACCGGTCAGCGCGCCGCACCACGCCGCCGTAAGCCTGCCCGATGCACTGATGGCCCAAACACACCCCCAAGATCGGCGTGCTCGGCCCCAGTTCGCGGATCACATCCAGCGATACGCCGCCTTCATCCGGCGTGCCGGGACCGGGCGAGATCACGATGTGCGTCGGCTGCATGGCGCGGATGTCGGCCAGCGTGATCTGGTCGTTGCGCGCCACCTGCAGTTCTGCGCCCATCTCGCCCATCAATTGAACCAGGTTATAGGTGAAACTGTCGTAGTTATCAATCACCAGGATCATCGGCGCACCTCCAGCTCAGGATAAGGTTTGGTCGGCAGCCCTTCCAGATGCATCACATCATCAGCGGTGACCAGCACCCAGGCGTCATCCTCTCGACGGGCAATCGTGGTCACCGACATGTTGCTGACCGCCAACTCGCTGGCATATAAATCGGGCACGAGCACACGCAGCAGCGCATGAATGACGGTCGTGTGCGAGATGATGCCAACCGTTTCAGCCGCGGTATGCGCTGCAATGTCGTTGAAGGCCGCCAGCGCGCGCGCGCGCACATCATCGCGCGACTCGCCGCCCGGCACGCGATACCCATCTGGATCGTCCAGCACCTGCGCGTATTCATGTGGATACCAGGCGCGCATCTCATCCAGCGTCAGCCCCTGCCATATGCCGATGTTGCGCTCGCGCAGACGCTGGTCGTAGATCGGCGGAAAGCCGAGCTGCTCAGACAAAATCTCGGCCGTCTCCACCGCCCGCCGCAAATCGCTGGAGTACAAAGCGCCCATGCCGATATTGCGGATATACTTGGCCAGACGCTGCGCCTGCTGCCGGCCATGCTCGTTGAGCGGGATAGCCACCCATCCCTGCCACCGCCCCTGGCGATTCCAGTCGGTCTCGCCAGGACGAATGAAGATCACACGTTTGACTGTCATGCCCTCCTCTTCTACTCAATCCAGCCCTTGTTCGGCCTGCTGGATGGCCAGCGCCACACCGCGCGCTTTGTTAATCGTCTCGTCATATTCGCCGGCGGGATCGCTGTCCGCCACGATCCCCGCCCCAACCTGAATGTGAGCCATGCCGTCCTGCAGCAGCACAGCCCGAATGGTGATGCAGGTGTCCATCGAGCCGTCGAAGCTGAAGTAGCCGACCGCCCCGCCGTAGGTCGCCCGGCGCGTGCCTTCCAGCTCCTCGATGATCTCCATCGCCCGCACTTTGGGCGCCCCGCTGAGCGTGCCCGCCGGGAAGGTCGCCCGCAGCAGATCGAACGCATCCATCCCCTGGCGCATCCGGCCTTCCACCTGGCTGACGATATGCATCACATGGGAATAGCGCTCCACATACATCATCCGCGGCACTTTCACCGTGCCAAAATCGCACACGCGCCCCAGATCGTTTCGGCCTAGATCGACCAGCATCACGTGTTCAGCCCGCTCTTTCGCGTCGGCCAGCAGTTCAGCCTCAAGCCGCTGGTCTTCCAACTCGTTCGCGCCGCGCTGCCGCGTCCCGGCGATCGGGCGCACGGTGGCGATGCCGTCCTCCAAACGCACCATCATCTCTGGCGACGCGCCGATCAAGCTGTACGCGCCGAAGTTCAGCAGGAACATGTACGGCGACGGGTTGAGGACGCGCAGCGCCCGGTAAATCGCCAGCGGCGAGGCCGACGTGCGGCAGGAAAAACGCTGCGAGATGACGATCTGGAAAGCGTCGCCGGCGGCGATGTAGTCTTTCGCCCGGCGCACGTTCTCCTCAAACCGCTCGCGCGAGACATTCGACTCAAGCGCTTCCCCCAGCGGCGGGGGCGGCGGCGGCTGAGGGGGCAGCGGCTGGCGCAGCGCGGCGACGATCTGATCAATGCGGCGAACGGCGTCGTCATAGGCGGCGTCCGGATCGCCGGTGTTATGAGCGTTCGCCAATATGATCAACTGATGCTTGGCATGGTCGAAGATGACCAGCGTATCCGGCAGGAGAAAAGCGGCGTCTGGCACATCCAGATCGCGGCGGGCTGTCTCCGGCAGGCGCTCGAAGTAGCGCACGACGTCATACGCTAGATACCCAACCGCGCCGCCGACGAAGCGCGGCAGCCCCTCCAGGCGCACCGGTTTCACCCGGGCAAACTCCTGCTTGACCGCGTGCAGCGGATCCTGGCCAGGCGCGAGCGCACGCGTCGTCGTCTCGCCGTGCAGCGTACGGGTGACGGTGCTGCCGGTCACCGTGATGACGCCCTTCGGGTTGACGCCCAGAAAAGAATAACGCCCTATCTGTTCGCCGCCTTCGACGCTCTCCAGCAAAAATGAGATGTCGCCCGCCCGCGCCAGCTTCAGATAGACGGAAACCGGCGTCTCCAGGTCGGCCGTCAGCTTACGATAGACCGGGACGAGGTCGCCGCGCTCGAACAACCGCAGGACGGCCTCTCGCCCCGGAAGAATGTGCGCTTTCGCCTGTGGCGCGAATACGACCATGATGCTGTTCTCCCCCGCCCAGCCCGATCAATGCAAAAACCCCTTCATCGCCTGAGGACGAGAAGGGGTTCCCGTGGTGCCACCTCAATAGCGCAGGGTCAGACTGATCGACCCCACACCGCTCATTCCGGGTACAGGCTGAAGCCAATACCCTGCGCCGCTAACGGTGCGCTTCCGGCGCGGACTACATCACCCATTTTCGCCCGCGCAACTCCCCGGCCCATTCCACGCTGGCGTGTGTACCGCCTTTCCAGCTTCCGGCGGCTCTCTGGACACCGTATCAGAGTGTACTCTTCCGGTTCAACGTTGTTCAGTTATTGAACTATAGCCGATGGTAACGGCAAACGTGACGTCTGTCAAGCAATTCGCTATACTCTGTTTCCAGTTCACATCAGATGCATCAGCGCGCCAGTATCCAGAGTCTCTCGTCGAGACATCGCCCATCCACCGCCTGAAGGCTGTTCAGGCAGGAGCGCAGTTTGTCCCTGACCAACCGTGATATCGCCCAGATTTTCGAGAACATCGCCGACATGCTGCAGATCAAGGGCGAGGTGATTCACCGCGTCCTGGCCTACCGGCGCGCCGGCGAGGTCATCCGCGAGCTGCCGCGCGATCTGCGCGCGCTGGCCGAAGAAGGCGCGCTCACCACGATTGACGGCATCGGCGACACGCTGGCGGCTAAAATCGTCGAACTGTTGGAGACGGGCAAGCTGGCCTTTTACGAACGCCTTGCTGCCGAGATACCGCCTGGTCTGGTCGAGGTGATGCGGATCGACGGCGTCGGCCCGAAGAAAGCCAAGCTGTTCTGGGAGCGGCTGGGCATCACCACCATCGCCGAGTTGGAGGCCGCCGCCCGCGCAAGCAAACTGCGCGATCTTCCAGGCATGGGCGCCAAGAGCGAACAGAAGATCATCGAAGGCATTGAGGCGCTGGCGCGACGAACCGGGCGCGTCCCGCTGGGCACAGCCTTGCCCACCGCTCAAGCGATCTTGGAACGGCTGACCGCCATGCCGGGCGTGGTAGAAGGCGCGATCGCCGGCTCCATCCGGCGCGGGCGGCCCACCATCGGCGATGTCGATCTGCTCATCGCCAGCGAGGACGCCGCGCCGATCATGCAGACGTTCGTGACGCTGGAGCAGGTCGCCCGCGTACTGGGACACGGCCCAACCAAAAGCTCCGTCGAGCTGCACAACGGCCTGCAAGTTGATCTGCGCGTCCTGTCCGAAGCGCGCTGGGGGACTGCGCTCAGCTACTTCACCGGCAGCCAGGCGCATAACATTCGCCTGCGCGAACTGGCCTTGAAGCGCGGCTTGAGCCTGAATGAACACGCTTTCAGCCCAGTGGACGCTGCCGGCACGATTATCGAAGACGCGCCTAAAATCCTGTGCGCGACCGAAGAAGAAGTGTACGCGACCGTCGGCCTGCCCTGGATACCGCCTGAACTGCGTGAAGACAGCGGCGAGATCGAAGCGGCGCAGGCGGGCGCGCTGCCGGCGCTCATCACCCTGGCGGACATCCAGGCCGATCTGCACATGCACACCACCTGGAGCGACGGCACGTTGAGCATCCGCGACATGGCCGAGGCCGCGCGCGCGCGGGGGCGCCGCTACATCGTCATCACCGACCACTCTCACTACTCGACCATCGCCAACGGCCTGAGCGTTGAGCGCCTCCTACAGCAGCAGGAGGAGATACGCCGCGTAGACGCGGACATGGGGCCAGACTTCCGGGTATTCCACGGCGTCGAGATGGACATCCGTTCCGATGGCACGCTCGACTACCCCGATGAGGTCCTGGCGCAGCTAGACTTCGTGATCGCCTCGCTGCACTTCAGCCTGCGCCAGGAGCGGAGCGTCATCACCCAGCGCGTATTGAACGCCATTTGCAATCCACACGTGGATCTGATCGGGCATCCGCGCGGCCAGTACATCCCCGACCGCGAACCGGCCGACCTGGACATGGATGCCATTTTCGCAGCCGCGCGCGAACACGGGACGGCGCTGGAGATCAACGCCAACCCGCGGCGGCTTGATCTGGAGGCGCAGTACGCCCGCCGCGCCGTCCATCTGGGGATCCCACTGGCGATCAACACGGATGCGCACAGCGCGGAGCAGATGGATTTGATGCATTTCGGCGTGCTCACCGCCCGGCGCGGCTGGGTGACGGCCGCGTCGGTGCTGAACGCCTGGCCGGTTGACCGCTTCTTGAATTGGGTACGCAGCCGGAGATAGCCGCCCATGTCCCGCCAACCGCCGCCGCCCACACTGCCCGAATACCCGCCCCCGGAAAAACCTAAGCGAACGGCGCCGCCGCCACCCAGCGTCTTTCCGCCATTGTGGTCTGTTTTGGCGATGATCGTCGTGGTCGGCCTGATGGTGGGATGCGCCGTGCTGACGATCCTGGCGCTGGGCGGCAAACCCGCGCCCGCCGCCCCTCCTCAGGTGGTCATCGCCACCGCTCAGCCAGAAGTGATCGCCCCGCCGACGGCGGCTGCGCCGGCCACGCCCACCATCCCGCCCGCGTTCGACCCGACACTGCGCGGCACGCTGCCCGCCGTCAGCTTGATCGGCCCCACTCTGCCGCCGGTCATCTTCACCCCTACCCCC
>CALAJK010000030.1 GCA_937922795.1 uncultured Anaerolineae bacterium
GCAGATGACATCTCCGGCCTGCAGGTCGCCATCCTGGTTCAGCGGATCGCTGTGAGTCGGGAAATTACCGCGGCCGGTCGCCCGTCGGTAGCATACCCGGAAGTCCACACCCGTGGTCGCCACCTGGGTCAGCAGCGAGAAGCCTGTGCCGTTGAAGGTGAAAGCTAGTTTGGCGCCGCGGCCGGCCGTGCTCAGCGGCGAGCGCGCCTGCGTGCCGCCATAAGCGCGCGCGTTCTTCTGGCCAGTCGCCCAGGCCGCCGGACCTGTGCTGTCCAGCAGGCCGCCGTTGCTCACCAGGAAGTCATCGTAGATGCCGGGGGTCAGCATCGTGCCATGCACCACCTGGAAGCCATCAATCCGGAAGAAACCGGGGGTGAGGGCGCGGAACGTCAGCCGCACGTCGGCGGCGGCGCTGCCCAGCGCGGGCAGGTTAGCGCCGTTCAGCACCACCTGGTTGGCCGTATTCAGGTTAGTGATGACCGTGCAGTCTGTGCCGGACGGGCCAGCCACTCGGTTGGCGCACACCAGCAGTTGGAGCGTGTTGGTGCTGGCCGCCGGCCCAGTGTACAGGATCACCGTCGCGCCGCCGGCGGGCACTTGCAGCCGCAGCACGGCCGCTGGGCCGGCGTAGGTCGAGCTGATGCGCCGCGCGTTGTCCACCACGCCGACGTAGCTGCCGCCGCTGTAACCGCGCGCCGCCGTGCCGGTGAAGGCGCTCCAGCGTTCTGCCGGGACTAGTCCCAGATATGGCTGGCCGCTGCCGTCGCGCGCGTCCTCGTTGTACAGGCCGGGCTGGGTGACGATCGGAGGCAGCGCCTCGCCCAGCACGCGCACATAGTCCACCACCAGCCGGGCCGGAGCGTAACGCGGATCGCGCGGCGGCACGCCGTCGTCCACATTGCGCACGCGCACCCAGTAGTTGCCCGCCGTCAGGCCGGCCACCACCCGGCTGGAGAGGAAGTTGGCGCGGGTCGCCTGGTTGGTGTAGATGTAGCAGGCCTGACCGGTGAAAGCGGCGTTGTCCGCGTAGCACACTTCGACGTCGCCGCCGAACACGTCCTGCACCATACCGACCTCAAAGCCGGTCGCCCCGGTGATCCGGAACGCCAACTGCGCGTTCACCACGTTCGTCTGGCGCGCGCGCCGACCAGAATAGTTGGGCGAATACACCTCCACCCAGTCGGCGTCATAGCCCAGCGCCGGATGCACATCTTCGTACAGTCCTGGCGACAGCGCCTGCGTAGTGTTCACCACTTCCACAGCATCCAGGAAGACTGGACCGGCGCCCACTGTCATGATGCTGACGATATGCTCCGCCGTGTCGTCCGACTGGCCGGGGCCGCTGCCCGGCACTGACGGATTATTCAGGAACACCCGCACAGGCTGCTGGCTGCCGGTAGTTGCCGTGTTAGCGACCGGCGTGCAGAACCACTGCGTGGGCGCAGCAGCCGGGGCGGCGCACACCTCCAGTGGAGCGTGTCCCGGTCGCATATCACGGTACAGGATGATCGCGTTGGCATTGTTCGTGCGGAAGACCACGCCTGCGCCGATGACATTGCTGATCGTATCATAGTTCTGGCCGGAGTACGCCCGCGCCGACGTCCCTGATACTGACCGCCAACCGTTCCCATAGTACAGGAAACGGCCGTCAGCGGCGCGGTTGGCGAAGCTGGTCTCGTAACGCTGCCCTGGCGTGTTCAGCACGTTGGCCAACGGCGCGTCGTTGAAGATCTGCACCGCGTCGATCTGCATGGTGATCGGCGTGTTAGCTGGGGTATGCGGCAGCGGCGAGTTGTTGTCGGGCAGCATCTGCACCGAGGCCGTGTAATTGCCCTGCAGCAAACCGGCGATGGTGCGCGCCGCCTGGTAACGAACCGCGCTGCTCTCGTTGTCGTAGGTGCGGCAGACCGCGCCGTTGACGGTGTCCTGCGTCTGCGCCACTGTCCACCCCAGGCCGGCGCGCCAGCAGATGCGCACCGCGTCCGCGCGCGGATCGAGCGTGAAGAAGGCGGCGAAGCCGGTGCCATTGAACTCGAACCGCAGCGCGTCGTTGACCGTAGTCGTCAGGCGCACGGTGCCGCCCGATGCCCCGGCGACCGGCGTCTCCGTGAACGCGCCGCTGCTGAAGTCCAGCCCTGGATGATCATCTTCGTAGAAGCCGGCTGTCAGCACGGGTGTGGTAGTGAAGACTGGCCGCACGAAGTCCACCGGCATGGGTTTGCCGTCGGCGTTGCGCAGGAAGACCCAGCGCGTGCCGGCGCCGACCGCCGGCGCCGGCAGCGCCGACTGGCGGAAACCGAGCGGCGCGGCGGCATTGTTGATGACCGCCGGCGTCGTACAAACGGCCGAGTTCGTGCCAATCGCCGCCGAGCAGACATTCACCAGGCCGTAAGCGGCCAGCGTTTGGCGGACGTACTCGATGTTCGTGCCGGCGAAGCCGTTCAGCTCGAAGTAGGCCACCGAGCCGCGCATGCTGCCCAGGTGCTGGCTGCCGCCGGATGCCGCCGCCGCCAGGGCTTCATTGAAGCTGAAGTACGGGAAGTACACGATGCGGCGATCGGTGTTTTCGACATTGCCGGTGACCGCGCTGCCGATCTGCTCCGGGACGCCGTTCAGGATGTCCACGCGGTCCACGACTAGCGGCCGGGTGAACGTCGGGCCGGGGTCAGCATTGGCCAGGCGCACGGTATACGTGCCGGGCGAGAAACCGACGTAAGTCAGCGCGAACGGCGCCCGCGCCGCGCTGGTCGCGGCGTTGGTCAAGGTGGTCAGCGGCATCGTGTCACACGATCCAGAATTGGAAGCCACTTCTACACACAGGCTGTACTGCGGGCTGGTCGCGGTGCTTTCCGCCAGCACAATGCTGAAGCCCGTCCCGGTGAAGGTGAACTCCAACGTCTGGCTGCCAGAAGCGGTGTTCGTGGCGCGCGCCAGGCCGTCGGTGGCGCCAGCGCTGGCCGCCGCGGGCAGCCAGCCCGCGCCGAACCGCGGCGCAAGCTGCGGATGGTTCTCCTGGTAGACGCCCGCCTTGAGCGCGCCGGCGCCGCTGGTGTCGTGCACGCCGATGGCGTCCACGTAGAAGTTCACCCCGGCAGTCAGGTTGGTGACGCTGACGAAGTAGTCGCCGGGCGTGGTCGGGTTGAAGACGAAAGTCGTGTTCTTGTTTGGCGCCAGGGACTGCGGCGGCAGGCAGGTGCGCGTGTAGGGCGGGATCGTCAGCGACGCGCACACCTGTACGCTGGTCGTCGTTGAGCCGCTGTGGTGCAGCGTGATCGCGTTCGCGTCGTCCACCGCGAAGTTCACCTGCGCTCCGATGTGATTCGTGAGCCGGTGCGTCTGGTTCAGATAGGCGCTGGCGGCGCTCCCGCTGCGGGTCGTCCAGGCGGCGTTGCCCGGCCCGAAGCGCAGGTAAGGACGACCGCTGGCATCGACTGCGGTATCGTCGAAGATACCCAGCGGCATGGCCGCCGCCGGGTAGTCGCCGTAGATTTCGACACCGTCCACCGTGAAGCGCTTAGCGTCCGGCTGCCGGACGGTGACCGTATACGTATCGAAGGGCAGACCGGTGACGCTGTGCGCCATGCCGTAGTATACCCGACTGTTGGCGCTGGTCGTGTTGACCACCTGGTAGTCGTTACCCGTCACCATGCCGTCAACTTCGATGATCAGACTGCCGGCTGCCGGCTCGAACAGCGTGAACAGCGAGAAGCCCGTGCCGGTGAAGCGGAACTGCACCTGGGCATTAGCGGTGGTCGTCTGGTAAGCGCTGCGATCCAGATAGTTGGAGCCGAACACGTCGCGCCAGCCGTTGACCGCGTCCGCCACCGGCGTGTAGATCAGGCGCGGATCGCTCTCCGGGTACACGCCGGCCGTCAGCGGCTGTGCTGAACTCAGCAGTTCGACCGCATCCAAGTTGAAGATGCCGTTCGTCAGCGCGGTGATCGAGACGACATGCGCCCCGCTGCTGCTGAGCTGTACTTGGAACGGCGCTGACACGCCCGTGCCGCCGTCGTTCCGCAAGATGGCGCACTGGAACGGGTCGAAGTCATCCTCTGGCATCCAGCACACCTGCAGCGGCGCGTAGCCAGCGCGCACATCGCGGTAGATGCGCAGGATGTCGCCGCCGTTAGTGCGCAGGACGACGCCAGCGCCGACCGCTCGCGCCTGGTCATAGTTTTGGCCGGAGTACGACCGCGCCGCTGCGCCAGTGACTGACCGCCAGCCAGCGCCGAAGTATTGGAACCGGTTGTCGGCAAGACGGTTGGCGTAGCTGGTCTCCACCCGGACTGGCGGATCTTGCAGCGTCACCGGCGCTAGGCCGTCCCAGTTGACGCCGAAAATCTCCAGCGCGTCGAACTGCATAGTGTGGCCTTCGTAGCGCCGCAGCGCAGCGTTATACACCCGATCAGCGCCGGCGTGCTGCACGACAGCCGTGTAAGTGCCCGGCTGCAAGCCGAGAATGCTGCGCGACGCCCGGTAGATGGCCGAACGACTGTTATTGTCGAACGTCAGACAGCGGCCGGTATTGACGACGTTCTGGATGAGCGTGCTGTCGATCGCCGCCGGCGGCACAGCGCCGTCTCGCAGCCAGCACACCTTGACTGGGCCGCTCGCTGCGTCGGACGTGAAGCTCGGCGCGAAGCCCGTCCCTGTGAAGCGGAAGGCCATGCCGGCCAGCGCCTTGTTCACATTGATCTGAGTGTTGTTAGAGTACCGGGTGTTGGCGCGCGGCTCGCAGAACGTCGGCGGCGTGACGTTGGTCGTCGGGCAGGCCGCGCCAGGATACGGCATGATCAGATTGTAGGCCTGGTCGAAGTACTGCAGCCCGGCCACGTTCTGCTCATAGTAGCTGGGGTCGAGCGCCCGCGCGCTGTTGATGACCTGGATCGAGTCCAAGTTGAACGGCTGGTTGACCAGGCTGAAGATTTCGACGAAGTGGGTATCCACGCTCTCGCCTGCCCAGCGCCAGGCCGGCCCCCAAGTCGCGCTGGCGAAGTCGCTCCTGCGAATGACCAGCGGGTTGCTGTTCGCCGCCCGCAGATCGCGCTGGATGCAGTGCTTGGCCTGGTCACCGGGGGCGTCGCCGCGGGCGCGGTTCACGCACACCAGCACCTGCTGACTGTCGGCTGAACCAGGCTGACGGAACCAGTAGATGGCATCAGCCGCTGCCGGCACGCGGAAGCTGATGAACGGCCCGGCGTTGTTGACGCCGCGCGCGATGGTCGTCAGGCTGCCGTTAGACGCGCGTGCGTTGTTGGTGTCGAGCAGCCACGAGTCATCGCGCCCACCCAGCGTGATGATCGGCCCGCGCACATCATCTTCGGTCGTGCCGAAAGGCAGGGCGGCAGTGGGCGCTGCATCCAACACCACGATCGAGTCGATCACCAACCGCGCGCCCGCCGGGATGCTGAGGACATCCAACGTGGCGATATGCTCGACCGATGGATCGAAGCCGAAGAACGGTCGGAACACGCCCCAGACTGGGCTGGTGCCGGCCCCGACAGCGTTGTTGAAATCCTGGCACACTGTATTGGTTGGCACGGCTTCGGGCGCTACGCAGATGCGGTACTGCGCGCCCTGCCCAGTAGTTCTGTTCCGCTCCAGCGTCGTGCCGATAGCCAGGCCGCTACCCTTGAAACTGAACTGGACGTCAGCGATGTTGGTGTTGGTCGTCGAGACGGCGCTGCCGTTGGCCGCGTTACGGTCGCTGAACAGCGTCCAGCCGAAGAACAGCGGCAGCACCTGGCTCTCGTTCACGTAGTGCTTGCCCGGCAGCAGTACAGTGCTGTCGGTCAGAATGCCGATGGCGTCCACATTGAGCTGGCGCGCCTCGCGGTTGATGATGCTGACCATGTGCGCCTCGCCGGCGCGCAGCCGGGCGCAGGAAACAATGTATGCGGTCGTCCCACGCCCAGAGATGAATTTGCTGAAGTCAGTAGTCGAACTCTTGACGCCGGTAGTTGAAGAAGTCCGGCAGATCAGGCTGCCGCGAGTGGCCGTCTGCCGGCCGTCCCAAGTCAGCGGCAGGCCATCCACCTGCAGTTCCCACCAGCCGCCAGCGCTGCTGGCCTGCATATACAGCGCGAAACCGGTGCCGACGAAGCTGAAGTCGGCGCGGTCGCCCGACGTTGTTGTGCGGTGCAGCGTGTTATTGATATTCGGCTCGCTGTAGATGGGCGTCCAACCTGAACCGGTGTAGTCGAAGACGAAGCTGGTATCGTCATGTAGGCCGGTGTAGGGGAGCGAGCCGCGCACGGTTACCTCGACCGTGTGCTGCACGCTGCTGCTGCCCACGGTATACTGGAATGAGAAAGTGCCGGTAGTGCCGCCGTTGGCGTTCAGCGTGACCAGGCTGTTGGTCACCGGGTTGCTGGCCGCCGCCAGCGCCGTTGTGATATCGCCCTCGCCTATGCCCAGCGCGACATAGTCGCCCGATAGACTGCCGCTCACATAACTGTAGGTGTACGGATAGTCTGCGCCCGGCGTCTGGTTCTGGGCGGGCGCGCCGCCGGCCCCCAACGTGTCCTCTGGGCCGCCGTCTTCCGAGAACAGGAAGTTGTCGTCAAAACTGACGTAGGGACGAATGCGGAACTGGATCACCGTCGGCGCCGGCGCGGTCGCCGCCCCCACCTGGACGCGCTGCGTCAGCGGCTGGGTCAGTGCCGGGTCAGCCGCGCCAGTGCCGCGCAGGGTGATCGTGTTGGGCGCCGGGCTGATGTTGCCGCCGGCATCCACCACTCGATAGGTGAAGCTGGCCTGGGCCGCCGTCGGCGCGCCGATCGTGTAGTAGTTCTTCGGCGGGCAGTAGGTCACCTGGCCAGTGGCGGCGTTCACCTTCAGCGGCTGGCCGCCGCACAGATTACCCGGATTGACATCGTAGATGGCGGGCGGCGTGATGATCTGGTAAGTGTAGGGCGGGAAGCCGCCGGTCACACTCAAGTTGTAATTGACCGACAGCGCATCCTCGGCGAAGTTCAAATCGCCGTCCTGGCCGCGCACCGTCACGAACTCATACGCGCCGATGTCGATCTGGCCGTTCTCCACGCGCGGACGGCCTAGCAGGTCGCCGCTGGCCAGCATCGCCGCCGTCAGCAGGCTTTGGTTGCCAGCGTCTACGCCTGCCGTGCTCACGCCTTTCAACTGGTAGGGATCGTTGGGCGATACTGTCGGTCCGACAAACTGCGAGTTCGGGTCGGTGATCGGCTTGGGGTCTAATGTGACATTGCCGTTGACTGTTGGTCCGAGCGAATTCTGACACTCGCCGCTGATATCGCCGCTGAACGCATACCAGTTGTACTGCGCGCCATCGTCCGAGCCCGGCACACCGATGCGTTTACACGTCGTGACGATTGCAATGTCCGAGATGATGCCAGCAGTCGGCGAGTTGCTGTAGAACAGGTTATTGTGAATCTCCCACCCGCCGTCGCCATTGTTCCCATCGCTGTCGCCGCGGGCGATGATCAGGCCATAAACGGGGTCATCCATGCCGGTATTGCCGACGACGGTATTGTTGACGAAATAGAAGCGCCGGCTGGGCCGCAGGTGAATGAGCGGCCCCGCGCCAGTATTGTCCTGAAATAGATTGCCAAACACCTGAATTTCTTTAGCGCCGGCGCCTTCCCCAACTGGATCGCCCGTATTTCTCACGCGCAGCGCCGACCGGGCGCCGTTCGCCACGAAGCGATTGTTGTATAGGTTGACAACGCTTTCTGTGATCTGCACCACCGGCTCGGAGATGTCTGCGCCCAGTTCGGTCGAGTTGTTGCCGGTGAAGGTATTGCGCTGCACCAGAATAGCCGTCGAACTGCTAATCGTGATAGCTGCGCCGCCCCGGCTGTCGTTGCTCGAAAAGGTGCTGCCCTGCACCGTCACATTCTCGGCATTGCCGCCGATGATCACCGGCGGCCGGCCGCGGAACCCGGTGAACACGCTGTTCTGGATGATGGCGCCCGGAGTCAGTGAGGCGTCGTAGACCGTCACCGCATTTGGACGGTCGAACTGGACGTTCAGTGCGCCTGGCTGCAGCGGATTGGCCGAGCGAAATACCAACCCATCAATCACCGGATTGTTGCCTTCGATGGCGATGCCGGCTACGCCTTTATAGGTGTTGTTCACCCAGAAGATGCTGTCCGGCGTGGACACAGACAGGCGGCCGCCGTTGGCGGCCGAGTCATAGGACTGCACGCGCACCTGCTGCGGCAGCGCGCTGGTGATGCCGATGCCCGATACATACTCGCCGGGGAACAGGATGACGCAGCCGCCCGCGCCGGCTGCGTTGATCGCTGGCGCGACATGGACGAACGGGTTGGCAAATGTGCCGTAATTCGACGCCGTGAAGTTCGGCTCGCTGTACGGGTTCACGTACCGGCACATCGGGTTCACATCGGCGGCGGCGGCGGTCAGCGCTGCCTCCGGCCGCGGGCTGCCCAGCATCGCCAGCCCGGCGCCGTGCGCCATGTCGTAGCCGTCCGGCAGAGCGCCCAGATACAGATCGAGACTGTGCGCCTGCATGTAGTTGATGAGGCCCTGCGGCGTGCCAACATACGGGCTGAGAAACGCCGTATTATTGGAACGGATGAGCGCAGCCATGGCCGCCACATTGGCCGCCGCCGCCGACGTGCCAGAAAAAACCGTGCCGTCGCTGGCGCATGAATTGGGATCCGCCACGGCATAGGTAGTGGTGACATTCGACGGCCCGACCAGATCGGGCTTGAAGGCCGTCCGGGTAGCGAAAGGCCCGGCGCTGGGCGCGCCGCCGCCGGCCGAGAAGATCGGCCCGCGCGAGCTGTCTTCCAGCAGCGGGTAGGTCAGCTTCTCAGTCGGATTGGACACGTTAGCCAACTGCTGCCGCGCGCACACCGCGCCCACCGTCAGCGCGTGAGGCGAGTCGGCCGGGCGTCCCAGGCTGCTGGTGGTGTTCACATTGCTGATCGTGCCGCCGGTCGGTGTGCCCACCTCCCCGGCGCCAGTCACCTGCACCTGCACGTAGACCGACGCGACGCCGCTCACGCCGGTGATGGACAGTGTGGGATTCGCTGTCAAGACGATAAACTGGTGGCTGGGCGTGCCGCTCCCGCGCCCGCCATACGGCAGCGCGCCGGTCAGCGACATGGTCAGATCGACATTGGGCGCGGTAGTGTCCCAATCGTTCCAGCTCACGTTGACGCGATCGCCCGGCTGCGCGGTGATCTGGATATTGGTCGTGCCGCCGCCGTAGGTGAAGCTGACGTAGCGGCCGAAGTTATTGCCGGCGCTGACGATCACCAGCCGGCCAGCGTTCCGAGCGTTTTGGATGTTGGTGTACAGGCTGACTGCATCTGGGTTGCTGCCGCCCGTGCCGTCGCCTGGGCTGACATTCGCGCCCAGATCCATCGTGATCAGGATGATGTGGTTGCCGGCGCTGCTGGCAGCGGAGACCCGGTTCGCCAACTGAGAAGCGGTCTCTGCCCGGTACAGCGTCAGCCGCGCGTTGGGCGCTAGATCACACAGCACCTGTGCCACCTTCGTGCCGTGATTGCTGGAGCCCACCCCACTGAGACTGGGGGCATTGTTGACGGTGCGGCTGGGCAGGCAGGTAGTCGGCAGCTCCGCTGCCGGGATCGTCGCGATGTCGGCGAAGCCAGTGTCGATGACGGCGATATTGGTGCCGCCGCCGGTGAAGCCGGCCAGATGCCAGTCATTCACCCCCAAGATATCGTAGCCTTCCGTCGGCGTCCCCGAATAGCTGGCGATGCTCTGGCTCGTGGGCGCGCCCGCCGAACTGGTCGAGGTGGCCAGCACGGCGAAGCGCATCCCCGCCACCTGCGGCGCGTTGGCCAGCGGCAGCCGCGCCTCGACGCTGGTGTCATAGGTGTAATCCGCCGCGCCGCCGACCTGTGTCACCAGCGCCGCCAGCGTCGCGCCATCGGCGCCGTCGCTGGCCCAGATCGTGACTAGAACCCGGCCTTCGTCATCTAGCGGCAGAAAATAAGACCGCGCCAGGCTGAGCGCCCCGGCCTCGTCGCCGCTCAGATAGCGGTTGAGGATGGCGTCCATGCCGCCCGGCAGCCGGGCGATCTCGGCATCGCTGAGGGTGAACAGCGCCGGCGTGGGCGCAGCCGCAGCCAGCGCCTCAATCGGCGTCAGATCAAATACCCGAACATCATCCAGCATGAGCGTCCCAGCGGCCAGCAGCGCCAGCTGCCCAGCCGCCAACGCATCCGCCTGCTCGACCGTCAGCTCAGGAACACCGTTGACCGAGACGACCAGCGCCCCGCCTCGCGCCTCCAGCGCCAGCGTGTGCCAGGTGTTCAGCGCCCGCGCCGCCGGCAGGCTGGCGATAGGCGCAGCGCCTTCCCCATCATTGCGGAGCAGCGCCGCCTGCGCAGCAGACAGTGACAGCCCATAGCCGCGCCCGTCAAGCGTGCGGAAGGGCAGGTTCAGCCCGCCATCCGCCAGCAGCATCACCCGCGCCTCTAGCCGGAAATCGCCCAGCACCAGCGTCTCCGCCGGCAGCAGGCTCCCGCCAGCCGGGAGCAGCAGCGCGTGGTTGTTCCCCGCTTCGACCACGATGCTGGCATCAGCGCTCGGCAGCCAGCCGGTCGGCTCACCCTCAAAGTCGGCACTCAAGACCAACACGCCCTCCGGCTCCGGCTCGGAAGCGGGTGGTTCGACTGGCGCAGGAGCAACGGCCGGTTCATCGGTCACGATCGGCGCGGGCGTCGGCAGTTCGGGCGTGAGCGGCGGCTCGGTCGGGAGGACAGTAGGCAGCGCCGCCGTATCCGGCATCCGGATCAGTATCTGGTCGAAGCTCACGGCGCCGGCGCTGCTCGAACCCGTCTCCAGCGCCACCCAGCCGGGCGGCAGCGGCGCGACATCCTCGGTCACGATGACTGGGACGCCATCTACGCTGGCCGTCAGCGACCCGCCCGCCATCTGCACATTGACGGTACGCCAGGGCGGCAGGGCGTCCGCTGGCAGTTCAGGCACGGCTGGCCCCTGCGCCAACAGAGTATCATGCCGCCACAACGAAACACTGCCGTTCATGTCTAACGTCAGCGCGTAGCGGCCTGCTTCCCCCGCGCGCAGGGCGACCACAGCTTGACCCCCTGGCGCGACGCGCACGCGCACAGACAGCGCCAGATCGCCCAGCGTCAGACCATCTATCACCGCCGTCTCGCTGGGAGCCGAAGCCGTCAGCAGCCAGTTATCCCCTTCAACGGCAAGCTGCCAGCCTGGGCTGAGCTGCCATCCGGACGCGTCGCCATCTTGGAAATCGTCCAGGAAGATGACGTCTGCGGGGAGCGGCGTGGGCGCAGCCGTCGGGGCTTCGGTCACGACAGGCGCAGGAGTCGCCGGTTCCTCAGTGGGATCAACCGGCGTATCCGTTGGCGTCTCAGTCGCCGGCTCATCAGTCGGCGCGGCTGGCGCGTCCGTCGGCGGCTCAACTAGCGGCGCAGTCTCATCAGCGAGCGCAGGCGGCGCAGCGGGCGTCTCGGTCGGCCCGAACAGCGGCTGCGGCTCGTCTTGAGCGAGCAGGCCGGCGGCCGGCACGACGGCGTTGACCACCAGGGACAACACGGTCACCCAGGCGACCAAGCGGCTTACAAATGATTGGCGCTGTACGGAGTTCATGGCTGCCCTCCCTGAAAACGTGACATGTCTGGCAATGACTCGCAGACCGGCCGGAAACCGCCGGTCAATCGTTGATGTCCTGGGAAACTTCCGACCAACATTGACATAGTCTTGAAATATGATCTATGCCTTAACTACCGATCAAGTCTCCAGAACGTTACGGGCGAGTTGTGAAAAAACTGTCAGGATCTGCTCACTCAGTGTCAGCCAGGTGCAGCTTGAAGCGGTGGACTGAGACCGGCTGCTCGGCCAGTCCCAATTCGGCTAGCAGTTCATCTGGCCGCATATTCCCCTGGTCGCCCACCGCCAGGTGCGCGATCAGATCGCCCTGATCGTCGAGGTAGAGGTCATAAATCAACGGCCGCAGATCAACCGCTACCGGACGCCCTTTGCGCTCGCGCTGGGCGTCCACGGACTCGGCCGACAGCAGCGACTGCACCCGTTCCCGAAGCCCATCGCGGTCTACGGCTTCTGGATCGAGGAAACGAATACGATACTCGGCGCTGCGCACGCGGGTTTGCAGCGCTGGGCTGCGGACAGGCACTTCAACGATGGCCATGATGCGCAGGCCAGGCGGGCTGACCGCCTGCAGCCGTTCGGCCAAACCGTCCAGGGCGATCGGCTCCCGCAGCGCCACATCCAGAATTTCACACTCGCTGGAGATGCCCAGCGGCAGCGCCGATGCCAGTTGCAGCCGCGGGCGCGGATTGAACCCAGCCGAATACAGGATTGGCAGGCCAGCGCGGCGCAGCACCCGCTCCCACAGTTTGGCCACGTCGAGGTTGCTGGTGTAGCGCAGCGCGTCAAACTTGCCGAAAGTGATGTGCAGCCGCTGTTTGACCGGCGTGTTGTCCGGGATCATGGGCGAGAGCTCAGCCTTCTTGGCCGGGCAGCGCCGCGGCTTGCGCCTGCCGGGCTGCGATTCGATCCAACCAGATCGCCAGTTCAGCGCGAGTAGGCGCTGCCGTCGCCCCGCCGACCGCCGTCACCGACAGGCCGCCGCAGATATTGCCGTACAGCAAACAGCGTTCTAATGGCGCGCGTTCCACGATATAACCATACAGGAAACCGGCGTTGAAGCAGTCGCCTGCGCCGGTCGTGTCAACGGCCGGCCCGACGCATACCGCCGGCGCATGCAGCACTTCGCCGCCGCGCCGCCCCACCCAGGCGCCGTTCGCTCCGTCCTTGATAACGACCAGGGGCGTTAGCTCCAGCAAACGCGCCAGCACATGCCGCATATCCGTCGTCTCGGCGATGATTTGGGCTTCGCGGGCATTGGGCATGAATATATCGACCAGCCGCACCGCCTCACGACAGGCCTGAGGGTCTTTGAGGTGCGGCCCGTCCTGACAGTCCGATGACACTGTCGTCCCTTTTTGTCGCGCTGCCGTCGTCAGCAGTTCCATCGCTGCCCCAGGCATCAAACTGCCCAGATGCAAATGCGCGAAATGACATCGCTCCATGCTGGCCAGCCAGTGATCATCTCGGTCGGGCACTTGGGGATCGGCGTAGGTCACGAACGCCCGCTCGCCCTCCAATGGGATCGACGTCGTCACCCGGCGGTAAGGGTGCGGCAGACTCCGCGCCAGCGTCAGATCGATGCCTTCGCGAACGGCCAGATCGCGCACGAACTGGCTGTAAGCGTCATCGCCAAAACAAGCCGGCCAGCCTACCTTCGCCCCTAACCGCGTCAGCGCCGCCGCCGTGATGAACATTGCGCCGCCAGTCGTCGTCAAATCGGACGCGTAAACTTCACGTCCTAACTCCGGGAATTCTGGCATTCCGGTGAAGATCTGGTCGAAGAAATACTCGCCCAACAACAGGATGTCACATTGCAGCATACGCGCTTCCTAACGGGCTGCGGCTGGGCATGACAGCCCGCCGCCCGAACGCCAAGCTCATTGTACACGAGAATCGAGACGGTATGCCTTGAAGGACAGCGCCTAGGACTTGAGAGCCCCGGCGATCATGCCCTGAATGAACTGCCGCTGGAAGAAGATATAGACCACCAGCACCGGCAGCAGCACCATGACCGACGCCGCCGCCATCACCGGCACATCGGTGGCATAGCGCCCGCGCAGCAGCGCCAGTCCGACGGGCAGCGTGCGCAGATCGCCGGACGCCATCACCAGCACTAGGAAGAACTCATTCCACGTCCACATGAACAGCAGCACGACCAGCGACAGTATCGCCGGGCGTGATAGGGGAAACAACACACGCCACAGCACATCCCAGGTCGTGCATCCATCTACCACGGCCGCGTCCACCAGTTCAGTCGGCAGGTTCTTGAAATTGGCACGCATCCAGAACGTGCCAAATGCAAAGCTGAGCGCCACCTGCGGCAGGATCAGCGCCCAATAGGTGTTGCGCAGTCCCAGATCGCCCATGATCTGCCAGAGGGGGATGATGACCGCCTCAAACGGCACCATCAACCCTAGCAGGATGATCAGCAGCAGCAGGCTGTCGCCTGGGAAGCGATACATGCCGAAGGCGAAACCGGACAGCGTCGCCAGGATGGTTGAAATGACGACGACCGGCACGACGACCAGCACGCTGCTCTGGAAGTAGGCGGCGAAGCGCGCCCCCTCCCAGGCGGCGACGAAGTTCTCCCAGCGCCAGGCTTTCGGCAGCGCGAACGGGCTGTTGGCCAGCTCAGCCGTCGTCTTGAACGCGGTCAGCACAATGCCCACAAAAGGCATGACCGCAATGAACAGGAACACGCCCAGCAGCGCATACGTCAGCGCCGTCCGCTGGCCTGCGGGGCTAAACCGTGATCGCCGCATCACGCGCCTCATCTCGCGCCTGCAGCCGCAGCACGACGACCGACACCAGGACGATGATCAGCGTCATGACGACCGCGATGGCCGCGCCATAGCCGGCGCGGTTGCGGTTGAAGGTTTGCTGGTAAACCAGGATGCTGGTCACCAGGGTTTGCTTGCCCGGCCCGCCGCTGCGCGTCAGCACGAACACTAGGTCGAACACCCGCAGCGCGGCGATGAACGTCAGCACGAAGGCTACTAGAATCTGCTGGCGCAGTCCGGGCAGCGTCACATGTCGGAACTGCTGCCAGGCGTTCGCCCCGAACACCCTGGCGGCGTCGTAGAGCTCCTCGTCGATAGACTGCGCGCCGGCGATGAACAACACCATGCACAGCCCATACTGCACCCACGAGCCAACCACACCTACCGCATACGGCGCGAAGGTGAAGTCCCCCAACCAGGGACGCGCCCACGCCGCCAGCCCGACCGCCCGCAGCAGTTCATTGATCGGACCATCCAGGGCGAACAGCCAGCGCCAGATGATGCCCACCACCACCGGGCTCATGACCTGCGGCAGGAACAGGCCGGTGCGGAAGATCACCAGGCCGCGCAGCCGCCCGCGCGTCATCAGCGACGTCAGAAACAGGCCGAGCAGGATGGGGATCAGAGTGTAGAAGATGACGAAGAACGCGTTGTTGCCGATGGCTTTCCAGAAATCGGCGTCCCTTGTCAGCTCCACATAGTTGGCCAAACCGATGAAGGTCGGCGGGCTGAAACCAGTCCAGTCGAAGAAGCTGTAGCGAAACGTGCCGAAGATGGGGATGAGGACGAACACGACATATACCGCCAAACCCGGCAGTAGAAACAGATAGGCCTGGTACGGACGGGCGAACGGCCGGCCGCCGCCCCGAAGCCGCGCGGCCAGCCGCGTTCCAAGCGTTGATGAGGCTGGCTTGAGGCCAGCCTCTGTTCCACCTGTCATCGTCGGCGCTACCGCCCGGCAGTATAGTCAGCTTCAACGTTCGCGATGAACTGCTCTGGCGTGACGACCTTGGCCATCAGTTCCTGGATGTCAGCGGCGATGTCCGGCATCGTCCAGTCCAGGTAGTGACCGACCGTGTCGCCCGCGCTGATGGTGTTCCAGGCCTCAACGACTTCGGCAGTCAGCGTGCCCTCGGTCAGCAGGCTGGCATCCACGGCCACCGCCGGCAGGAAACCATTTTCGAACAGTTTGGCTGCAGCGTCAGGGCCGGTCATCAAGTCAATGTAGGCCGCCGCCAGATCGGCGTGCTGGCTGGTTGCCCGGATGCCATAGCCCAGCCCGACGCCGCCGATAGCATACGGCGTTTCCAGACCCACCGCCGATGGAACCAGGAAAAACCCGACGGCGTCTTCACCGCCCAACTGCTCGATCAACGTGCCGGTCATCCAGCTTCCGGTGATCCACATCACGCCTTCCTGGTTGAGGAACGCGCTCAGCGTGGCGTTGTCGTAGTCCATGCCCTCGAAGCCCGGCGAGAACGCCCCAGCGTCAATCCATTCGACGAACTTCTGCGCGGCGATCAGGTTGCCCGGTGTGTTGAAGGTGCCGCCTTCGCTGCGGTAGATGAAGCGGTCGATCTCCTCCGGCTGGCTAAACGCGTGCTCAATCGCGCCGTAGGTGTGAATGGCCGGCCACCCATCCAGGCTGCCGAACACGATCGGCGTCCGCCCGGCTTCGATGATCGTCTTCACCAGCGCCTCGAACTCATCCCAAGTGGTTGGAACGCTCAAACCGAGTTCTTCGAACAGCGCCTTGTGATAGTAAACGCCGACCACCTCAGCCGTATTGGACACACCATACAGATTTTCGCCAGCGAATACAGTGCCATCCGCCGAGAAGCTGTTGCGCTCGTGCAAGCTCTGGCCATAGCGTTCCCACCAGCCGTATTGGTCAGCGTAGGCATTCAGCGGCAGCAGCAAACCGGCCTTCACCAGCGCGCCCATGCTGCTGAAGCCCTGGTTGATCATGGCCACATCAGGGCCGTTTGGCTCCGACAGCGCCCGCGGCAGCAAGGCGGTCAGGTCAGAAGTGTCATAGGACTCGCGCTGAATCTTAACGCCTGGATTGGCTGCCTCGAACTGCGCGTGCAGCTCCTCGATCATCGCCTGCTCAGCGTCGCGGGTGAAATTGTCCCAAACCACCAATGTGATCGACTCTTGCGCCTGCGCCGGCAGCATACCTACCGCCAGCAGCAGCACCAACGCCCAACCCCATACACGTCGTCGCATGCTTGAACCTCCTTGGAAGAAAACATTCTTTCGTTTGGCGTCATGCCTCCCTCAGTATATCGCGGCCTGCCCGATGCTCAAAACACTTGACAAGCTGTAAAGTAGTTTGGGGCGCGACCACCGCTGGAATTCACGTGACAGCTAGAAGTGGCCGCGTATCCAGCGCATCCAAACCGACGACCTGACGCTGCTAGAGCGCTTTGAAAGCCGGCGTTTGGTCATTGCGCGCCGCTCTGCTGTCGCCGTTCAACAACTCGACCGCCGATCAGGCCCGCTTCCTCGGCGCGCGTGATATCACTTGCGGAGACTGCCTGCCAGACGCCTAGCGCCGGGCGCTCACCGGTTAAACTTTCACGAGCTGCCGGGGATGACGACAATCTGCGGCCGACGCAGGTAGCGCTCGCGAGTGGCAGCGGTGGCGTCAAGCTGCTCCGGCGTCAGCAGCCCCCAGAACGCCTCTGGCGACATGATGCGCCCGGCGCCGGCTTCCGCATAGCGCCGCAGCCAGTCATAGAACGCCTCAGTCCCCAGGTCTTCGCGCAGCGCCTGGAGCATGCGCACGCCGCGCAAGTAGACCGCGTTGATGTAGGCGCGGCGCGAGTTGAACTCGTACACCGTGCTGTCCACAAACCCCTGCGGCGACAGGCTGTCCACCCGGAACCCCCACCACCAATCGCGCAGCGCCGGATAGTGCGCTTCGATGAAGGCGTATTCGCTGTAGGTGGCCAGCGCCTCATCCAGCCACGGGGTCAGCGCCGCGTCATTGCCTACTTTGGCGTACCACCATTGGTGCGCGATCTCGTGGACGGTGATCATCATCAGGTAGGAGGTCGGCCCGCCGAAGCCCCGGAAATATTCGCCGCCGACGAACACCAGGCCGCTGAACTCCATCCCATCGGGAAAATCCCCCTGCACTACCACCAACCTTTCGTAGGGATACGCCCCGAACAGGTCAGCGTAGAGCGCCGCGCTCTTGGCAGCCACGTCCAGCGCATAGGCGGCGCTGTCGATCACGCCGTCCGCCAGCTTGATGCGCGCATCCTCAAAACTATACAGCTCGACCTTGATCCCGTTGGCGGCCATCTGGCTCGACAAAATGAACTGATCGCTCAGGCTCAAGCTGAAGTCGCGCCCGCCGCGCAGCACAAAGCGCCAGCGGCCTGGACGGTTCTCCTCGATCTGGCCGGGCGCAGCCACGCGCAGCGACTCCGGCGCATCAGCCGATGTCAGCGTCACGTCCCAATCGGCGGTTTCCAGCACGTCCTGCTCGCCGATGGCGCTCCCATCGCGCACGATCCAGGCGCCGCGCTGCCGAGGGGCGACGATCGGCAGCCAATGGCCCAGGTTGATCTGGCGTGGGCTGTAACCCAGATACCCCCGGAACGCATCCACGCCGCCGATGTCAATCGGCGGCAGAGCCAGCTCAAACGCCAGCGTCAGTGTCAGCCGGCAGCCGACAGCCAGCGATTGAGGTAAATCTACAGTCAGGCGCTGCCCTTCCAGACGGTACAGCAGCGATCGCCCCGACGGTTCCAGTACGACGCGATCCAGATCGAAAACGCCTGGACGCGCCGCTGGTTTGACGCTGAGGACGAGCTGTGACAGCGCGTCATCAGTGAGATTGACAAAAGTGATCTGCTGGCGCACGGTCACTGTGCGGTTAGTGTAGTCTAAATCAGCCTGCACGGTATGCCGCGAGACAGGCTGACCGTCAATCGGAATGCAGGCGACGTCTGCCGGGGTCAGACTGGGAAGCGGCGTAGTGGTATTCACCGGCTGCGCCTGCCGCCCCAGCGTGGGCACTGGCGTCGCCGGCGGAGTCGGAGAGACCGTCGGCGCCGGCGAAACAACCGCGTCGCTGGCTTCCAGAAAGGCACAGCCGCAGGAGAATATGACCAACAAAATCGGGTATAATAAGCGCGGGATTGGCATGGCAGCATGATAACCTGCCATCCGCCCGTTGCCAATCGTTGGTCGGCGCCGGAATCTTGCGAACCAGCTTTCGCAACTCATTCCGCGCCGCTGCGTTATATATGCGGACACATCCACCAATCGTGAAGGAGCGCACCTTGAACCTGATAACTGTGTGGGAACAACTTCGCGGCCTGATCCGGCTGACGCGCTGGAAAGAATATGTGCCGTTTGTCATCCCGCTGACGATCCTCGGCGCGCTGCTGGCCGCCCGTCCAAATGATCTGCTGCTGGATTGGCGGCTGCTGGCTGTGACACTGGCAAATATTTTGGCGGTCGCTTACGCCTTCATGATCAACGACATTGAAGACGCCCCAGATGACGCGCGCGATCCCGCACGCGCTGCCCGCAACCCGATCACCACGGGCGAAATCGGCGTGCGCGCGGGCTACGCGGCCTGCCGGGTGGTGGCGGCCGCCACGCTCATCTTGTACGCCCTAGGCGGCGTGTGGACGCTGGGCATCGGCATCGCTACGCTGCTGCTGTCGCATCTGTATTCATGGCGGCCAGTGCGGCTCAAAGCCTGGCCGATCACCGATATCGTCTCGCACTCGCTCATGCTCAGCGGCTTGCTGCTGCTGGCAGGTTACTTCACCTATGACACCCAGCCGGGCATCGTCTGGTTAGTGGCGGCCAGCGTCACCCTCATCTCCGTCTACGGCCAGCTTTACAACCAGCTCCGCGATTTCGAGATGGACAAGGCGGCAGGACTCTACAACACTGCCATCATCTTGGGCGAGAACAACACACGCCGGGCGATGTATTTGACCATTGGCCTGGCCGGCGCCTGCTTGCTGGCCGCCATCGTGCAGGGTGTATTCCCGCTGTGGTTGGGGTTGGTGGTGTTGGTGGCCGTCCCCATCAGCATGATCTTCCGGCCTAAGACCGACATGCGCGGCGGTCAGGCGGTTGAAATCAGCGGCGGGCTGCAAGTTCAGGGGTTGGTGATCGCCAATCTGACGATTGCCGCTTGGCTGGTTTATGTGCTGTTCAAGCAGCTTTTGGTGCAGTTTCCCTTTTAATTAAAGTTGGGCATGGCCAATCGCATAGGACAGGCATATCGGGGGCCGTTGACCCCCGATATCATTTTGACAGAGGGCAGCGCTGCTATCCTCAACGAAGCTAAAACGCGCCCAACGTGTGGCGCAAGTCCAGCCTACGCCTTATAATTAACAATCATATGACGCCCCAGTAGAAGATCGGTCAGCATGCTATGACAAATGGTGAGCAAGAGCGTCCCTGCATCCTAGTGGTTGACGACATTCCTGATACAGTGGACTTGCTGAGAGACTGGCTAGAGAACCACAACTATCGCACTCTGGGCGTGACTAGCAGTTTGCAAGCCATCCAGGTCGCTGTTGAACAGCGCCCCGATCTAATCCTGCTCGACGTAATGATGCCTAAGATGGATGGCATCGAAACCTGCCGCCAGTTGAAAGCCAATCCCCGCACCTCCAGCATCCCCGTCATCTTGGTGACTGCTAAGAACCCCAGCGACGCGCGTTCAGAAGGCATCATGGCCGGGGCGGTTGATTACATCACCAAACCGGTCAACCTGCACGACCTGGTGCGCCGGATTGAGGCCGCGCTCTCAACGAATGTGCAGGCGCCGGTAGACGTGGAACGCCTGCTCGAAGAAGTCGCCCATTCCGCCCTCACCATCCTGCAGCCCGACATGGTCTGGTTGTTGGGACTGGACGATGACGATCAACTCCTGAAAAGTCGCATCCTGGCCAGCACCAGCGGCTCACGCGCGGAAACTGATTTCCTGCGGCTGGCCGGGGGCGAACATCCAGTGCCACAGTACCCTCTGCATGATGCCGGCAACATCCTGTGCGATACGGTGATCAGCCGTTCAACGCACATCAACCTGCCCGTTGACACATTAGCCGACTATGCCGGCACGCAGCAGTTGTTTCAAGCGCTGCGGATGCTGCGGGTCAATTTCATCACTCTGGTGCCGCTCACCGCTGCCGGCAAAACGACTGGCGTGATGGTGTTAGGCAGCTTCCAACCGTTGAACATGGAGTCGCCGCGAGCACGCCAGGGTCTCACCTCGCTGGGCAGCCAGGCGGCCATGGCACTGGATTACTCACGCCTGATTACCAATCTCACCCAGCGCGAGCGAGACATGCAGCGCGAACAGGCTTTCCGCGAGATGATCCTGGACACGATGAGCGATGGTCTGGTAGTCATCGACTCCAAGGGGACGATCAAATACGTCAACCGCCGCCTCCTGCGCATGACCAACTACCCTCGCGGCTACCTCGAAGGCCGGTCGGTAGGCGAGCTGTTCCATCCTGAAGATCGGGTGTCAGTCATGATCGGCCTGCTGCGCGAAGGCGCCGCCACGCTCAAATTCGACCAGCGCCTGATCACCCGCGACAACCGGGTCATTCCTGTCTGGCTGACGCGCTCGCGCGCGCATTCGGACGATCTCAACAATCAGGTGATCGTCCTGAGCGACATGACGCAGCAGAAACAGCGCGAGATCGAACTCGAACGCCAGACCAATCGGCTGCTAGCGCTCAACCGCGCGGCGCATGTCATCGCTTCGAATCTCTCGCTGCACGAGACGCTGCGCAACATCCTTGACGCCGCCATGGATGTCGTCGAAGCCCAGGGAGCGTCGCTGTTTCTATTCAACAAAGAAAACCCCAATGAACTGATCGTGGTGGCCGCCGTCGGCTCTGGCGCCGACATCCTGCATGGGATGCGCGTGCCCGTCGGTGAAGGCATCGCCGGGTGGGTGGCGCGCGAAGCGCGGTCGCAGTTGGTGGCAGATACTTCACAGGATCCGCGTTTTTACCGGGGAGTAGACGACCAAACCGGCATGAGCACACGCTCGCTCATCGCAGTGCCGCTCATCACCGCTGACAAAGTGATCGGCGTCGTCGAAGTTGTC
This sequence comes from uncultured Anaerolineae bacterium, assembly GCA_937922795.1. GTDB lineage: Bacteria > Chloroflexota > Anaerolineae > Aggregatilineales > Phototrophicaceae > CFX2. The sequence continues at coordinate 21,520 of CALAJK010000030.1, forward strand.
AATAAACTCAATGACGGTTTCTTTGACGAGAACGATGTACACCTGCTGGAGAGCATGGCCGGCTCGGCCGCCATTTCGATCATCAATGCTCGTTTATTCGATGAAACCCAGCGGCGCGTGCGTGAGCTGGCAACCATGTTGAACGCCAGCGCTGCGGCATCGTCCACGCTGCAGTTCGCTGAGGTGCTGGAGAGCATTGTCCGCAGCCTGGCGCACGGGCTGGATGCAGCGCGCTGCACCATCATGTTCTGGAATGCCCCTCACAGCCGGCTGGAACTGCTGGCCGAAGTGTGCGATCTGAGTTGGTCAGCGGCTGACGCGCCCTGGCGAGCGCTGGCGGCTGACCCGCTGAACCGGACCTCTTTGACCAGCGGCGTGGCGATGGTCGCGTCGCTCCAGGATCCGCATCTGCCGCCGGAGAATCGGGCGCATCTGGAGGCGATCGGCATGGCGTCGGTGCTGGCAGTGCCGGTTTGGATCGCCGGACGGGTAGTAGGCGTCATCAATCTGTACGCCATGCAAGGACGAGAACCCTACACTGACCCCGACGCCCAACTAGTCAGCGCCTTGGCTCAGACCTGGGTCGAAGGTTTGCGTCCAGGAGAAACGCTGGACACCGACGAGGCGGCGCTCAATCGGCTGACTGAACAACTGCTAGTCGTCGGCCAGACCAGTTGGGTCAGCGTACACGTGTGGACGCCGGGCGACGATTACACCCGCATCATCCGCGAGCAGGGATTCGCCGAGTGGACGAACCGTCAGCGCCTGGCCTTCCCGATTGAACGCTACCCGACCATGCAGTCCGTCATCCAGCACAAGATGGAGTACGTGGTGACGCTGAACATGCTGGAGACCGATCCGGAAGAATACGAATGGATCGCCAGCCGCGGCGGTCGTTCTTGCCTGATGGTGCCGTTGGTCGAACGCGGGACGGCCATCGGCATCGTCAAGCTGCTCGACCGGGACGGCCGGCTGTTCGACTTCGACGAAATCCGGCTGGCGCAGGGCATCGCCAACGTGGTGAGCAGCGCCGCCGAAAACGCACGCCTCTATCAATCGCTGGAGAGCCGCGCCAAAGCGCTGGAAAGCGCCTATAAAGAACTTCAGGAAGCCGACCAGGCCAAGGATGAGTTCATCCAAAATGTTTCCCACGAGCTGCGCACGCCGCTGATCTCGGTGCTGGGTTACGCCAGTCTGATGGCCGAAGGCGAATTTGGCGAAGTCAATCCCCAGCAGGTGGAAGCGCTGCGCGAGATCACGCTCAAGGCGCAGAAACTGGCCGACCTGGTGAATGATATCGTCTCAGTGCGGGCGCTGGAGACCCCCACCTTCAACCGTCAGGCAGTGGACTTGCCCACAGTGCTGGCGGAAGTCATCGCTCGCTATGAGCCGCATGCGAAAGAGATCGGCCTAGCGATCAGAACAGCTTTCCCGCCCGCCCTAGCGCCGGTTCTGGCCGATCCGATCTCCATCAGCGAAGCTTTCGAAAAGATACTCGACAACGCGCTCAAATTTGGAGCGGGCGGCGAGGCCGTTGACATCGTCGTCCAGGATATCGGCGGCCCGCTGGTTCAGGTATCCGTGCGAGACTACGGCATCGGCATTGACCCTTCAGAACACCAGCGCATCTTCCGACGCTTCTATCAGGTAGATGGCGGGTCCACTCGACGTTTTGGCGGCACAGGACTGGGGTTGGCGATCGCCAAAGCGATCATCGAAGGTCACGGCGGTCGCATTACCGTCAAAAGCCGCTTGAACGAAGGTGCAACCTTCATCTTCACTCTACCTAAGTACGATCGGGTAGCGAATTAAAAGCATGGGACTCAACGATATACACGCGGTGCTGTTCAACACGCATATCCTGTATTCGGTGGCGCTCGGCATCTGGGCGGCAGTGATGGCTGCCCGCGGCCAGTCCATCTCCGGCAACTACTGGGGCGCGGTGTTCACAAGCGCGCTGCTGGCGCTGGTCGTGGCCATCATCGGCCTGGTGATGACGCTGCAAGGTCTGCGCACCGCTCGCACCGCCGTCTATTTCATCTACATGTCGTGGCTGGTGATCATCATGCCGGGGCTGTTCTCGCTGCTGCGCGGACGCGATGACCGCAGCGCGGCGATCGCGTTCTCCATCCTCAGCTTCTTCAACGCAGCGACTTCCACCAGCATGTGGCAGCGCGGGTTGGTCGGCCCGTGGCTGCCCGAAGGCGCTTAATGCTGAGCGATGGTTGCCGGGCTGTGAACCCCCGGCGCTGCCTGACAGCTCTAGTCGCGCTACTGGCGCTGGGGAGCGCTGCCTGCGGCCCGGCGCCGACGCCATTTCCGGTTGACATCCCCGATGAGGAAACTCCCCCGGTGGCCGCAGCCACGACCGCGCCGGTGGACGTATCGCCCGACAACACCGCCGGGGACGGCAGACCGCTGCGTTACGCGCTCGCCCCGAATGTCGCCGGCTGGCTGCCCGATCTCGAACAGATTCAGGCGTCTGCCCAGGTTGAACAACTGACTACCCCGGTGAACCCTGACGATGTGGGCGTCCGGTACGACATCATCGCCGGCTACGGCGACCTGCCCGGCGGAACGCGCGGCCCGGCGCTGACTCACATCGCTCTGGTGATCGCTCAAACACCCCCTTTTGACGATCCGGCGATGGTCACATTCATTGACCAGAGTCTGAGCCTGCTGAACGGGACGGCGGATAGCGACCTGCCCGGCGCCATCCTCGAACCGCGCGCGGCTGTTGCGCGGTCGGCGCTGCGCGCCCAAATCGCCAATCTGGGCTGGCCGGACGGCTTCGACGCGCCGCTGGCGGCAGCCGCCCCTGGCGCACAGTGGCTGACGGCTGCCCTGGCCGATCTGAACATCAACCTGCAAGCGCGAACCCTGTCAGATACGGAAGTGACGACCTCGCTGATCGCTGGGCAGACGCCGCTGGCGCTCGTCTTGTGGCGCACGTCACCAGAACGCCAGCGCTGGGAAACGCTGGTTGGTTCAGAACGGGTGCTAGAAGTTTTCGCCCTTCCGGTCAGCTATCTGGCGGCGCCGGGGCTGAACCTCACCTTTACCGCGGGCGGTTGGCCGCTGGCAGACCGCTGACCGCGGAGTATAATGCGTCAGCGGAAGGCGACAGAGACGGGCGGCGAGCGCGTGGATATCATCGTCACGCATGAAAATGCGGACTTCGACGCTGTGGCGGCCATGCTGGCGGCTTACAAACTCCATCCGGGTTCGCTGCCGGTGCTGCCGGAGCGGCTGAACCAAAATGTGGCGCGCTTCCTCACACTCTATCAGAACGGGCTGCCCTTCCTGCCGCAGCAAGATTTCCGCGCCGGCGGCGCGCAGCGGCTGATCGTCGTGGACACGCAGCGGCCGGTACGCCTGCGCGGCCTGTCGCTTGATCTGCCGACCCACTTCATTGACCACCACCCGCTGTCGCGCGACCTGCCAGAACACGCGACCTTCAGCGGCGAGACTACCGGGGCCGCCACCACGCTGCTGGTCGAACAGCTCCGCGAACGGCGCATCCGGATCTCGCCATTAGAGGCCACGCTGCTGATGCTGGGGATTTACGAAGATACCGGCTCGCTCACGTACGGCACGACTACCTCGCGCGATTTGAACGCGGCAGCCTGGCTGCTCGATCAGGGCGCGGCGCTGGATACTGTCCGCCGCTTCCTAGCGCATCCCCTGAGCGACGAACAGCAGGCGCTGCTGGAGACGCTGCTGCGCGCCTGCGACAGCCGCAGCATCGAAGGTTTCATTGTCGCGGTCGCTGCCGCGCAGGTTGAAACGTACATCGCTGAAATCAACACTGTCGCTCATCGGCTGCGCGACATGCTCGACCCTGCTGCCCTGTTTGTGACGGTGCAGATGCCTGGCAGCATCCAGTTGGTGTGCCGCTCAACCGTAGACGCGCTTGATGTCGGCGAGATCGCGCGGCGCTTCGGCGGCGGCGGTCACAGCCGGGCGGCGGCGGCGACGATCTACGACTTGACGCTGCCTGAAGTCGTCAGCCAGGTATGGCAGGAGGCAGCGGCGCGCATCCAGCCGATCACCCGTGTGGCCGAGTTGATGTCATACGGCGCCCAAACTGTCGAGGCGCGGCAGCGCGTAGATGATGTCATCCACCAGATTCGCCGCATCGGCCACGAAGGCTACCCGGTCGTTGAGGCCGGACGCGTGGTCGGCTTGCTCACCCGCCGCGATGCTGATCGGGCGGCAGAGCACGGTCTGGGACATCTGACCGTACGCGAAATCATGACGAGTGGGACGGTGACGGTACGCCCAGAGGATTCCGTACTGCTGCTCGAACAGCGCATGGTTGAGAGCGGCTGGGGACAAATCCCCGTTGTGGATGAGCACGAACGGCTGCTCGGCATCGTCACGCGCACCGATCTGATCAAACACTGGGCGCAGGTTCACCCACCGGCCACGACTCCCGAACAAACAGTATCCGCTTTTCAGATCGAGACGGTGCTGGGGCGCGCCGCCGCCAGCCTCATCAGCGCAGTGGCAGACCAGGCTCAAATGACCGGCGTTCATCTATACCTGGTTGGTGGGATCGTGCGCGATCTACTCCTCTACCGCCGCAATCTGGATATCGATTTTGTGGTCGAGGGCGACGCCATCGCGCTGGCTCACGCGCTTCAGGGGCGTTTTGGCGGGCGGGTGAGCAGCTTCCGCCCGTTTGGAACAGCCAAATGGCGGCTGACGGAAGAAACTGCCGCCCATTTCGGCGCAGAACCGCGCCTGCTGCCGGATCACGTAGACTTTGCCACCGCTCGCAACGAATTCTACGAACATCCGACCGCCCTACCAACGGTGTACAACAGCTCGATCAAACTCGACTTGCAGCGGCGCGACTTCACCATCAACACGCTGGCGGTGCAGCTCAGCCCGTCGGCGAATATGGGGCGCATCCTCGATCATTACGGCGGGCTGAACGATTTGCGCGCCGGCCTTATCCGGGCGCTGCACAGTTTGAGTTTCGTGGACGATCCCACGCGCATCCTGCGGGCCGTGCGGTTCGAACAGCGCCTGGGGTTCCAGATTGAGCCGCGCACCGATGAGCTGATCGCCAGCGCCCTGCCCATGTTGGGGCGCATCACCGGCGAACGGCTGCGAAACGAACTGACGCTGCTGCTGCGCGAGATTGAACCTGAACGGGGGCTGCTCAGCTTGCAGCAGCGCGGCGCCTTGGCGGCCATCCATCCGGATTTTCGCATTTCTGAATCGCTGGTCACAGCGTTCCAGGCCGTTCGCGATCAGGTTGAACTGCCCTGGCCGATGCCCGACTTCGATCAGACGATCCTCTACTGGCATGTGCTAGCCGCCCATCTGGGCGAGGCGCGGCTGGCCGGCGTGGTCGCCCGCTTGATGTTCGGACGGCGGATGGCGCAATCGCTGGCCGGGGCAGCGCGGTTGACCGCCCAGGCCGTATCGCTCGCTGGACTATCACAGCGCCCCAGTCAGGTGGTGAACAACCTGAGCGCGTTCACGCCTATGGCGCTTTTGACGGCCTGGCTGCTGAGCGAAGATCGCATCCTGCGCGACCGCTTGCAGCGCTACGTCCTCGAATGGCAGCATATTCAGCCGGCCATCAACGGCCATAGGCTGCGGGAACGCGGCCTGAAACCTGGCCCCTGCTATACCGCTATCTTGTCGCGCCTACGGGCGGCGCGGCTGGATGGCGAAGTTACAGATGAAGCGGGCGAAGAGCGACTGCTGCAGACCATTCTGGATCAGGAACGCGCATGCCATGACCGCGCTTGAACCTCACTGCCTGACCATTCCCATCGCCATCACGCTGCGCCCCGCCACTCCTGACGATCTACCGAAATTGGAGTGGTATGGCCAGTACGCGCATTTTCGCAACCTGTTCCACCGCGCCTTCCAGGAGCAGCAGCGCGGTAAACGCTGTATGCTGATCGCCGACAGCAATAATTTTCCAATCGGCCACATTTTCATTCAGTTTCTGGCGCCGGAACCTTTCCGCGATGACATGGAAGGCCGTGGTTACCTGTATGCCTTCCGGGTCATGGAGATGTTCCGCGGCTATGGCATCGGCACCCAACTGCTGCTGACGGCTGAAGCGCTCATCCGCGATCGCGGGCTGCCGTGGGCGACAATCGCCGTATCGAAAGACAACCCACGAGCCCAACAACTATACGAGCGTTTAGGATACCAGGTAGTCGGGCAGGATGAGGGACGGTGGCAGTACGTGGATCATCAGGGTCAGATCCGCTACATTCACGAACCATGCTGGCTCTTGCGCAAGCGAGTTTGCTTGCGGTAGAATTCACGCGTTGTGGCCAGCCCGCCCTGACATATATGGACTAATAATTGTTATGAGCCCGAATGCCCAGGCCTAGGCGACCGGCGCGGGCTGGCGCTCACGGCAGTTGACTTATCCGAAGGGGGTCTTTGAGACTCATGAGCATCCATCAATCCACCGTCCAGCTCACCCGTTGGAACGGCAGCGAACACCCCACCCTGTCCTCGATCACCCGCCAGATGAAAAAAGACGGTTTGCGCCCCTACATGTGGTTCAACACCCCGAACTACCGCTACGGTGTGCGCAGCCACGGCTATAATAAGATCCTATACGTGGTCGAAGGCTCGGTTGAAATCACCCTTCCTGACAACAACCAGCGGCTGATTTTGCGCCCAGGCGATCACATCTTCATCCCGGCCGGCACACGCCACGGGACGATCGTCGGCACGAATGGCGCTCGCTGTCTAGAGGCCGCCCTCGCCCGCCGCTGACTGTTCTCGAAAAGCTCACAGCGCGGGCTAACCTGCACCTGCTGCCGGGATAGAATGCCCGGCATTTGTTTTCTATCGTCAGAACGTCCGTTCATTATTCACGTCAGTTTTTCCCCGCCTGTTGACCTACGCCGCCAAACTGCCGCTTGAAGCGCATCCGCTGGTTCAGGCTATAATACGGAGATGAACGCGCATTGACCCGCAGACATGCGGGCGAGGTGACGATTATTGTCCACAAAACCAACTGAGCTTTCACGCCGGACGTTTCTGAAACGCCTGGGGATCTGGTTAGATGACCAGCCGCCAGACAACACCGGCAGTCCTGACCGTTCGCTGCCCTTCGAACCGCTGACGCCCATCTCGCAGTTTTATCGCCAGCAGCTCTACGGCGTCCCTCAACTTTCCGCCGCCGACTGGAAGCTGACGATCAGCGGCCGAGGGAGCAGCCTGAAACTGAGCCAAGCCGACCTGCTGGCGCTGCCAGCGGCATCGCTGCCGGCCACGCTGCTGTGCGCGGGCAGTCATCCCAACCATCCGCTCATCGGTACTGCCCTTTGGGAAGGCGCCTCTTTGGAGCAACTGTTGGAGACGGCGGGCGTCCATGGCCAGTATATCCACTTCATCGCCGCCGATGGTTACGCTGTGTCGCTCAGCCGCTCTCAGCTCTTCGGAGCCGTGATCGCCTACCGCATGAACGGCGATCCCCTGCCGGCGGCGCATGGTTTTCCGGCGCGGCTGATCGTGCCTGGCGTCTATGGTTACAAACAGCCGAAATGGATCCGGCGCATTGAGGCGGCTGATACGCCGCTGAGCGGGCACTGGGAAGCCCAAGGATGGCCCGCTGACGGCGAGCCGCTGCCGATGGCCGCCATACTTCACCCACACGCGGCGGACACCCTGCACGGCGAGATCATCCTGGTAGGCATCGCCTACGCCGGGCGGCGCTCACTCGACCGCGTCGAGATCAGCATAGACGACGGCGATTGGCAGCCAGTGCCTTTTGAGCGCTATGCCCAGGGCTGCTGGTCGGTCTGGCAGTCGCGCTGGACGCCGCCGGCGCCCGGCCAGTATGCAGCCCGTGTGCGCGCCTTCGACGAGGCAGGCCGTGCATCTGTCCCATCCGCGCCCGCCGCATTTCCCGGGGGCCTGCCCGACTATCCGTCTGTCATCCTGCGCGTTATCGCCTGACGCTGCGCTGAGGGACTGCCTTGAATCCGATTTCTCGCCGACAGTTCTTACAGCTCACCGGCATCGCCTTCGTCGGCAGTCAACTGTCGTCCATCCACCTCTTTGACCACACACCGGCTGTTCAGCAAGTGCATGGACGTGCGCTAGTCGGCGCGCCGGTGAGGGCATTTCCATCGGCTGCAGCCCCAACGCTCGGACGGCTGTGGCCAGACAGCATCACGCCGGCGCTCAGCGCCTACGGCGAATGGTATCGTCTGGAACACGGCTATACAGAACGCCAGCATATTCAACCGATGAAACCCTACCAGCCCAATCCCCAGCCGCCCGCCATACACGAGCCCTTCTGGGCGGAAGTGGCCGGGCCAGTCGCAGCCGTGCGCCAGTTTTGCGCCGCCAACGCGCCTCAGATCGCCCGGATCGGCCACGGCGGGGTCGCGCGCGTCATTGACTATCTGCCGGACAGCCCGTCCGCCTGGTACGGCATCGCCGCTGAGGATGGCAGCTTGCTCGGCTGGTCGCAAGCTGTCAATTGGCAGCCGGCGGCTGCCCGCGCCGATGAGCGCGTCGTCGCCGTGGAAGTCCGTTTAGACCAGCGACAGCTTCTAGCCTGGGGAGCTGATCGCCTGCTCCTTCAATCCCCCTGCTCGCTGGGGAACGACTGCCAGCCGGGCAGCTATCAGATCATAGGCCGGCAGACAGCGCTGAGCCTGTCGCTGGCAGAGCCGTCTGGCCGGCTGCATGGCGTCCCCTGGGTGATCCAGTTCGAAGGCGGCGAATTGGTCGGCGCCTATTGGCACAATCAGTTCGGGCGTTCAACCGCCGTGCCCGGTCCGGCGGTGCAGCTTCCGCCCATAGCAGCCGAGTGGTTGTACGCTGCGCTGGAAACCGATGCCCCGATACTGATGAGATGAAATGCTCATTGAAGACTCACGAAAGATCGTTCCAGCCCAGCTATTCTGAAAATTGAACGTTTAGCAGGAGAACAATGGCGTGAATCCAGAGAATTTGACGATAGGTCTGGCACTGATCGCCGGACTGATCTCATTCATTTCCCCCTGCGTCCTACCGCTCGTGCCGGCTTATATCAGCTACATGGGCGGGCGCGTAGCCAATACCATCTCAGCGCAGCTCAACGCGGGCGGCCAAGCTGTCCTGCGCCCCACGACGAGCGCACGTTTCGCGACTGTGCTCCACAGCCTGGCTTTCGTAGGCGGCTTCACCTTCGTCTTCGTGGTCATCGGGTTATTCTCGACGGCGCTCATCCAACAAATCGGTGGCCAGAACATCAATCTAGTGACGGGCATGATCGGGCGCATCGGCGGCGTTGTCGTCATCTTTCTCGGTCTGCATTTCATGGGTGTGCTGCCGTCAGTATTCAACTGGCTGCAAGCGCGCCCTCATCTGCTCAGCTCGCCGCTGACCACGCCCCTAATCGCCCTGGCCGGAGCGGCGCTCATCCTGTGGGGCTTCACCGGCGTGCTGCTGCCCGCCTTGAACACCACCCTGACAACCACAGCCGGCACAGTCACCACCCTGCACTGGCCGACGTTGATCGCGCTGGCGGCGCTGACCGGCTTCCTGCTGTGGATCATCCTAGGGGGCGCGCTCATCGCGCCGGGGCGTTTCTGGTCGAGCACGATTCAGACCGTGCAGACTGCGCTGTATACCGACACGCGCCGCCAGATGACCGCCCGCGGCCAGCAAGGCCTCAGCGGCTCGGCCATCATGGGGGTGGTTTTCGCCGCCGGCTGGACGCCGTGCATCGGCCCAGTGTACGGCGCTGTGCTGACGCTGGCCGCCAATACGGGCGATGTCGTTCGCGCCGCGCCGCTTCTGGCCGCGTACTCGTTGGGGCTGGGCATCCCCTTCGTGCTCACGGCCGCGCTGCTGGACAGCGCCCAAAATCTTCTGCGGCGGCTGCAGCGCCACATGCGCAAGATCGAGCTGGCCAGCGGCGCTTTCCTGGTGCTCATCGGCCTGCTGGTCGCCACCGGCACGCTGCAAAGTCTCAGCGCCTATCTCAGCGGCCAGTACGCTGAGGTCGCCATCAGCGTCGAGGAGCGCGTGATCAACGCGCTCACCGGCCAGGATGCAGCCCCCACTATGGCGCCGGAGGGCGATGCTTCGCTGAATACGATCACCAGCGTTGCCGCCCTGAGCGCCGCCGAAGGTTTGGAAGTCGGCCAGATCGCGCCAGATTTCGTTTCTGTCACCGACTCCGGCGATCCGATCAAACTGTCTGACCTGCGCGGGCAGGTGGTGCTGCTCAACTTCTGGGCCAGCTGGTGCGGCCCGTGCCGGCTGGAAATGCCCGAATTTCAGGCGGCTTACGCGCGCTACGGCGACCAGGGCTTCAGCGTCGTCGCCGTCAACTACGGCGAGGCGGCAGAAACCGTCCAAAACTTTCGCAAGGGGCTGAAGCTGACCTTCCCACTGGTGATGGATGAGCGCGGCGAAGTCCAAACCCGGTACGGCATCAACCAGTATCCGACCAGCCTGCTCATCGGGCGCGACGGCGTCATCTTAGCGCGGTTCTTCGGCGCGATGACCGCTGAGCAAATTGCTCAGGCGGTGGACAGCGCGCTGGCGTCCTGACTTCAAACGCGGTGCTCCGACCGGTGCGGCGCCCCTGGCTGCTGCTGTCTGCCATATGTCTTCTCAGCGCGCTGGCGATCATCGCCCAGGCCGGCCTGCCGGAGCGCGCCTTTTTCACCGGGCGCGTGACAACGGCCGGCGCGCCGGTGGGGCCAGAGATCGGCGCGCTGGCGCCCTCGTTCACTGCCCCGGCGCTCACCGGCGCCGAGTTTCGCCTGGCTAATCTGCGAGGCAGCCCGGTGGTGCTCAACTTCTGGGCTACGTGGTGCGGCCCATGCCGCTTGGAGCTGCCAGAGCTCCAGGAGCTTTACGCGGCGCTCCAACCGCGCGGTCTGCGCATCGTGGCAGTCAACCTAGGCGAACGGCCTGAAAAGGCGCGGGAATGGGTTGAAGCGCTCGGCCTCACTTTTGACGTGGTGCTAGATGAACAGGGGACGACGGCCGCACGCTACCATCTGCGAGGCCAACCCTCGACCTTCATCATCGCCCCTAACGGCATCATCACGCACATCATCTACGGTCCGGCCAGCGCCGCCGCCCTGCACGCAGCCCTACTTCCTTATTTGACCGGTTAAGGCGATAATCGCATAATGGTAGCGCGATCGCCCAACCTACTCGTCAGAAAGGCTCGCTATGACCCGCAAGCGCAGCAGCCTGGGGCTGCGGCTGAATATTTGGTTGCTGCGATTGGCGCGCAACTGGCTGCGCGTAGCGCTGACGGCCATCGGCATCTATGCTGCCCTGCCCTGGGTGGCGCCCACTCTCATGCGCCTGGGACTAGAGGGACCAGGGCGGGCGCTGTACACACTGTACAGTCCTTTCTGCCACCAGTTCGCTTTCCGATCCTTTTTCCTGTACGGCGAGCAGCCCGTCTATCCCCGCTACAATACCGGCACTACGCTTAAACCGTTCGAGGCTTACGCCGCTGACCTGCCAGAATTCGCGCCCAACCAGTCGCATCCGCTGGGCGGACCGGTCGGCGACCTGTATGCCTTCACGCCAGGATTTCAATTCATGGCGCGCGACTTCATCGGCAACGCGCAGATGGGTTACAAGCTCACGCTGTGCGAACGCGATATCTCCATCTATACGGCGCTGTTCGTCGGCGGCCTGCTCTACAGCCGCGCCCGCCGCCGCATCCGGCCTGTGCCCATCTGGCTGTACATCTGGTTGGGACTGCTACCCATCGGCATTGATGGCTTCAGCCAGATGTTCGGCTACCCGCCGTTCAACTGGTGGCCGCCGCGTGAAACCACGCCCTTCTTCCGCGTGCTCACCGGGGCGATTTTCGGCCTGATGAACGCCTGGTTAGGCTTCCCCTACCTGGAGATATCTTTCCGCGAAACACGCGAGCAAATCGAGCTCAAACTGGCGCGAGCCGGCATCACAGTCTAAACCCTACCGCCCACACCTGCGATTAGGCGGCAAGGCTGTGCGCTCGCCAGCCAGTGACATATTGCGACCAGTCGCCAGAAGCGTCAAAAGAAAAGCCCCGGCCTTATGCTTGATCCAGCCGGGGCTTTGATTTGCTGCTCAGGATCGCTTAGTCCGCCGGACCCGTATCCGGGATCGTCGGCAGCGGCGACGGCGGCACAGGAGACGGCGTGTTGGTCGGCAGCGGCGTCCGCGATGGTGTGCGCGTCGGCCCTGGGGTGAAGGTCAGGGTCGGCGTCTGCGGCGTAGGCGTCCGCGATGGCGTGAACGTCGGCCCCGGCGTGCGCGTCGGCCCCGGCGTGTTGGTGGGCACGGGCGTCGGGATTTCAGACAGGACGATCCGCCCCGTCTCTCCGCCGCCGCCACCGCCAAAGGATGAGCCAGGCCTGCCGCAGTAGATCTCAAACCACGACCCATTGAACTCGTTCGGCTGGATGCCGAGCGCCGACAGGGGCGAAGCGACGCCGCCGAAATCCAGCAGCAGCGGCGTGATGCTGGGGTTGCCTGGGCCGATGGCCGGGCTGAAAATGTAGTCGCGCACCCAGCGACCTTCGCTTTTACCCACGGTCGGCGGATTAGCGTCTTGCGTCGGGCTGTTCGACTCCCAAACCGTGACGCTGCCGGTCTGCCCCAGCGGCGCAACCGTTGTCACCCGATCCAGCGTGAGGATCCCTGGCCAGCGCTGCGGCCAGACGATGCTGAAGTTGGTGAAGGGCGCCACCTGATTGCTATAGTTCAGCACTTCCAGCCGGACGATGCCGTACTGCTCGAACCGGACGAAGCGCACTCTCAGGTTGGCCGACGCGCAGTCAGGCGTAAACGTGGGCGTGAATGTCGGCGTCGGTTGGTCTGGATTGGGATTCGGCGTCGGCGTCGGCAGGGTCAGCGAAACCTCGCATACCGGACCGCGCGGATTGAACAGATAGAAAGTCGTGCCGGCCAGGTCGTTGGGCGTCATGTACTGCTGCAGGAACTGCGGGCCGTTGCCCATCAGCGCCGTCCAGTCGCCCGTGTCAAATCCGGCGATCGTGCGATCCAGCTCCGAGACGCTGGTGAACGGCGGGTTCGACGGGTCGGCATTCGTGTCCACGAAAGTTGGGCTGCTCTTCTCGCCGCGCCAATGTGGGATGCCGTTCAGCGATAGATCCGACGCGAACATGCCAGGGAAGCTTGGGATCGCCCGCCAGCGATAAACCACCCGCGTCAGGAACGTCGACTCCAGGTTGTTGTTACGGATCTGGATTGAGATCGTGTTGCCCGTGATCCGCGGCAATGTCGCTTCGATCAAGTTGCAGGAGAACGGCGGATACGGCGTGCTGCTGGGCGTATTGGTCGGCCGCGGCGTGCTGGTGCCCGTCGCCGTGGGAGTCGGCGTCACCGACGGCGTGAACGTCGGCGTGAACGTGGGGGTGTCAAAGGCTGGGTTGGCCGCACCAGGGTTATTGATAGCGCTGACGGCGCGGGCGGCGCGGAACGACTCGACGATGGCGGTACGGCGCGCCTGCATCTGGATGAACGGGGCCAGCCCCAGCGGCGTGATGAGTGGATGATTGAAGGTGACGACGATGCTGACGCTGTCCGCCGGACCGCCTGGGTCGAGCCAGGGCTTGCCCGCATTGTTGAGCGCGCCAGCGCTGATATCGCTATCCGTTGGAATCTCGTTGAGCAGACAAGCTGGCGAAGGCGGATTCAAACCATTGCCGTTGTAGTCCTGGAGCTGCTGGTCGCCCAGATAAGTGACGAAGCGGCTGGTGACTGGCGTAGTGCCGCCCGGCAGCACGACCTGGTGGTAAGTGCCTGAGCCGCCCACCTCATTCAGCCGGGCGCGGGTGCTGCAGATCATGACGTTGAACCAACCCCGCTGGTCAGAACGCGGCAGCGGTCGTTTCCACACCTCAAACCACGGCTGCCCTTCCACCACCGTCTTATCGGAGGGCACTGTGAGGGCATTGTTCTCCAGCGCCAGGCCAGCCGCGCCGCGCCGCGCCTCCTCCATGATCGAGAGGATGC
>CALAJK010000031.1 GCA_937922795.1 uncultured Anaerolineae bacterium
AGTTTCATACTTTGGTATTTCAAGGCTTTGAGGCTAGACCCTCTGGTTTTCTTCCATCGTTGGGATTGTAGTCTGAAAGGAGGAAAAGCGCATTCATCCACCCGCTAAAGCAGGTGGTTTCCTGCGCTAAATCTTATGAAAAACGCCAGCCGTGATAGCCTTTCGTAAGGGCGATTATGTTGGAATCAAAATACGGGCGGCAGCGCTTTTCAGAGCGTCGTCTGCCTATCGTAGGTTGCCAAACGAGCGGGAGCGCGGCCTAGCGCTGCTGAACCGGGCGCGCTGGACAGGCTGGCGTTTTGACATTCATCTTGGCTCAATCGCGCTGAACAGCCTGCGCAGCGCCTGATCCTAATTGATCGGGGGCAGACTGATCGCCTGCTCTCGTATTTTGAAGGCGCTCGATGGTGGAATGAAAGGCTTACCACAAGGGAGTCCTATGCACCAGCACACTCGACAACCGAAAACGTTTCGCCAGTACCTCGCTCTGTACCTAACCGGCATGGGCATGGGCGCTGCCGATACCGTCCCCGGCGTCTCTGGCGGGACGGTGGCGTTCGTGCGCGGCATCTATACCGATTTGCTCAATGCCATCAAGTCGTTCAACTTCGACCTGCTCAAGAAGGCGCTCCGGCTAGACTTCAAAGGCGTCATTGAGCAGGTTCCCTGGCGCTTTCTGATCACGCTGGGGCTGGGCATCCTGACGGCGGTGCTGTCGCTGGCGCGGCTGGTGAGCTATCTCATGGAGAACCAGCGCGTGTACCTGTTCGCGTTCTTCTTCGGTCTGGTGCTGGCGTCGGCCACCGCCGTCGCCGCCAAACTGAAGAACTGGTCGCTCGTCAGCCTGCTGGCGCTACTGGCGGGCGGCCTGGCGTCATTCACCATCGTCGGCCTGGTCCCGGCTGAAGGCTCGCATGATCTGCTGACGCTGTTCGTCAGCGGCTTCTTCGCTATCATGGCCATGATCCTGCCCGGCATCTCCGGCTCATCGATCCTGCTCATCCTCGGTCAGTACGAGTACGTGCTGAATGCGGTCAAGCAGTTCGATCTGCCGCCGCTGATCGCGCTCGGCTTGGGCTGTGTGGCCGGCATCGCGCTTTTTTCTCGCGTGTTGAGCTGGCTGCTGGGGCGCTTTCCACAGACTACGATCGCGGCGCTGATCGGTTTCGTGCTCGGCTCGCTGCGCGCCGTCTGGCCGTGGCAGCAGGTGACCACGGTGATGGTGGGGGGCGCTGCCGAGCCGGTGCGCGTCAACTTCATGCCCGATCTGGCCGCGCCGGAATTTGTGATCGCGCTGGCGCTGTGCGCCGCCGGCTTCCTGCTGGTCAGCCTGGTTGACCACCTGGAGTCGGGACAGAACCCAGTGTTCCGGCTGGTGCGGCGGCCGCGTCAGCAGCCGGAAGACGCGCCGGCAGTGTGAGGCCGCTCTGTCCCAATTGGCGACGACGGTTCATGCAAAAACTCAGCAGCTTGACCCTGCCCTGGCCGACGGATTGGGCAGCACTGTTCGGCGCGCGCCGTCCGCTGATCCTGGAAATCGGTTTCGGCTACGGGGCGTTTCTGCTGCATCTGGCGCGCCAGCACCCGGACACCAACATCATCGGGGTGGAAATCGCCAACCGCTGCCTGGCGCACGTGGAAAGACGCATCGCCCGCGAGGGCTGGCCGAACGTGCGCGTGGTGCACTCGACCGCCGAGACGGCGCTGCACCATCTGTTCGAGCCGGCCAGCCTGTGGCAGATCCACGTCAATTTCCCTGATCCCTGGTTCAAGAAGCGCCACGGTCACCGGCGGCTGATGCAGCGCGACACCCTGGACGCGGTGGTGAATCGGCTGCAGCCGGGCGGTCGGTTCTACCTGGCGACCGACATTCGGGAATACGCCGAGATGAGCGCCGCGCTGCTGGCCGACACCCCCGGCTTAGAGAACCTGCTGCCAGCCGCCTGGGCGGAAGACCTGCCCGGCCGCGTCCTCACGCGTTACGAGGGCAAAGCGCGGCGAGAAGGGCGTCCCTGTTATTATTTTGCCTACCGGCGGACGGCAGTCCCGCCGCCGCCGCTGCCGTCCGTGCAGGAGCTGCCGATGCCGCACATCGTCTTTCGCAGTCCGCTGTCCCTGGACGATATTCAGGCGCAGTTCGCGCCAATGCAGCATACAGTTGGGCAGGTCTACATCAGCCTGCTGGAGGCTTACCGGGGGCGGCATAAACTGCTGTTCGAAGTGTTCGTCAAGGAGCCGACCATCGAACAGCACTTCGCCTTCACGCTGGCTCGCCGGCCTGAACCGGGGGAATACACGCTCCAGCTGGGGACGCTCGGCCATGCCCGCCCAACCCCCGGCGTCCATCTGGCCGCCGGCCTGCTAGGGGACTGGTTAGCGACTTTGCACCCCGATAACCTGGAATTGAAACGCAAGCTGAAGGAATGAGGGTCGGTCGCCCTGTCCGCCGCGAGCGGCGCGGCTCACTTAACAAGGGCAGCGCGACGCGAGGCGGGACGGCGGCGCTTGCCGTCACCAGCGGCGGTCATGACGCACGGCGTGACGCGTGAACCACACGTGCGCCCGGTGTAGGTGGCGTCTTTGAACTTCGCGCGGGATTTCGGGCAGCTTGCCTAAAATCTGTTCTATCTCCCACAGGCGCTGCGCCAGCTCGCGTTTGGCGGGGCCATCTACAACTGCGCCCGCGGCGCGACGCATCTGTACCCAGTCGCCTTCCATCGAAGCGCGGCATACGATCAGCATCCACAAATCGTTGTACGTCAGCGTGATTGGATTGCCCAGGCGATCAGTCATCTGCAAGAAAACTTCGCCGCCGAGCGGCTGTGCCGTGTGGGTCAACATTAGGTTGAGATCCTCAAACTCATCAGGCGGGAAAGTTTGAATTTTGTTTAACACATAACGCTAGTATAAGCAAGCTGCTGTCAGCCGCTGCCAGAAGAAATTGTGAAAAAAGTGCATTTTTGCCAGCAGCCGGCGAGCCGGCTATCATCGTCAATCGGCCTTAGACGAGACGCACGGATCACGTCTGTGCTTCAAACTGACTGCGTCGGAGAACTCATCATGAGCGCCGCTCAATCTATGTCCGCCGCCATACCATCGCTGTGTGCGCGTCCGCGTCCGCCGCGGGCGCTGTGGGCGCTGACGGCGCTGGCGGCGGTCGGGATGCTGGCCGGGGTGATCCTGGCGCTGGTCTATGCCGGCCAGGATGTGCGCCAGGGAGAGGTACAGCGGCTGTTTTACGTGCATCTGTCGTCGTTCGTCGGGGCGTTCGCGGCCTTCGGCGCGGCGGCGCTCGGCAGCCTGCTGTATCTGCTGCGGCGGCGGCAGCGGTGGGATGTCCTGGCGCTGTCGGCGGTCGAGGTCGGCTTCGTGATGAGCCTGATCAACGTCTGCCTGGGCTCGATCTGGGCGCGCCCGACCTGGAACACCTGGTGGACGGGCGACCCGCGCATGATCGCTTCGGCCGCCATGATGCTCCTCTGCGTCGCCTATCTAGTGCTGCGGCAGGGTTTTGAGGACGGCGAGCGCCGGCGGCAGGTGTCCGCCGTGTTGGGCGTCGCGCTGATGGCGGCTGTCGTCGTGACGACCATCGTCACACGGCTGCGCCCGGACACCATCCATCCAGTGGTGATCGGCCCCAGCCCGCAGAACACGCAGGCCGGCATGGAGATGAGCCAGAGCATGGCGCTGACGCTGGCGGTCAACGTGGTCGCGTGGGGGCTGCTGCTGACGCCGGCGCTCATCGCGTGGCGCTGTTGGCTTGAGGCGCAAGCGGCGCGCCGGTCATCCTTGAGGATCGTTCAGCCGCCGGTCGAATAACTGCTTCACGGCCTGTTCAGCGTCAGGAGCGACGACCAGCGTGACCGCATCTCCGGCCAGCAAGTGGGTGCTGCCATGCGGCACGATCAGACGCCCCTGGCGCGTAATCGATGCGACGGCGCTTTCGGTTGGCCAGTCAATATCGCAGATGCGCCGACCTGCCGCCCAAGAGTTAGCGGCTACGTGGAGTTCGATGACATGAGCCCTGGTGAGCGCGTTCAGGCGAATCGCCTCGGCCCGGCTCTGCGCCTCGCGCTTGCGGGCGATCGCCAAATTGTACGCCTGCATCACCTGGGAACGTGTGAGCAGCCCAACTGGTGTTTTTGCGCCGGCGGCCATCACGGGCAGGCTGCTCAGATCGCGCATCCCCATGCTCCGGATGGCTGTCCACAAGACATCGTCCGCGGCGGCGGTGACCACATCGCGCGTGCAGATGTCGCCCACGGTCAGATCATCGCCAGGGTGGTTGTCGTAGGCGCGCTGCAGGTCGCTCAAACTGACGATGCCGACCAGCTCGCCGTCTGCCTGAACAACGCACAGCGTCCGCGTGCGATGCTGGCGCAGGCTGTCTCGCAGTTCGCTCAAGGTTGCAGATGGCGAGATGGTGGGCGCAGGCGTGGTCATCACTTCCCCGACGGTGATGCTCTGCATGACGTCCACGTCGCGCCCCTGCTGCAGCCGCACGCCCTGACGCAGCAGCGACAGCGTGTCAATGCCCGCCGGAACCAAACGTTCGGTGAGGTAGACGCAGATGACGGTCGTGAACATGATCGGCAGGATCAGTCGGTAATCATTGGTCAGCTCAAACACCAGCAAGATGCCCGTGATCGGCGCGCGGACGACGCCGGCCATCACCGCAGCCATGCCGGCGATGGCGTAAGCCTGGGCTCCACCCGCCATGTTGGCGGGTGCTGCGGCGGTCACCAAAAGCCCGAACGCCCCGCCCAGCGCTGTGCCTACAAACAGCGTGGGGGCGAAGATGCCGCCGACGAAGCCGCCGCCAATGCTGACCGCCGTCATGAACAGTTTGGCGAAACCCAGGCCGATGAGCGCAGCGGCAGCGAATTCGACGCGTCCATCCAGGATGTCGGCCATGACCTCGCGCCCAGGACCCATAATTTGCGGCGCAGCCAGCGCCGCCAATCCTACCAGTGCCCCGGTCAAGCCAGCTTTCAGCGGCCGCGTCAGTTTCAGTCGTGACCACACATGATGCTGCCAGTGAACCATGTGGATGAACAGCACGGCGACCGGAGCCAGCAGCGCCCCCAGCGCTGCATAGAACACGATCTCCAGCGGATGGCCCAGGCTGAAGTTGAGCTGTCCTAAAACGGGTGTGGCGTCAGTGGCGGCCTGGGTGAATGCCGAGGCGACGACTGCCGCTAACACGACCACGCTGAAGGCTCCCGTGGTGAACTCACCGTTGAGAATGACCTCGACGCCGAAGAAGACGCCGGCGATGGGGGCGCGGAATGCGGCAGCGATCGCGCTGGAAGCGCCCGCGGTCACCAGCAGCCGCAGCCGCTCATCAGACAGTCGCAGCCGCTGGCCGAAGAACGAGCCGATGTGAGCGCCGATCACCACGCTTGGCGCTTCTGGGCCGACGGACGCGCCAGCGCCAAGCGACAGCGCGGCTGCCAGCGATTTGACGGGCATCAGCCGGTAGGGCAGTCTGCCGCCCGCCAGCGCGACCGCCTCGATGATGCCCGCCAGGCCATGATAGCGTTCAGCGCCGACGAACCGCTCCATCATCCAGCCGACGATCACGCCAGCCAGCGCCAAGCTGACGACGATCCCTAACCGGCCCAGCCGTAGGCCGAGCAGATCATGCGCGATTGTCTCCTGAAACAGCCAATGGAATGCTTCAATGCCAGCGTGAAACAGCAGTATACTAGCGCCGGTCAATAAGCCAACCAGAACCGCTAGGCCGAGCAGCAGCGTATTCTCATGCGGCAGGCGTATGGGCAGGCGAGCGAGTTGTAGGAGCCAGCGTTTATCGATCATTCTCGTCGAACACGATAGATGCGTGATGAGATAGAACGGGTGCGTTCGGAATGGAGGCAAGGCGCTGCATGTATGCAGGATGACCCACGGCGCGTCCCCTTATCGTACAGTAGGGGCGAACCTACGTGTTCGCCCTAAAATCCGAATGCATCCAGCGCAAATTACGTCCTTGCCTAGCCTCAGAGATTATGCTATATTGCTTGATAAATAAAGACCACAATCTCTTCCCAGTAAACCAACACCTTCGAGCAGCAATCCTGAAAAGCGATCTGGACAGCCGTCTGGCATCAAGTGACATGGCCGGGTCCCCGCCAGTACTACGCCTAACCGCATCGCGTTTTCATGGGGTCACCGCTCATTGATACTTTGATCATTCACCTGGAGTATCCTGGCATGGACATTGCCCAACTTGAGACCAAAACGCTGGAAGAGCTGCGCCAGATGGCCCGCGACATGGGCATCAGCGGGTACAGCCGCCTCAAAAAGCAGGAGCTGATCCTGGCGCTGCTGCGCGAAAACGCCGAGAGACAAGGCTACAAGCTGCGCGGCGGCATCCTGGAGATCGTCGATGATGGCATCGGTTTCCTGCGCGCTGAAAAGTATCTGCCTGGACCCAACGATATCTACGTCAGCCAGACGCAGATCAAGCGTTTCAATCTGCGGACGGGCGACATGGTCATCGGCCAGGTACGCGCCCCGAAAGACTCCGAGAAGTATTATGGGCTGCTGCGGGTGGATGCCGTCAACGGGCTGAACCCTGAAGAAGCTAAGAACCGTCCCTTCTTTGAAGAGCTGACGCCTATCTATCCCAACCAGCGCTACACGCTGGAGACCAGCCCGCGCATCCTCTCGACGCGCCTGCTCGATCTATTCGCGCCAATAGGCCGCGGCCAGCGCGGGCTGATCGTGTCGCCTCCGAAAGCTGGCAAGACCACCGTCCTCAAAGAGATCGCCAACGCTATCAGCCAGAATTACCCTGAAGTCCACCTCATGATCGCGCTCATCGGCGAACGGCCGGAAGAAGTGACCGACATGGATCGTTCGGTAGACGCCGAAGTGATCGCTTCCACTTTCGACGATCCGGTACAGCATCACGTCCGGGTGGCGGAGATGGCGATCAACCGCGCCAAGCGCCTGGTCGAAAGCCGGCAGCATGTTGTGTTGATGCTCGACAGCATCACCCGTCTGGCGCGCGCCTATAACCTAGTCGTCCCCAGCAGCGGCCGCACGCTCAGCGGCGGTTTCGATCCATCGGCCATCCATCCGCCCAAGCGCATCTTCGGCGCGGGCCGCAACATCGAGCAGGGCGGCAGCTTGACGATCGTCGCCACCTGTCTGGTCAACACCGGCAGCAAGATGGACGATCTGATCTACGAGGAGTTCAAAGGCACGGGCAACATGGAACTGGTGCTCAGCCGCAAGCTGCAGGAGCGCCGCATCTTCCCGGCGTTCGACATCGAACAGTCTTCCACCCGGCGCGAAGAGCTGCTGCTCGGCCCGGATGTGCTCCAGCGAGCGTACACGCTGCGCAACATGCTGGCGCGGCTGAGCGAGGACCCTGAACTGGGTATGGTGGGCGCGTTCGAGCGCTTCATCAACCAGTTCCGCCAGAGCGAATCCAACAGTGAGTTCCTCGACAGCCTGCCGGGCATGGCCACCGCTCGCGCCTTCCTCTAGACCAAAAGCTAGAATCGCCCATACCCGCGCTCTCAAACCCTATGCTATACTGCTGCGCGTTTCAACCTGGTCATTGAAGGACGGCTTGGGTTCATATGATCGACGTAAACCAACTTCGCAAAGGCACGACGTTTCTGTTCGACGGGCAGATTTACAAGGTGCTGACCTACCAGCATATCAAGCCTGGACGCGGCAACGCGACCATCCGCGTGAAGGTCCGCAACATGCGCACCGGCGCGACCACCGAGATGACATTCAACTCCGGGACCTCAGTGCAGGATATTCGCGTCGAAAACCATAACGTTCAGTATCTATACAGCGACGGCGAATTCCTCACCTTCATGGATCTGGACACGTTTGAGCAGCCGCAGATCCGCCAAGATGTGTTCGGGGATGACTTCCTGTATCTGAAGGAGAACCTGGAGCTCAAGCTCAGCAGCTACGAGGGCGAGATCATCGACTACGAGCTGCCGAACACAGTGGATTTGAAAGTGGTCGAGGCAGAAGCGGCGGTAGCAGGCGACACGGCCAACAACCCGCAGAAGAAGGTCGTCACCGAGACCGGCCTAGTCGTGCAAGTGCCGCTGTTCGTCAACGTGGGCGACACCATCCGCGTGAATACGGCGGAGAATACCTACATCACCCGGGTGTAGCGCGCCCGGTCGCTTGGCAGCGCAGCGGAGCGGTCTCGGCCTCGCCGTTGCATTTTCCTGTACGGCGGGCGTCACGCCCCAAACCGCTCCAGGATGCGTTCAACCGCTCCCACGTAGCCGCCCCCGAACAGACGCACATGCACCAGCAGCGGGTACAGGTTGTACAGGTCGCGGCGCTCCTCAAAGAAGCCAGGCGCGAGCGGCCGCAGTTCTTGGTAGCGGCGGAAGAAGGGCGCGCCGAAGGTGTTGAACAGCGTGCTGAACGCCAGCTCGATCTCAGGGTGCGCGTAGTAGATGGCCGGGTCGAGGAAGCCGGTGATGCGCCCGCCCCGCGCCAGGATGTTGGTCGTCCACAGGTCGCCGTGGATCAGCGACGGGTATTCGGGCTCCAGCAGCCAGCGATCCAGCCGCCCGGCCAGGCGCTCAACCCGGTCGTAGAGACGCGGCGGCAGCCGCCCCGCCTGCCGCGCCTCGCCGGCCATATACAGCAGCCGGTGCTCGCGGAAGAACGCCAGCCAGGAGTCAGTCGGTGGGTTGGGCTGGTGCAGGCCGCCGATGAGCGTGTCACGTTCCAGGCCGTAGGCTGCGCCGCGCACACTGTGCAGGTTGGCCACCAATTCGGCGGCATGCGCCTGGGCGGCGGCGTCGAACTGGCTGTCGCCTTCGATGAAGGTCATCACCAGCAGATCATCGGCGCTGAACAGCACCTCCGGCACAGGCAGGGCGCTGTGCTGGCGCAGGTAGCGCAGCATGTAGCCTTCGATGCTCAGCCGGACGTCGTCGCCGCCCATTTTGGCGACGATGACCGTGCCGTCCGGCAGCCGGGCTCGGTATACCTCGCCGATGCAGCCGCCGCCCAGCGCCAGGAGCTGCTGCGGGCGCGCGCCCAACGCCTGTTCGATGCGATCAAGCAATCCATTCATTTCAGTATCGTATGCTAACACCGTGCGCGCATGGATTCTGCCAGAATGACTCATCGATGAGCCGACTTGAAGGTTGAACGAGAATGCTGTCCGCGCAAGTCAGCAAGTATACCAACCGGCGCCGATGCGCCGCCCGATGAACTCGCATTGGCGCTTGCTCACCGGTCTGGCTCAACAATCATGCTCGTGAGCAGTGCCTGTGCCAGTTGGGCCACTAACCGAGACCGGTGATAGGCCGCCTGGCGCATCAGCTCTACGCTTCGCGGATCACGGATGTTCAAGAGCGCGCGCAGAATTTCGCTGAGCAGATAGTAGTCGTTCTCGGTTTCAATGATCCTTTGAAATTCAGGCAGCGCGATCACCGCTCCGTGTTGCCCTAGAATGTGCGCCGCGGTGACGCGATATTCTGTTACCGAATGCCGCAGCGCCAGCACAAGCTGTTCATCATAGGATAATTGTGCTGTTTGCCGCAGGTCGAAACCGCAGTGGGGGCACTGGTCGGCAGTTTCTGGCACGCGCTGCCAGCAGTGCGGGCAGAAGAACGTCAGCATGTGACTGCGCTCGCTTTTTGCGATCTAGCTACACTGCGCGCGTTTTTCAGTCGGCGCGCGCTCGCGCGCTTCTGGTAGCCGGTTTCACCGCATCAGTTTAGCGCGTCTTGATGAGAACGCCAGAGCGGATCGCTGAGTTCAGGCTGCGGCCGTCGCCGCGTCGTCTGGCCGGGCGCAAAGCGTGTACAATAGGGGAACAGTGATCCTGCCTGAACCGCGGTGAACGACCACGCATGAACGATACGCCCGCCATCATCGAACGCGTCAGCCGGATGAACGAGCATTACCAGCGGCTGCACCTGACCTGCGACGACTCGCTGAACGAATTGAAGCCGGGGCAAACGGTGCTGGCGCGGGTGGCGGCGCGCTGGGATCCGTATCTGCGCGAGCACTGGTGGCCGGTGGCCGTCAGCCCGAACAAGCTGGTAATTGAGCGGCCGGCCTCGTTCCGTTACGAGCCGGGGCAGGCCGTCAGTTTGCTCGGCATCGTTGGCCAGCCGTTCCGCTATCGGCGCACCCTGCGCAACGTGCTGCTGATCGCCGCCGATGCCGCGCCGACGCCGCTCATCCTCTCGATCGCCTGGCTGCTCACCAACCGGATCAGCGTGACGCTGGTGCTGTCCGGGCGCGGGACGCAGTATCCGGCGCAGCATCTGCCGAAAGAGGTCGAGATCATTCAGGCAGATGAACAGTTGAGCTGGCCGAACCGGGTGATGACCGTGGGCTGGGCCGATCAAGTCTTCGTGACGACGGCGGCGGATGATGAGCTGGCGCGTTTCGGCCAGATATGGACGCTGTTCCGTGAGCTGCGGGCTGAAATCCCGAAAGGCTATCTGTTCGGCGTGTTCCAGCCCAGCCTGCCGTGCGGCGTCGGCGCCTGCCAGGCGTGCATGATCCCGCTGCGCGGCGGCGAGGCCTGTCTGGCTTGTGTGGACGGCCCGGCGATTGACCTGACGACCGTGCCGTTGGGCTGACGCGGCGCGGTGACCTGGGAGGGATGAGCGATGTCCATCGAAATCACGCGGCCGGGCAAGTCCAGCCTGATGGTCGATTCGCCGGTGATGCCAGCGGCGGGGATCGTCGGCTTCGGCGACCGCTACAAAGATCTGATCAAACTGGAGAAGCTGGGCGCGCTGGTCACTAACCCGGTCACCTACCAGCCGTGGCAGCCTGCGGCCGGCACGCGCATCGTGCCGCTGGATGCGGGCGTCCTGGTGCACACCGGCCTGCCCAACCCCGGCCTGAGCAAAGTCATCGCCAAGCATCGGGCGCTGTGGGAGGCGCTGCCGATCCCGGTGATCGTCCACATCGCGGCGACCGCGCCCGACCATGTGCGGAAGTGCGCCAGCCGGATTGACGCCGAACCGGCCATAGAAGCCATGGAGCTCGGCCTGCCCGATGATCTGACCTGGCAGGATGCCGAGAACTTCGTGCGCGGGGCGGTCAACAACACAGAAAAACCGGTGCTCGTGCGGCTGCCGCTGTACGCTCCGCTAGAGGTCGCCCTGGCCGCCGCCGACGCCGGCGCTGGCGCGCTGGTGATCGCTGCGCCGCCGCGAGGCACTGCTCGCGATCCGCTGACCGGCCGGCTGGTCAGCGGCCGTATCTACGGCCCGCTGGTCAAGCCGCTGGCGCTGCGGCTGGTGGGGCAGTTCGCCGCCCGGCTGGAGACGCCGATCATCGGCGCGGGCGGCATCCATTCGCAGCAGGACGCCCGCGATTACCTGGAGGCAGGCGCGCGCGCAGTGCAGGTGGACGCTGTCACCTGGGTGCAGCCCAAAATGCTGGAGTACATCGCCCGCGACCTGGGCGGGCTGGTCATCACCCGGCGGGCAGGGGCGCTAGGCGATGAGTGGCATCCCGGCATGGGCGAGACCGAGCGCAAAGCCCGCGAGGCGGCGGCGCGCACCCAGGCGGAAGCGAGCACGCCGCCGGCTGAGGAGAACCCTTAGCGCCGTCGGGATGATCTTAGGGGATGACAGCATTGAGCGGTCATGAATAGTGTTATACTGTTTCCAGATCGTTCGGTTAGATGACGTTCCTTAAGATGAAAGATACGCGACACACGTCCATGACCACCGCGCCGCTCGCCCTGGCCAAAATCACCTGGCGTCATCCGCAGACGAACGTCGTGCAGGAATTCGTCCTCACCGAGGGCGCGACGGCCAGCATTGGCCGCCAGGCCAGCAATGATATCTGCATCCCCGAACAGCACGTCTCGCGCCAGCACGCGGTCATCAATTATCGTGACGGCGTGTTCATGATCACCGACTTGGGCAGCGCCAACGGCACGTTCGTCAACGATCAACTGCTGACCGAGCCGTTCCCGCTGGCGTCGGGCGACGTCATCCGCCTGTATGTGCCGGAACTCCATTTCTCTGCCACCGTGACCGATGAAGAACACCGCCTGGCCGAGGAGATGGGCACTTTGATCACAGCGACGAACAGCACCGGCAAAGGCCGGCTCATCATCACCAACGGCCCGCAGGAGGGGACTACTGTGCCGCTGCTGCTGGGCCGGCTGACCATCGGCCGGGCGACCAGCAAAGCCACCTGGGAGATCGGCCTGCAAGATCCGTCGGTCTCGCGCCCGCACGCCCGGTTGGAACTGATCGAGGACTGCTGGGTGATCTACGATTTGGGCAGCGCCAACGGCACGCTGGTGAACGGCACGCTGGTGACCGAAAAGGGCCGGAAGCTGCGGGATGGCGACGTGCTGACCCTGGGCGAGACGAAACTGCTGTTCCGCGCCGGCTAGGCGTCCGGCCGCTCTGCACGGTGCAGTGCGCTGGGCGAGAGATGGACTGCTCCCGCCCAGCGCAACAGGCGTTCAGCCGCCTTTTCCTCTGCTTTTAGCTGGCGTTTCGGGTTGACTCAGGCGCTCGCGGTCGCGTTCCTGCAGTCTGTCTGGCGCGCAGTCCTGTTAGCACAGTCGGTCTCGGTCGCGGCTGCGGAGTGGTTCAACCACAGGGGCATCGTCGTTCTGGTTGGCTTGATGCCGGTGCTGGTATGTCATCAGCCAACCGCACTGCGCTTCGGTCAATCCGGCCTGCCGGCAGCGCGTTTGCAGGCGGTTGCCTGCTTCCTCCCCCAGCATGGCCATCATCCGAATGCAGACCTGAGGCTCATAACCCTGTTCCTGACAGTGTAGGGCGAAGTTGCAGGGTTCTTGATCGAGGGCAGCGTCCGGGTCTGCTTCCTGCGCCTGGGCGATGGCCAGAAATCCCAGGGGCAGCGCTGCTAGGGCGCACAAGCCCACGATCCAACGCAAACGGTGAAGACTCAACATGATCTTTCTCCTTGGTGCTGCAAGCCTCACCTTCACCTATACCGACTCGGCGCGGTGCAAAAGGTTCCGGCGATTCGTGCAAAATGCCTATTGAGTCTTTGTCCCTGTTGGCCAGCGCTAACGAACGAATCAGCGGCTGGCGTCTGCCTGGACGGTTTCGGCTTCCAAAGGCTTGGCGTCGGCTCAACTAACATTACGAAAATATTTAAAATAATATAGTTAAATCACTAAGTGCATTTGATTAAAAGCGTTTTCCGGATACTTAAGTGGGCGATAAATCCAGCTTAATTTCGGTTGGGTATCAACATGAGCTGGGTGTAGCTAACTCACACCCACCCCGACAATCAGTGCTTGAGGAGCAGAGCGCAACATGTCCGAACAGAATAACTGGAAAAATCTACTGCAGCATAGAATCTCTCGTCGTGGTTTCCTACGGGGCATCAGCGTGGCTGGCGCTGGGATGGCCGCCTCCATGCTGCCCGTGAGGCTGGCGCGGACGGCCGCTCTCAGCGCATCAGCGGCGCGGTCCATGGGTCCGTCGTTCACGCCTATCGCGCCCAGCTCAGCCGATGATCTCGTGCTGCCGGAGGGTTTCAGTTATCAGGTCATCATCAAACGCGGCGACGTGTTCACGCGCGATGGTCGCGTCTTCGGCGACAATGCCGACTGGACCGGTTGGTATCCCATTGACGCTCTGAAAGGCGGCAGCAGCGCCGAGGAAGGGCTGCTGGTGGTCAACAACGAATACATCAATCCACTGTTTGTCAGCGGCTACGTGGGCGGCGTTAAGACGCTGGATCAGGTGGCCAAAGAGAAGGCGGCTGTCGGCATCTGCGTGGTGCACATTCGCAAAGAGAACGGCAAATGGGTGGTCGTCAGCGACAGCCCGCTGGCGCGCCGCTACGACGCTACCGACCGGATCGCGGTCGGCGGCCCGGCGGCCGGCTCCGCTGCGCTGAACGGCGCGACCGAAGTCATCGGCACTTTGGCGAACTGCTCCGGCGGCCAGACCCCCTGGTTGACCGCCCTGAGCTGCGAGGAGAACTATCAGGACTA
Organism: uncultured Anaerolineae bacterium; assembly: GCA_937922795.1. Lineage (GTDB taxonomy): Bacteria > Chloroflexota > Anaerolineae > Aggregatilineales > Phototrophicaceae > CFX2. Next base: position 13,970 of record CALAJK010000031.1, read on the forward strand.
CTACGGCGAAGACAAGAACACGCTGGGGGGCGGCTACGGCTGGCACGACGCCGGAGCGGACACCGAGGGGCAGATCCCGGAACACTACGGCTGGGTGGTCGAAGTGGATCCTTACAGCGGCCGGGCGGTCAAGCGCACCGCGCTGGGCCGCTTCCGTCATGAAAACGTCGCCATCGCCATCGGCAAGTCCGGCAAGGTCGTGGCCTACATGGGCGACGACAAGCGCGATGAGTGTGTATACAAGTTCGTCTCTTCGAAAACTTACGATCCCAACAACCGTGAAGCCAACTTCGACATCCTGGATGAAGGCACGCTGTATGTGGCCAACTTCGGCCGTGGAACCTGGGTGCCGGTGGTGTGGGAAGGCAATGAGCAGCTCCTGGGCGATCCGTCCAAGGTGGGCGGTTATACCATCGCCAGCCAGGCGGATGTGTTGACCTACTGCGCCCAGGCCGCCCGCGCCCTAGGCGGCACCCGCACCGACCGTCCGGAGGACATTGAGATCAACCCAGCCAACGGCGACGTGTACATCGCCTTCACCAACAACAGCAGTCACGGCAATTTCCACGGCCAGATCGTGCGCCTCCTGGAAGACGGCGGTGATCACGAGGCGCTCACGTTCAGCTGGGATATATTCGCGGTCGGCGGTCCGCAGAGCGGCTTCTCCAGCCCGGACAACCTGGTCTTCGACACCAACGGCGACCTGTGGATGGTGACCGACGTGTCCAGCAGCAGCCTGAACAAGGGCATCTACAAGTTCATGGGCAACAACTCCATGTTCTACTTACCGACGGCGAATGCCGGCCAGGGCACGGCGCCGGCCTATCTGTTCGCCGCCGGCCCAGTCGAGTGTGAGATGACTGGTCCGACCTGGGTGGACGGCAGCACGCTCATCCTCGCGGTTCAACACCCCGGCGAGGAGACCGAGGAGCCGGCCGCCCCGACCAGCAACTGGCCGGACGGCCCGGGCACCGAGCCGCGCGCCAGCGTATTGGCCATCACCGGACCGTTCAACCAGTCGGGCAAATACGATCCCTTGTTCTACATTCCCCAAGCGTAACCGCACATACCTGCTGGTTGGAGAGCCGGCGCGCGCTGGCTCTTCAGCCGCCCTCCGCGTCAGCGCTCCGGCCATCCAGCGTGACTTCGCCCCAGATAGCGCTATACTCTGCGCAGACGCGCGATCGAACCTGGCGTTGGCATCAGCGCAGCACAGGCGGCAATGGGCGGCCCTCATGGCAGAAACGATCACGATTCTCGAGAACAAACGCATCCTGCTGGGCGTGACTGGCAGCATTGCAGTCTATAAGGCGGCCGACCTGGCCAGCAAGCTGACGCAGGCCGGCGCGCAGGTGGATGTCATCATGACCGAGGCGGCGCAGCGGTTCGTGACGCCGCTGACGTTTCAATCGGTCACCGGCCGGCCGGTGTACACCAGCCTGTGGGATGCGGGCGGCGAGGGGCTGCCGACGCATATCGCCCACGTCGGCCTGGGCGAGGGTGCGGACCTGCTGGTGATCGCGCCCTGCACCGCCAACACGCTGGCACGGTTGGCGCATGGTCACGCCGACGACCTGCTGAGCGTGACGGCGCTGGCCGCCCGCTGCCCGCTGGTGATCGCCCCCGCCATGGACGGCGGCATGTACAGCCAGGAGGTGGTGCAGTTCAATCTGCGCATCCTGCAGGGGCGCGGGGCGCTGCTCATCGAGCCGGAGGAAGGGCGCTTCGCCTCCGGCCTGGTGGGCAAGGGACGCCTGCCGGAGACGCTGACGCTCATCGGCCACATTCGGCGGGCGTTAGGGCGCGACGGCGCGCTGAAGGGGCGCAAGGTGGTGGTGACGGCCGGCGGCACGCGCGAGCCGATTGACCCCGTGCGTTTCATCAGCAATCGTTCCAGCGGCAAGCAGGGATACGCGCTGGCACAGGCGGCGCTGGACGCCGGCGCCCAGACGGTGACGCTCATCAGCGCCGCTCGCGGCCTGCCCACGCCGGTGGGCGCCGATCTCATCCCCGTCGGCAGCGCGGCTGAGATGCTGTACGCGGTGCTGACGTTCGCCGCCAGCGCCGATCTGCTGCTGATGGCCGCGGCTGTGGCGGACTTCATGCTGCCGGACGTGTCTACCCATAAGATCAAGAAACGAGAAGATGGGGATGAAGGGCTGACGCTGACGCTGGCGCGCACCCCGGACATCCTAACGGTGGTCAAGAACCGCCGCGCCGAGACCGGGATGCCGCGGGTGGTGGTGGGTTTTGCTGCCGAAAGTCATAATTTGCTGGCCAACGCCCAAGCCAAATTAATCCGCAAGGGGCTGGATCTGCTAGTCGCCAATGACATCACCGCCCCCGACGCCGGCTTTGAAGTGGACACCAACCGGATCATCATCCTGGACGCGGACGGCGGGCAGGAGGCGCTCGATCTGACGACCAAGACCCGCGCCGCCGAACGGATCATCGCCCGCGCCGCGGCGCTGTTAAGCGACCAAAGCGGGAGTTAAAGCAAGATTTAACCTCTTTTTTTCAGGTTCTAAATTGTGCTGCCTGGTGATTGAACCTATAATGGCACTTAAGGAGGCTCAGCTTCCCCATCTATGTCTGCATACGTTGAGGAGTAGACCATTCATGAAATCCCGTCTCGCAGTGTTCATGTTAGTCTTCGTGTTGATGTTGGGTGCGGTAGTCACTGTTTCGGCTCAGGGGATGGATCCTTGTCTAGGATTGTCAGCTTCTGACTGCCAGATTCTGGCGGATGCGGAGGCGAAGGCCGCGGAACTGACCAATTTCACGCAGAGCTTCAAGTTCAGCCTGGACATCGGCGGCCTGGGGATGCTGGCTCCCGGCATGAGCACGATCAATATCAGCGCCAGCGCCGTTGACAGCCCGTTTGTGCTTGACGCTGCTAAAGCGATGGACGACCCAACCGCGGCGTTAGCTATGGCGATGAACCTGAAAGGCAGCATCAGCGGCACTGGCGAGGGTGACTCGGCTGGCTCGATCAGCTTCGTCATCGTGGACGGTGTGTTCTATGCCCAAAACCCCGAAACCGGTCAGTGGGCGGGCGCCAAGCTGACGGACGTGATCGAAGCGGCTGGCTCGCAGGGGCTGCCCTTCGACCCGGAGGCGCTGCTGGAAGGCGACACGAGCGGCATGGATGCTATGGGCGACCCGACCGCGGCGCTGGAGGCGCTGGGGCTGGGTGACCTCGACCCGATGGCGCTGCTGAACACGCCGGGCTTCCTGGGCCAGCAGCGTGTGGCGGACGCTTCGGCCAACGGCCAGGCGCAGTACGCTTTTGAGTCCACCATTGACTTCGGCGCGCTGTTCAAATCGCCAGATTTTCGGAATCTGCTGAACGGTCTGCTCCAATCAGCCGCGGAGCAGGATCCGGAATCCGCGCAGGTGGCCATGCTGCTGCCCATGTTCCTGCAGGGCAGCGAAGCCAGCGTCAAGCTGACGCGCTGGATCGGCCAGAGCGACATGTTCCTGCACCGGCTGGTGCTGGAAGTTAACGCCAGTATCGACCTGAACGCCCTGGCCGGCGGCGCGGGCAGCGGCTCGCAGGGCGCCCAGATGGAGCCGATCACGCTGAACATGGTACTGGATGTGCAGCTCAGCCAGCACAATGCCACCGCCGCGCCCACGGCTCCCGCGGGCGCAGAGATCGTGCCGCTAGAAGAGCTCATGTCGGCGGCTATGTAGCTGCCGGCGCGAACGCCTGGCAGCATGCGCGGGCTGTCCTCGAGGGCAGCCCGTTTTGATTCCAGCGCCGGGCAAGCGCCGCTGTACTTCGGCGGCCTGCTCCACTATAATCCGCCAGACACGATTGTGTGGAGCTGTGCATGGTTTCACCGGATGATACGCAGCCGCGTCTGCCCCGCGTCCCGGCGGAAGATGCGGCTTATACCCCTCCAGGATTCATCAACCCGCTGGAGGACGACCAGCCCGCCGGCGGTCCAGGCTGTCTGGTCTGGGGGCTGTTGAGCCTGATGGTGATCGGGTGCGCTGGCCTGACCATTCTGCTGTCAGGCGTGGCCGGCTGGACTTCCGGCCAGCGGATCGCCCAGCTTAACGCCGCCGCCACCCAGGACGCCGTCGTGGCCGAGCAGCTCAACCGCATCCCGCAGGATGTCGCCAGCGGTAACCAAACGCTGCTGGCGGCGCGTTTGCGCTATCTGGCGACGCTGACGCCCGGCGTGTCCGGCCTGGTTGAGCTGGCGCAGACCGCCACCGCCGTTCATTTGAATGCCCTGCCGACGGCCACGCCGCCGCCGACCGAGACGGAAGCCGCCATCCTGACCCCGGCCTCGCTCGAACCGCCGACGACGGTCGCGCCGCCGCCCAGCGGGCTGACGCTGGATCTCGACCGGCTGCTGGACGATGCCCAGGCGGCGGTGGACGTGCGCGACTGGAGCGCGGCCATCGAGCTGCTGGACGTGATCGCCGCCGCCGATCCCGGCTACCAGACGCTGACGGTGCGCGACCTGCTCGGCCAGGCGCTGCGGAGCCGGGCGCTGGCGCTGTTCCGCTCCGGCAGTTTGGGCGATCTGGCCGAGGCCATCGTGTTGACCGACCGCGCCGCCCAGTTCGGCGATGTGGGCGAGTTGGCGTATGAGAGCTACATCGGCAGCCTGTACCTAGACGCGCTCAACAGCATCGGCGTCAGCTATCCCACCGCCATCGCCGCCTTGCAAACTGTCTATCGCCAGGTTCCGGGCTACCGTGATGTAGCCCAACTGCTGTTCAGCCAGTACATGGGCTACGGCGACGCCTGGGCTGCCCAGGGCGATTTCTGCGCCGCGGCCGCCCAGTACCAGGGGGCGCTGGGCGTATTCGCCAGCGCTGAAGCCGCGGCCAAACGCGACAATGCCCAGACCGCCTGCGCCCAGGCGACGCTCAACCCGGGGATCACGCTGCCTGATGGGACATTCCAGCCGATCGCGCCAATTGGCGTGCCGGGGACGTAGCCTCTCATGCGGCATTAATCATCATTTCACGTTCAGTTCAGTTAGAAAGCCTAAATTCAGGCTAGCAAATCTGGAACATGGGTTGTGCTCATTCCTCCGAAGTGGTGCGAGTTGTGTTGTAAACAATCCAGATTTGCGGGCAAGCCGGATTTGGAGATTGGCGTCACCTGGTCCATAGGCAAGCCCTTCCCTCTGCAGGCTGCTCAGATGTGCTCCCCCTCACACTGAGCAGCTTGTGATTCCTGGCGCTGACGTTATACTGTTCCCTGGGCAAACCCAACTCGATCACGCTCATCATCAGGAGTCCGGCTTATGTCTGATCTGACAGTCCCGGCCAGCAGCGCCAGCGCCAATTTGCAGGTGGTTGACAGCCTGTGCGCCAACGAATTTGCCGTTGAAGTGGACGGCCAGCGCGTGAGCGGCATCCTGCGCGTGTCCGGCCTGACATCCTTCAAACTGGAAGTGAAAACGACCACCTCATTGAAGCAGCTCTTCGATCCGTTCAAAGTGGTCAAGATGGTGCAGCGGGATCCTAATCTGCCGATCAACCGCTGGATCCGGGAGACGATCGCCGCGAAAGCCGACATCGTGCGCCCGACGCGCACGCTGACTGTGATCGCGCTGGACGACGGCGTGGAGACGCGGCGCTGGACTGCGCCCAACGCCTGGATCAGCGAGATCAGTTATTCGGACTTCAACACCGGGTCGCCTGAGCTGGTGGAGGAGACGCTGGTGATCCAGCACGACGGCATCGAGGAGAGCTGGCCGGGGGCCTGATCCCTGCCGGCGCCGCCCATTCCGGCGCATTGAGCCGCCAGCTCCGACTAGCCTTTCCAAATTGAGCTCATCGAACAGTGGAGTCATCGCCAGCCCTTTCCTTCACCAACCCTGCGCCCGGCGCAGCGCTGCCTAGACGCTAATGGGAATTACAGCGCGGCGTGCCGTCTGGTGACCGCACCTGTTAGACTGCTCTCGGCGCAACTAGACGCCGACGCTCACAGCCGGCTGTGTATGCGCCTCACGGAGCGACAGCGCCCGCCGGCCATCGTCCAGCCGTCAGCCGCCCGACTTGGAAAGCTGGCCATTTCGACCTATAGTTGAACATGAGCGTCGTGCACCTCACGCCAGGGGCTGCCATGTTCCGACCGCTGCTGATCGCCGTCTTGCTGTCCGTCCAATTGCTCACCGCCGCCGCCCAGACGGACGCTCCGGACTACGCTATCCGCAACATCCGAGGGCGCATCTCGGAAGATGGCGCCCAGGCCGTCGTCGAATTTGAAGTTCAGAACCTGGGCGGTGCCGCCAGCGAACGCGCCACCGCCAGCCTGAGAGTCATCCGCACCGGCGAGGAGATCGCCACCGCCATCGTGCCGCCGCTGGCTTCCGGCGGCCTGTTCACGGTGCGGCTAGTGTTCGATACCGCCTTGTTCGCGCCGGGCAGCGTCGAGTCACTGCGGGCGGCAGTCGGCGTGGATGAGGTTGAGCCAGCCGGCGCTCAGACGCTGCTGAACAACTACGCGCAGATCAGCCTGACGTTCCCCGAACGAGCTGAGGCCACGCCCGAACCAGCGCCGCCCGCGCCTGAGCCGGCGGATGATCCGGTGAACCGGCTGCTCGCCCCGTTGGGCATCCAAGTGGACTGGTCTGACCCGGTGCAGCTCGCCATCATGGCGGCATTAGCCCTGACGGCGCTCATCTTGCTGCTCATCCTGTGGGTGATCCTGCGGCTGCTGTTCGGTCGCCCCCCCAGTTTTAGCAACTGGTCGCCGCCCTACGCCACGGCCTTCCCGCACGACCCCAACTCGGTGCCTGGCCGCCGGCAGCAGTGGCAGCAGCACGCCCAGAACAATTTGTTGCCGCCGCCGACCGCCGAAGGGGCAGCCTATGCCCGTAAGCTGCTGCTCGGATCGGACGGCCGGCCGCTGTCCGGCTGGCAGGTGATGGCCATCCGTATCTGCCAGTACGATATGTACGGCCGCCTCAGCCGCAGCCAGGCGCTGGCCTCGCGCCGGCTGGTGCGTCGGCTGAACGGGGCGCTGCGGCGAGCTGGGGCGCTGGACGACGAGCTGCTGCTGCGCCGGCTGCGGCCGGTGGGGCGCGGGCTGGCGGCTAGGCTGCGCCGCCGCGCCACCGCGCGCACGGCCATGCTGCCGGTGGCGCTGGATGTGCGGCTGCGCGGCAAACACGGCGATGCGCACATCTTGTTCGAGCTGTATCAGTGCCGCTATGGCGAATGGCAGCGCCTCGACCAATGGGAACCGGAAATGCTGGTCGGCGGGCGCTGGATCGAGGAGAGCTACACCTTCACCGCTTACGGCCAGCGCCCCGGCGAGAGCACTGCCGCTTTCTACCAGCGGTTGGGGGATGATCTGACGCTGGCGCTGGCCAGCATGGTGAGCCCTCCCGCCGCGACGGATACCTCGCCGCATGCGCTGACCGCGTGATGGCAGGCCGTAAGCCCCGCCATGAGTGCCCATCTACGCCTGGCGTCCCTGCCCGCTGAACGGGGCGTCTACTGCCTCGTCCTGCGCCTGTGCGCGCCCGTACAATTGACGGTCGGCCAGCTTGGCAGCTTCGCCTTTCCCGCTGGGTGGGCAGTGTATGTCGGAAGCGCGGGCGGCGCTGGCGGGCTGCGCGGACGGCTGAAGCACCACTTGGAGCCGGCGAGCAAGCCCCATTGGCACATCGACTACTTGCGCCATGTCGCGCCAATTCGGGAAATCTGGTATGCTGCCGCCCCCACGCGCGACGAGCACCCATGGGCCGCGGCGCTATGCAGCCTGCCGGGCGCGGCGATCCCCGCGCCGCGCTTCGGGGCGTCTGACTGTCGGTGTCCGACGCATCTGGCGCATTTCGCCGATGAACCTGACGCGGCGGCGCTCAGCCACGCGCTGCGCATCGCGCTGCGGCGCTGGCAGCCTCCTCCAGCCGGATGACGTCCGCCGCGCCGGCCAGACTCAGACCTCCGGCTTGATCGCATTTCCGAAATGAGCAGCCGCCCTCAGCGCTGGCGGCCGCCGAAACTATCTGTACGCCTGTGCGTCAATAATTGAACAGCGGCGATGCCCACCAGCTCGCCCGGCCCGGTTTCACCAACCTCTCACGAACGATTCATGGTCAGTAAATTGACACTACCTCATCGCCGGGCGTAGGATGGCACATGGTGATTGCGCTGAGTGGCGTGACCGAATTCCAACCAAAGCTTTGGGGTAAATGGGGGAAAGAGCACCAATGCCGAACCGCGAAATTGTCGCCGAAAACCTTGTCAAACGCTATAACGGCAGCGTCCTAGCTGTAAATGATGTGTCCTTCCGGGTGAAGTCCGGCGAAATCTTCGGCTTCTTGGGGCCGAACGGTGCTGGCAAGAGCACCACCGTCGCCATGCTCACCACGTTGATCGTGCCCACATCGGGCCGCGCCACCGTCGGCGGCTACGACGTGGTCAGCCAGGCCGGTGAGGTGCGCCGCATCGCCGGCGTGGCGCTGCAGGAGATCGGCCTCGACCCGCTGATGAAATCGATGGAACTGCTGACCATCCAGGCGCAGTTGTTCGGCATGAGCCGCAAACAGGCGCAGCAGCGCGCCCGTGAACTGCTAGAGCTGGTCAAGCTGAGCGATGTGACCGACCGACGGGTGGGCAAGTACAGCGGCGGGATGCGCCGCCGCCTGGATCTGGCGCTGGCGCTGGCGCACGAGCCGGACATCCTGTTTCTGGATGAGCCGACCACCGGCCTCGACCCGGCCAGCCGCCGCGACATCTGGAATGAAGTGCGCCGACTGAACCAGCAGTTGGGCATGACTATCTTCCTGACCACCCAGTACCTGGAAGAGGCCGACGAGCTGGCCGACCGCATCGCCATCATCGACGGCGGCAAGATCGTCGCCGAGGGCGCGCCCGCTGAGCTGAAAGCCAGCTTGGGGAGCGAGTCGATCAACGTCACCTTCCGCGACGTCGAGGCGGTGGACCGCGCCCGCGCCGCGCTGGCCGGCATGGCCGACCGGATGCAGGCCGATCGCAAGACGCTGCGCCTGTACCTGCCCAACGCCGCCGCCAGCGTGCCGGCCGTCGTCAGCCGGCTGACTGACGCCGGGCTGGAGCCGGCCTCGCTGACGCTGACCCAACCGACTCTGGATGACGTGTTCCTGCAAGTGACCGGCCAGCGCTTCCGCGCTGAGGCCGCCGAAGTCGAAGCCGCCTGAGCCAAGAGATAATAAAGGACATCAGCACCATGAGCGTGATCTCGAACCCCACCGTCTTGTCCGGCGTCCGCCGCGCCGAAGTCGTGCGCAGCATGCCGTTTCCGCTCCAGGTGATAACCATGACCTGGCGCAACTTGGTGACGATCTTCCGCACGCCGGCGGCCGTCATCCCAACGCTGATCATCAGCGCCTTCTTCCTGTTGGTCTACAACTCGTCGCTGGGCGGCGCATCGAACTTCGTGCCCGGCCTGATCGGCCAGAGCTACCTGGGCTTCATCCTGCCGGTGTCGGTGGTCAGCGCCGCTTTGGGCGGCGCGGGCGTGGCCGGGCAGGCCATCGTGCGCGACATCGAAAGCGGCTACTTCAACAAGCTGCTGCTGACGCCCGCCAGCCGGGGCGCGCTGGTGTTGGGCGCAATGCTGGCTGGGGCGATCATCTTGGCGCTGCAAACCAGCCTGGTGACGGTGGTCGGCCTGCTGATGGGCTTACAGCCGAAAACCGGCCTGCCGGGCATCCTGGTCATGTTGGGGCTGGCGCTGCTGCTGGGGACGGCCTTCGCCGGCTTCACCGTCGCCATGGCGCTGCGCAGCGGCAACGCCGCCGCTACCCAGGGCGCTACCTTCCTGTTCTTCCCGCTGACCTTCCTGACGTCGACCTTCGTCCCGATCAACCTGCTCAGCGGTTGGATCCGCACCGCCGCCGAGATCAACCCGGTGACCTACGTGCTGGACGCGATGCGCGCTCTGCTCAATACTGGCTGGGATGCTCAGATCGTACTGCGCGGCCTGGTGGCCATCCTGATCATGGCGATGCTGACGTTCACGTTCGCCATGGCCAGTCTGCGCGCTCGCACCCGCCGCCGCTAAGCTGACCTGCTGCCCCTAGTTCTTGTGGACGCCTCTCGCTGGGCGTCCGTTTGTTTTCAGAGCGGAGGTTCGGTCAATCCTCGTCGGCAGGCTCGGCGGCTTTGCCGTCGCGCAGGTCGTGCAGGCGGCGGTATGTAGCCTGCAGCACCAGCGCGTCCGCTGTGTGGAACGGCTCCGGCGCTTCGACGCCGCACGTCCCCTCCACGCCGAAATCCAGGAACGCCTGCAGCAGGTCGCGGTAGCGCAGGTCGGCTTCGTTCAATGGCAGGTGTTCTTTCTCGCCTTTAGGGGTGTAAGCGATGCCGCTGAGGTGAAAGTGCAGCCGTTTCAAGCCGGCCTCGCCCAGCGCCGCCCGTACCTTCGTCAGCGCGGCGGCGAATTCGTCGTAGCTGTTGAACGATCCATCGCCGGCGCGGGCGTGCAGGTGCGCCCAGTCAATACACGGCAGCACGCCGGGCACGTCGCGGCTGAGCTGCAGCACCTCGTCCAGGCTGCCGAACATGGCCGGCTTGCCCATCGTCTCCGGGCGCAGGACAACATCCACCCCCTCCTCGCGCAGGATGCCGGTCAGCTCCAGCAGTTTTTGTTTGGCGCGCTCGTACACCTGCTCCGGCGGTTGGTTGTGGTAGCTGCCGGGGTGGAACACGATGTCGCGCGCGCCGGCCAGGAAACCCTTACGCGCCGCCGCCAGCAGGCGCTCGTCACTTTTGGCCATCAGTTCCGCCGTCTGGCTGTTCAGATTGATATAATAGGGGGCGTGGATGCTGAGCGTCACGCTGTGCCGGACGGCCGCCGCCTGAATGTCGGCGCAGGTCTGGTCGCTGACGCGCACGCTTTGTACCCAGGCGATCTCCAGGTGGTCAAGCCCAAGCTGGCGGATATGGGCGATGGCGGCGGGCGTCCCAGACTCCGGCGTGGTCTGCGGCGACCCGACTGTGCCGAATCGCAGGCTGAGAAGCTGGTTCAAGGCGGTTCATCTTTCTGGTGGATGGCCGACGGCAGCCGGGAGCGCAGCAGCGCCCGGCCGTTTAGCGCTATTGTAGCGAAGTTGAGGGAGTCATGCTGGTCGAAGATCTGCGCGCCCATCACCTGCGGGGGCTGCTCATCCTGGCGGCGGCCATCGTCATCGTGTTCATCCTGTGGAATGTGCCGCAGGTCAGCTTCCTGCTGTATCCGTTCCGCCTGTTCGTGACTTATGTCCACGAGGCCGGTCATGGCCTGGCCGCTATCCTCACCGGCGGGCAGTTCCTGGGGTTTGAGGTCTACAGCAACGGCGCGGGTGAGGCGGCCACAGCCGGCGGCATCCGCGCGGTCATCCTGCCGGCAGGTTACCTGGGGGCGGCGCTGTTTGGAGCCGTCCTGTTCTACCTGACCAACCGGCTGCGCCAGACGCGCGCCATCGCCGCCGCGCTGGGGCTGCTGCTGATCGCCTTCTCGCTGTTGTTCGGGCGCTTCGCCTCGACTGCGCTGGTCGTCGGGCTGGCGTTCGGCCTGGCGCTGGTCCTGCTGGCTTGGAACGCCTCGGCGCTGGTCAACGCGCTGGTGCTGAACGTCCTGGCGCTCATGACCGGTCTCAATGCCGTCCTCGATTTGTGGATCCTGGCGCATAACAGCACCATCACCGCCAACGGCGGCACGCTGCGCAACGACGCCGCCGCTTTTTCCGCCGATGTCTTTCCGTTAGTGCCGCCGGCGGTATGGGCGTTGGTGTGGGCGGTGCTGGCCGTGCTGATGCTCGGCCTGGCCGCCTGGTACAGCGTGGTGCGGCCGCTGCGTCAGGGTTAGCAGCGCCCGCTCCTGTCCCTCTGTTCCTCGGACGCTGTCGGCTGCCCAGCAAGCGCCTTCGCCCCTAGAGCTGAGGGAGAGCGCCAGTCACCATGTATTGTGCTCGCGCCCGCGGGTGAAGGATGCTTTCGCTGGCCGAAAGCCGGAGCGCGAGCGCGTGAAACGCTGCTGCCTCGCCGTCTGGGATGCGGCGACCCGGCCATCTTCAGTTGCCCGAAACCAGTTCCGGCGTACAATGTGAGATATGTCAAAGCGCGACTCCATCCAGAACGGGCCAGATTTCGCACGCCGCCAGGCCAAGTATGCGCCGGTGCGCGCCGCCTTGACGGAGATGTACGGCTATCCCGAATGGCGGCCGTCGCTGCCGCCGGTGGACGAGCTGGTAGCCTGCATCCTCAGCCAGAGCACCACCGACCTCAACAGCGAACGGGCGTTCGACGCGCTCAAAGCCCGCTACCCCACCTGGGAGGCGGTGCGCGATGCGCCAGTCGAGGAGCTGGTGCAGGTCATCCACAGCGCCGGTCTAGCCAACCAGAAGGCGCCCCGCATTCAGGAGGCGCTGCGCTTCATCGAACGCGAACGCGGCGCGATCAACCTGGATTTCCTGGCCGACCTGCCGCCGGCGGAAGCCCGCGCCTGGCTGACGCGCCTGCGCGGCGTGGGGATGAAGACCGCCTCGATCGTGATGTGCTTCGCCCTGAACCTGCCGGCCTTCCCGGTGGACACGCACGTCCACCGCGTCGGCCAGCGCATCGGCCTGCTGCCACCGGGCATCAGCGCCGACGATGCCCACGCCGTGATGGAGGCCATCGTTGAACCGCCGGATTACTACGCCTTCCACCTCAATCTCATCCGGCATGGGCGTGAAATCTGCCAGGCGCGGCGGCCGCGCTGCGAGCGCTGTCCGCTGACCGGGCATTGTGATCATTATCAGCGAGGGACGTGATCCGCGATCATGACCAGCAACCCGCCGCCCCCTGCCAATTCGCTCGCCGACCACGAGCTGGCCAGCGTGCGCCAGAACCTCGACCTGCTGCGCAGCCAGGCGCAGGCTGGCAAAGTTGATCTCGCCTTTCTGACCCGGCAGATCGACGCGCTTTCCGATGTGCTGGCGCGCGTGGAGGCTGAACGCCAGCAGCGCAAGAAAGAAGGCCGCTTTCAGGCGCTGTACAACGTCAGCCGTCTGCTCGGCTCGTCGCTCGACTTGCAGGTGGTGCTCGACCAAGTGATGGATGCCATCATCCATCTGACGTCCGCCGAGCGCGGTTTCTTGATGCTGCGCGACGACGACGGCGGCCTGACGGTCAAGGCCGCCCGCAACCTCGACCAGAAGACGCTGACCAGCGACCATTTCAAGTTCAGCCGGACGATCGCCAACCAGGTGCTGGACACGGGCAAGCCCATCCTGACCACCAACGCCACCGAAGACCCGCGCTTCTCCGCCCAGGCCAGCATCATCGGCCAGGCGCTGCGCAGCATCATGGCCACGCCGCTGCGGGCGCGGGGCGAGGTGATCGGCGTGGTCTACGTGGACAACCGCATGATGGCTGGGCTGTTCAACGAGGATGACTTGGCGGCGCTGGACACCTTCGCCGGGCAGGCGGCGATAGCGCTCGATAACGCCCGGCTGTTCAGCGAGACCGACCAGCAGCTCCAGGCGCGGGTGGAGCAGCTCACTCAACTGCGCCGGATTGACCGGATGCTGAACGAGACGCTGGACGCCGACAAAGCCATGCAGATCACACTGGAGTGGGCCTGCCGTCTGTCGAACGCGGTCAGCGGCCATCTGGGGCTGCTGCAAGGCGACCCGCCCCATGTCCGGGCGCTGCACCATTATGGCCTGGAGCCGGGCGCAGAGCCGCCTGAACTGCTCGATCTGGCCTACCCCGGCGTCAAGCAGGTGATCGCCACCGGCCGGCCGCTGACCCTTGACTCTGGCCAGCCTGTGGCCATCGTGCCCATCAACCGTGAGTCTAAAGTGCTGGGTGTGGTGGTGATCCGCCACGCCGGCGGCGAAGCCTTCACGCCGGAACAGCAGGATCTGATCGAGCGCATGGTGGGCCGCGCCGCCGTCGCCATCGAGAACGCCCGCCTGTACGCGGCGGTGCAGGCCGCCGACCGCGCCAAGAGCGAGTTCGTCGGCGTCGTCGCCCATGACCTGAAAGTGCCCATGACCAGCATCGCCGGCTACTCCGATCTGACGCTGATGCTGGGCGGCATCTCCGAGCGCCAGCAGGAATTCCTCAAGCGCATCAAAGATACAGTCAAGCGCATGGAGGCGCTGGTCTCCGACCTAGCCGACATCAGCCGCATTGAGAGCGGCCACTTCTTCATGGACGAAACGCGGGTGTCGGTGGCCGAGATCGTGCAGGCGCTGCGGGATGGCACGATGACCCAGATGCAGCAGCACAACCACCAGTACGTGGAAGATATCGAACCGGATCTGCCAGATATGCACATAGACTACTACCGGCTGCTGCAAGTGCTGACCAATCTGGTCAGCAACGCCTACAAGTACACACCGGACGGCGGCACGATCACGCTCCGCGTCCGCCGCGCCGGCCAGCGCATAGCCTTCAGCGTTCAGGATACTGGCATCGGCCTGTCCAGCGAGGCGATCGCCATGTTGGGCACCAAGTTCTGGCGGGCAGAGGACGATTTCACCCGGTCGCGCCCTGGCTCCGGCCTGGGCTTTGCGATCACGCGCAGCCTAGTGGAGCAGATGGGCAGCCACATCCAGATCGAGAGCGAACCTGGGCGGGGCAGCACCTTCACGTTTGACGTGGCGATTGCCGAAGATTGACCAATGCATGTGTTTCTATCCCCACATTTCGATGATGCTGTGCTGAGCTGCGGCGGCACTATCCACCGTTTGGCGCGGTCGGGGCAGGCGGTGACAGTGCGCACCGTGATGGGGCAGAAACCGGACTTCCGCCATATCCCCCGGACCCCGGTCGTCGAGGAGCTGCACCGGCGTTGGGGCGGTGGGGAGGACATCGTCAACCGGCGCATCGTCGAGGAAGACGAGGCTGTGCGCGCGCTGGGCGCGACGTCGCAGCGCATGACCATCTGGCCGGACGGCCTCTACCGCACCTCGCGCCGGGGCGAAGCGCTCTATCCCACCCGCGAGGCGCTGACCGCGGACCTCCACCCGGATGATCTGGCGGCGCATCTGATCCCGACGATTGCGCTGTCGCCGCACGATCCGGTGCGGGTGCTGTACGCGCCGTTGGGCGCCGGCAATCATGTCGACCACCAGATCGTCCGCAACTGGGCGCTGGTGCTGAAGCGGCACAATCCGGGGTTGGTTGTGAAGCTGTACGCGGAATTTCCCCATGCCGAGGATGAGCGCGCGCTGAATGACGCCATGCTGTTCTACCGGCCGTTGGGGCTGTCGCTGCGCACCGAGCGGATGATCCTCAGCGAGGCTGACGCGCAGGCGCGGATCGTCGCCTGCGCCCATTTTCGCACCCAGATCGGCATCTTGTGGGAGGATGAGCGCGCGCTGGCGGCGCAAATTCGCCAGGCGCTGCTGCGCGCTGGGGAGGGACAGCCAGCAGAAGTGTATTGGTGTCTGCCTGATTGAAGGCCGCCGGGATGGCGGAGACTGCGCCCCGTTGACGGGGCACACGAGGGAGGAATGCCATGTCGAACGACGCCCTGACGCAGGCGCGCGCCCTGCTGGAGGAACTAGCCCAGGCCGCCCGTGCCGGCGCGATCATCCCGGTGCGGCTGCCGGGCCAGATCGAGGCGATCGCGCAGCTGGTGGCCAATGCGCAGGCCGCGCCAGCCGATGACCCAGCGCCTGCGCCAGACGTGGAGGCGCTGCTCCAAGAGCAGGCAGCGTTCATCTCCCACGCCATCCACGAACTGCGGACGCCGATGACCAGCATCCGCGGCTATGCCGATATGCTCAATTCGCCCAGCATGGGCCAGCTCAACGAGATGCAGCAGCAGTTTCTGGCGATCATCCGCACCAACGCCCGGCGTATGGAAGGGCTGATGCAGGATGTGAGCGACTACAGCAAACTGCGCGCCGGCGTGCTGCGTATGAACCCCAAGATGGACATGTTCAAGAATATCGCCCAGGTGATCGAAAAGCAGGTGCGGCCGCTGGCCGAGGAGCTGGGGCGCGAGCTGACGTTCGACATCCCCTCCGGCCTGCCGATCCTCAACCTGGACAGCGACCTGCTGGCCAAAGCGCTGGTCAAGCTGGTCGAGAACGGCCTGCGCTACACGCCGGTTGAGGGCGGGTGGGTGCGGGTGAGCGCCAGCGCCGACGACCATCTGCTGCGTATCACCGTGCAGGACAACGGCATCGGCATGACGCCGGACGAGCTGGCGCAGTTGGGCGTGGTGTATTTCCGGTCAGAGAATGAAGTCGTGCGCAGCTTCAAAGGCAGCGGTCTGGGCATCCCAGTGGCTTACGGCATCATTCGGCTGTTGGGCGGCTCGGTGGAGGTGGCCAGCCAGCCCGGCGCCGGGACGACGTTCACCGTGACCGTGGCGGGGATGACAGGATGAATAGGCCGCCGCTGCTGACGGTTGAACAGGCGCTGGAGGTGCTCAAACGGCTGCAAACGGCCGCCCCGCCGCCGACGGCGGACAAGCTGGCCGGCGTGATCGCGCTCGTCCAGAGCCTATCTGAGGAGAACGCCTACCTCAATACGCTGCTGCTGGACCACATGCCGGACGACGCGCCGCCCGTCGCCCGCGCCGACGTTCCCTCGCCAGCGGCCAGCCGCGACAGCCGCACTGTGACCGACGAGCTGCGCCGGGCCGAGGCGCTGCCCGATGTGCCGCTGCTCGACCTGTTCGCCGGGCTGAACGACGCGCTGCGCCCGCCGCTGATCGCCATCCGCGGGCGGGCGGAACTGGTCCAGGCCGGGCTGCTGGGGCAGATCACGCCGGAGCAGGATACTTGGCTGCGGGCGATTGACGACAGCACAGCTCGCGCGTTCGCCGTGCTGGACGCGCTGCAGGAGATGATCGCGCTCAAACGCGGGCAGGTGCGGCTGGAGATCGTCAACTTCATCTCAACCGATCTGCTGACTGAAGGCTGGGAGCGGATCAAAGACCGGGTACGCCCCTACAATCATGACGTGACTATCCTAGCGCCGGAAGTGGTGCCGCTGGCGCGGGGCGATTTCTATCACGCGCTGGTCATCCTGACCGACATGCTGGACAACGCCATCCGCTACACGCCACCCGGCGGCCAGATCCGCATGTCGGTGGACAACCTGGGCACGCATGTGCTGTTCAGCGTAACCGACAACGGCATCGGTCTAGCGCCGGAAGACCTGGCGCAGGTCGGCAAACCGTTCTGGCGCGGCACGCAGCACAAACTGGTGCGCCAGCACAACGGAACCGGCCTGCGGCTGTTTCTGGCTCGACAGATGCTTGAGCTTTTGGACGGCGAGCTGATCTTCTCTGGCGAGCCGGGCCTGGGCAGCACCTTCAGCTTCGCCCTGCCCGCGCCAGTGTGAGGGGCAGGCAAACAAGCAAGCTGCGCCTGCTCAATGGCAGGACATCGGGGATCGGGGTAGGGCTGAGCGCTCGCGCCTACATCGGCGCTGTGGATGCGCTCGCCCTGCTGGACAGCAGCCAAAAACACTTTACAGCCTAATCTTTTCATGTTATATTACAACCTCGAACGACACATAGCTCAACATCGGCTGCACTCGTCGAATTCACCTGGCCTATACCACACAGCCTTGGCTGTGTTTTTTATCACCTGTCGCTTCAAAACTGAGGAGTTGGGCATGAGCGAAGTGCAGTATTTGACGCCCGAAGGCTTGAAAAACCTGGAAGAACGGCTGAAGCATCTGACTGAGGTGCGCCGCGCCGAGGTCGCTGAGCGCCTGCGCCGCGCCCTAGAAGAAGGCGGTGACCTGAGCGAAAATGCCGAATACGAAGACGCCAAGAATGAACAGGCTTTCATCGAAGGCGAAATCCTGCGCCTAGAGGCGATCCTCAGCACCGCTCAGATCATCGAGGCGACCGGGAACAGCGACCAGGTACAGTTAGGCTCGGTGGTGACGGTCATCGAGAAGGGCAGCAAAGAGAAAGAGGTCTACCACCTGGTCGGCTCGGCCGAGGCCAACCCGCGCGAGGGCAAAATCTCCATCGAAAGCCCGCTGGGCAAGGCGCTGATGGGCGCCAAAGTCGGCGACCAGGTGGTGGTCAACGCTCCCGATGGACAGATCACTTTCGTCATCAAAGCGATCGCCTGACCGGCCTGTTCCGGTCTCCACCAATATGGTTGAAGGGCGACAGAAGCGGTCGCCCTTCCGTTTGTCCCTGACCCTACAACACCGGATCAAACGTCATGTGGCAGCCGAACAAACTCGAACAAGAACGCCTGGAAAAACTGGAGCGCCTGCAAGCCCTGGGCATCGAAGGCTACCCGCGCCGCGCCCACCGCACGCACACCGCTGCCCAGGCGGTGGCGGCTTACGAGGCGCTGGAAGCCCAGGACGCCGAGGCGGCGCAGGCGCTGGAAGTCACCGTCTGCGGGCGCATCCGCCGCGTCAACTTGAAGGGCAAAATCTCCTTCCTGCACATTGAAGACGAGAGCGGCCGGGTGCAGTTGCTGCTGCGGGTGGACGAGCTGGGCGAGGCCACGTATGACCTGGTCAAAGACAAGCTGATTGACATGGATGACTTCGTCCAGGCCGGCGGCGTCATGATGCGCACCCGCGCCGGCGAAGTCAGCGTACTGGTGCACGAGTTCGTGCTGCTGGCCAAGTCGCTCAGCCCGCTGCCGGTCATCAAACAGCAGGTGCTGGACGACGGCACGGTGATCGAGTACGGCGAGTTCAGCGATGTCGAGACGCGCTATCGCCAGCGCTACGCCGACCTGGCGGTGAACCGGCGCGTGCGCGAGGTGTTCCGCAAGCGAGCGGAGACGCTGCGGGCGATGCGCCGCTTCTTTGACGACGAAGGTTTCCTGGAGGTAGAGACGCCGGTGCTGCAGCCGGTATACGGCGGCGCTGCTGCCCGCCCGTTCATCACCCATCACAATCAGCTCAAGCAAGATCTCTACCTGCGCATCAGCTTCGAGCTGTACCTGAAGCGGCTGCTAGTGGGCGGCTATGATGCCGTCTATGAGATCGGGCGCGACTTCCGCAACGAAGGTGTGAGCTGGAAGCACAACCCTGAATTCACGATGGCCGAGTTCTACAAAGCGTACATCGACTACCGCGGCGTGATGGACATCACTGAACGCATGGTGGCCTACGTGGCCGAACAGGTGACGGGCAGCACCACCATCACCTACCAGGGACACACCATCCATCTGGCGCCGCCCTGGCCGCGCCTCACCATGCGCGACGCCATTCGCCAGGCCAGCGGCATTGACTACATGGACTACCCAGACGCCGCCGCCCTGGAGGCAGTGATCCGCGCCAAAGGCGGTTCTGTCGCCCCCGGCCAGCCGTGGGGCAAGCTGGTCAGCTACCTGCTAGAGACCTACGTCGAGCCGAACCTGATCCAGCCGACGATCATCATGGATTACCCGCGCGATGTATCGCCCTTCGCCAAGCGGGTGGATTACGATGATGTGCACGTGGAGCGCTTCGAGTTCTTCATCGCCGCCATGGAGATGGGCAACGCCTTCACCGAACTCAACGACCCGCGTGACCAGGAAGCCCGCTTCCTGGAGATGGCTAAACTGTATCGCGCCGAGGACGACGATGCCACGCCGCTGGATGAGGACTATCTGCGGGCGATGCGCTACGGGATGCCCCCCAACGGCGGCTGGGGGATGGGCGTTGACCGGCTGGTGATGCTGCTCACCGACCAGCGTTCCATCCGCGATGTGCTGCTGTACCCGCATCTGAGGAAGGAAGAAGGCACGGCTTGAGCCAGACGGCCGGTTAGGGCATTTACCCCCGGCAATTCCCACCCGCCGCGCCTGCCCGCCGCGTCATGGCGACCGCTGTCTGTCGGTCATCGGGTCGGCCAGACGGTCGCCCTCGTCCGCCAGCAGGCGCGCCCGCAGCTCGTAGACTTCGTCGTCGCTCAGCGTCGCCAGCACCTGGCCGACGCGACCACCCGCGTGTTTGGCTTTGCCGGATGGCGCTTCGGCCTTACCGCCCACCACCTCGCCTGGGTTGCGCGAACCGCCGGCTTCCGATCCAGTTCTGGCCGATTCGCGCTACAATCAGCGCAGGATGAGTCTGCACAGCCGGATAATCTGGAGGACTTTTGATGAACACTTCGGTCAAAACGATGGCAGCAGTCTTTCTGAGCGTAGGCGCGGGGTTCGTCATCGTCAACCGGGTGGTGACGGCTGCGCCCTGGGAGGACTGGCTGCTGGCGGCAGCGCTGCTGCTGCTGGCGGTCGCTTTCGCCGCCTGGGCCTGGCGCGACACGCACCCAACGCCTGTGAGCGCCTTGGTCACTGCCGAGCTTGAGGCCGAGCCAGTGATGGCTGCCTATGAACCTGAACCGGCGGCGCAGCCCGATGATCTGACGCTGATCGAGGGTATTGGGCCGAAGATGTCCGCTGCGCTGGCGGCCGCCGGCATCGTCACCTTTGGCCGGCTGGCGCAGGCGAGCCGGGAAGAATTGGAGGCGGCCATCGCCGCCGCTGGCATGCGGTTCGCGCCCAGCATCGCCACTTGGGCGGAGCAGGCGGCGTTCGCTGCCCGCGGCGACTGGGAGGGGTTGAAAGCTTTCCAGGAAACGCTCACCGCCGGCCGCAAAGGCTGAGGCGGGCGGGTCAATCGGCTGCGGCGGCGGCGCTAGTGTACCGCCGCAGCGCCGCGTTCTTCCAAGCTGCTCAACCGGTGCTCGTCAGCGTCGCCAGGCCGCCGGTGACGATGGCCGCCGGCGCGCCGAAGGCTGAGGCGACCAGGCCGGCTTCCCGTTCGCCGGGCTGCGGCCCGCCCATGAAGAACAGCATATTGACGCTGGTCATGCGCCCGCGCAGATGGTCGGGCGTGTTCAACTGGCACGCCGTGCCGCGAATCACGGTCGAAACGGCGTCCGCCGCCCCAGTCAAGCCAAACAACAGATTACGGACGAACTGAATAGACAGCCCTAACAGCGCTGTCGCCAGCCCGTAGACCGCCATACCGATCTGCAACTGCGAGCGCTGCCGGCGCGTATACAGCTTTTAGAGGATCGCATCCTTTCGCAGATACACTTACGGGCGCACAGCCTGAAGGGGGAGTCATGGAAAAACGCAAACGCGAGGTCACTGGCAACCAGCGGGACGCAGCCGATGTCAGCGCGTCTGCACGCGCGCTGGCGATCGCGCTCATCGCCGTTGGCGTGGTGTTCCTGCTGATCAACCTGGGCTTGTTCTCTTGGGACAGCATCGGCAGTTTCTTCGGCGCAGTCGGACGCTTCTTCGGCGGCTTAGGTCGCGCGTTGGCTGGCTTGTGGCCGTTGGTGTTGATCGGCATCGGCGCGCTGCTGCTGCTGCGCCGCGGCAACCCCGCCAGCCAGGACGACGCTGACCACCGCGACTCGTAACCCCGTCAAACATCCATCACACAGCCGCGCCCATCGCCGGCTGAAGGAGCTGAATATGTCTGAGAATCGTATGGCCTACCGCTCGCTGTTCTGGCCGCTGGTGCTGATCGCGGTCGGCGTGGTGTGGCTGCTGGGCAACCTGGGCGTGCTGTCGGCCGCCAACCTGAGCGTCCTGGCCCGCCTGTGGCCGGTCATCCTGATCGCTATCGGCCTGGATCTGCTGTTCGGGCGGCGCTCGCCGGCTCTGGGCGCGGCCATCGGCCTGGGCGCGGTAGTCTTCGTCGTACTGCTGATGCTGGTCGGCCCCGGCCTGGGTTGGTCGGCGGGTGTTGAAGTCAAGACGGCCAATTACGCCGAACCGCTGGGCGACGCCCAGAGCGCGCGCGTCGTGCTGCGAGCGGGCGTCAGCGAAGTCACCTTGCGCCCACTGACCGACTCCAGCAACCTGTTCGAGGCCGATCTCACCTATATCGGCGATCTCACCTATGATGTGGCCGGCGGCGCGCAGCGGATGATCACCCTGGCCCAGCGCGGCGCGGTGCAGACCAGCTTCAACAACGCTTTCGGCCTGTTCAACCCGTCGGCGCAGTTGAAATGGGACGTCCGCCTGAACCCGGCCGTGCCGCTGGCGCTGGAAGTCAGCGGCGGCGTCGGCGATACCAGGCTGGAGCTGATGGACTTCGATCTGACGGTGCTGAACGTGAGCGGCGGCGTCGGCAGCCTACAGCTCGCGCTGCCCGGCAGCCCGGCGCGCTATTCGGCGCAGATCAGCGGCAGCACCGGCGATTGCGACGTCCGCATCGAAGAAGGCGCCGACCTGAGCCTGACCATCAACGGCGGCGTGGGCGATGTGACGATCACGCTGCCAGCGGGCGCGGCGGCGCGGGTGAACGCCCGTACCGGCGTGGGCAGCCTGAACATCGGCGGCGGCCTGAACCGCGTGAGCGGGAGCGACGACCGCGGCGTAGGCGGTTCCGGCGTGTGGGAAACCCCCGGCTACGCCGCCGCCGACCGCAGGATTGACATCGAGTTCAACGGCGGCGTGGGCGATCTGACCGTCCGCTGACCCTGGCCGCTTCAAGCGCGCAGCCTGGTTTCAGCCCGACACCCTATCCGACAAGGAGCACGGATCATGAGCGAACAACCGGAAAGCAAAGATAAGAAGACCGTCGTCGAATGGTCGTTCTCGTTCGACCAGCTCTCGGAGAGCATCAATCGCTTCTTCAGCGCGCTGGGCGGCGATCAAGAGATCAAAACCGAGACGTTCAGCGAACCGCTGGACGGCGCGGTCGCGGCGCACATCGCGCTCGGCCGCTCGTTGGGGACGATCACCGTCAGCGCGCTGCAGAGCGCCGAGACGCTGTTCGAGGCTGAGGTGCATTACCTGGGCGAGCTAGAGTATCGCGTCGTCGGCGATGCGGAGAAAGACATCTACCTGGCCCAGAAGTGGAACTGGAAAGAAGGCGCCATCCCGGATCAGATGCGGTCGGTCATCAGCCAGTTCGCCAACCGCGACGCGCTGCGCTGGACGGTCGGCGTCAGCCCGGCCGTGCCGGTCAAGCTGGCGCTGGAAAGCGGCGTGGGCGTCTCGCGGCTCGACCTGACCGGACTCAAGCTGACCGAACTGGAGCTGGAGGGGGGCGTGGGCGAGACGTTCCTCGTCCTGCCGGCGACGGGCAGCCGCTACGGCGCGAAGATCGAAAGCGGCGTGGGCAGCACCCATGTGACCATCCAGGACGGCGCGGCGCTCAATCTGAAGATCAACGCCGGCGTGGGCGGCGTCACCATCCAGATCCCGCCGGACAGCGCGGTGCGGCTGGAAGTCGAGAGCGGGCTGGGCGGCGTGCACGTGCCGGCCCACCTGCGCCGGGTGAAGGGCGGCGGCGACTTGATCGGCAGCAGCGGCGTCTGGGAAACCGAGGGCTTCGCGCTGCACGCCCAGCAGATCTACATCCACTTCAAGGGCGGCGTAGGCGGCCTGAAGCTCGAATAGCGCCGGGCACTCCGTCATCAGCAGGCGTGCCGGGCGGCCTATATGGTCGCCCGGCTTGCTGATCGGTCGATGCGACTGTCAACCTCCCAGCTGTAAGCTGTATGGGATGCTTTTCACTCCAGCGGCGCTTCGGCCAGCGTCAGCACAAAGCGCGCCGTCGATCTGCCATCCGCCTGGGCGACCGCGCTGACCGAGCCGCTGCTGAACAGCCCCAGCGCCGGCCGCAGTTGCCGCAAATTCGCCGCTGAGACACCGCGCCGGATCAGCTCATCCACCAGCGGGACGAAGGCGCGGGTGTTGAGGAACCAGAACTGCTGCGAGTCGGGCAGGGCGTAGCCCAACGCTTCGGCGTAAGCGGGCGCGTCGGCCAGATTGCTGCCCTTCGGGGTGAGGCTGTAGGCCACCGCCTTGCGCGAGCCGATGGCCAGCAGGTCGCCGCTGCGTCCCACCAGCAAATCCAGTTCGCTCAGCTCCGCCAGCGCGCCCCGAAGCTCCTGCGGGAACAGCAGCCGCAGCGGCGCAGTGATGGCCAGCGCCTCGCCGTTCGCTACCGGCTCGCGCCGGTAGTTCAGACCGTACTGGTCGAACGCATCGGCTAGGGCGCGGACGAGCTGCGCCGGCCCATCGGGCTGTGAGGACTCAATGACGACGGCGAAGTCCGGCAGCGCCGGCAGCTCAGCGTTGCCCGGCAGCCCGCGCAGGTAGAGGGCGAAATCGCCGTCCATCCAGGGCAGCACCTCGCGCTCCAGGTTCAGGCCGGTGACGCCGGCGAAGGTCAGATTGATGAAACCGGTCACCGCCGCCCCCAGGTTGACGTTCCGCAGCAGTTCGGCCCGCTCGCGATCTTGACCGAAGAAGGAATCCGGCTGCTGCTGAAGCTGCTGCCGCAGCGCCTCGCCCAACACGCGCAGGCTTTCGAAGGCGTTGATGGTCAGCGGGCCGAAAGCCGTCCCCTGAATGACCAGCGGCGCGTCAGCCGGGATGCGGGCGGCAAAAGCCGGGTCAAACGCTGGCGGCACGGGCGGGATGGTCAGTCCCAGATCGAGCAGCGGCTGCAGCTCCCCGGTGAGGGTGGCCACGTCGAGCGTCAATGACCGCCCGTCGCGCAGCGCGAAGCCCATCATCTGCGAGCCGGCTGCGTCCATCAGGTCACGGAACAGCGGCGGCAGCGGTTGGCCGCTCTGCTCGCGCATCGTCAGCGTCAGGCGGTTGATGTCGCCGGTTTTGACGTATACTAGGCCGTCGTAGCTGGCTTCTGGCAGCCGCGCCAGCGCCGCTTGGAAGTCTGCGCTGGTGGCCAGGGCGCGTTCAGGTTGGGTGAAGGTTTCTGTAAAAGTGATCAGCAGCGCCTCGTCTTGTACGGTAAACACGGTCGGCGTGCGGTACTGGATCTGCTGCTGCTGGAACACGACGCCGTCCCGGCGGTCTAGGCGTACGTAGTCGCCGGTCTCCAGCTCCGTCGCCAGCGCCAGCGCCAGAAAGTCGACGGCGGCGGCCCGATCGCGGACGGCGACGGCGATCTGCACCGACGGCGTCTGGGCCTCAAAGTCTAGGCTGGTGAGGGCGACCGCCAGCGTATCGCCTAGCCAGGGGCGTATAGACTCGGCGAACAGTTTTCCCGTTTCGGCCAGCGCCGCCGTGTCCAGCGCTTCGGTCAGCGTGGTGGACGTTACCGCCCCTGGCGGCAGCAGCCGGCGCAGGCGCGCCAGCAGCCCATCCAGGTTTTCCAGCGCGCCGGCGTCGGTGCGGATCGAGAAGAACATGACCGAACTGTCAGGGAAGTAGCTGGCCAGGGCCGCCAGATCATCCACCGGGGCCGCCAGCGCCGGCGCGACCAGCAGGCCGGCCAGCAGCGCCAATCCGGCGGCGATGAGCATCAATTTGCGCATGACAGTGGACTCCTTTTCCATCAAACGAACGAAAAATGATCCGCCCAATGCGGAAATACCCACAGTATACGATAGATTGCGTTACATGGGTTTTAAGGTTGAGGCTCGTTGATGGGAGCTCTAGGCTGCGGGCTGGCGCGCAGAAGCAGCCCGATCAGCATAAACGCTGTGGCCGGGATCGCCAGGATTCAGACCAGTAAAAGCCAGGAGGCCTTACGGCTAAGCCGACTTCTTGGACGGGCGCGGCGGGCGAACCGGGACGGGGACGGGCGCGGGGACGCGCCGCGGCTCACCGGGGTTCAGCAGGCGTTCGAGGTCTCCCAGCAGTTTGCGCAGCCGCGTGCCCAGGTCGTCCAGTGCAGTCCGCTTCCGCTTACCCACGATCAGCCGCCTTTCTCTCGCTGCCGGTGATGAACAAAAACCCCCCTCGCCGGTTGACATCGGACGAAGGGGGCTGCGAATTGAGCGGGTCGGCCAGGACTAGGCTGTCTGTGGACCTAAAGGGATTCGAACCCTTGACCTCTTCAATGCCATTGAAGCGCTCTCCCAGCTGAGCTATAGGCCCATGTGCTGGCCGGCATTGTAGCCCCTTCGTATGCGGATGTCAATACGGAAAGCATACAGCCATTTTTTGTTTTTGGGTATAGGCTGGAACACAATTCTAACATAACCTTCAGTCCACCTTCATCCGCGGCTGAGCGCCGAAGGTAGAATGGCCGTGTGCCCACCCGACCGCCTGTTCTGTCTGGAGGAGATAACGCCGATGACTGCCGATCCTACTCATTATTTGACGCCGGCTGAGATCTATGCCCTGGCGGCGCAGGCGCTGGGCCGCGATCCCGATGTGCGCGACCGCCACCTGCTGCGCGCCGCCGCCGCCCGCCCGGCGCTGCGCGCCTTCGGCGTGGACGCCTACCCGAAACTGCTGGACAAAGCCGCCGCCCTGCTGCACTCGCTGGCGGCGCACCATCTGTTCTTCGACGGCAACAAGCGCGCCGCCGCCCGCGTGGTCGTCGCCTTCCTGGAGCGCAACGGCCTGCGCCCCACCTGGAGCGCCGCCGAGGGCTACGACTACATCCTGGAGATCGCCCAGAACCGGCACGATGTCCCGGCCATTGCCGCCTGGCTGGCGGCGCACACGACGCCTCTCGAATGACGTATGCGCTATCTGACAGTTGACGAACTGATCTACATCAACGAGCAGATCCCCAACAGCAGCCGCATCCACCGCATCCTGAAGGGCAAACAGCGCGTACGTGATATGGGGCT
>CALAJK010000032.1 GCA_937922795.1 uncultured Anaerolineae bacterium
TGGCGAGCCTGCCGCCGGATGACCTGGCGGGCATCGTCGTCTTCGGCGGCAGTGCCCTGGTCGAGCGCGCCCCCAGCGGCCTGCGCGACTGGAACCGAATCGAATCGACTCCCAACACCGGCAACACCGACTTGGCGGAAGCCATCCGGCTGGGGCTGGCGCTGTTCCCACAGGATGTCGCCCGGCGGTTGGTGGTCCTCAGCGACGGCCGCCAGACGGTGGGCGACGCCCAGGCGGCGGCGGCGCTAGCGGCGGCGACCGGCGTCGAGATCAGCTATGTGCCGTTCGCCGCCCAGGAGTCGGCGCCGGATGTGCAGGTGACCGAGGTGCGCGTGCCGAGCGCTGTGAACGCCGGCCAGGCCTTCGACTTGGGCATCACGCTCCAGGCTGAGGCGGCCGTCCCGGCGACCATCACCGTGCTCCAAGCTGGGGCGATCATCCACCGCGAGACGGTCGAGCTGCGCCAGGGGATCAACCGCTACGCGCTGCCGCTGGCGGGCGGCGGGGCCGGCTTCCAGGATTTCCAGGTGCAGGTCGACCCGGCCGGCGGCGACCGCTTCTACCAGAACAACCGCCTGTCGGCCTTCAGCCGGGTCATCGGCCCGCCGCGCGTGCTGCTGCTGGCCAACACGCCGGAGGAAGCGCGCTATCTGGGGCCGGCGCTGGAACAGGCCGGGCTGACAGTTGATGTGGCCGCGCCAGAACAGCTGCCGATCGGGCTGGCGGCGCTGGCCCAATACCAGGCGGTGGTGCTGGCCGACGTGCCGGCGGCGCGCCTATCGCCTGCTCGAATGGTCGCGCTGCAGACGTTTGTGCGCGATCTAGGCGGCGGGTTGGTCGTCATAGGCGGTCCGAACGCCTACGGCCCCGGCGGCTATTTTCGCACGCCGCTGGAGGCGACGCTGCCGCTGGAGATGCAAATCCGCGACCAGCAGCGCCTGCCGCAGCTCACCATCGCCTATGTCATTGACCGGTCTGGCAGCATGGGCATGGCCGGGCCCAGCGGCGTGCCCAACCTGGAGCTGGCCAAAGAGGCCATCATCCGTTCGATTGATTTCTTGCAGCCGACCGACCGCGCCGGCGTGGTCGGGTTCGACACGCAGGGCTACTGGATCGCCGACTTGCAGCCGGTCAGCGACCGCTTCGCCCTGCAGCGGCTGGTCGCCACGCTGCGCACCGGCGGCGGCACGGACATCCTGGCCGGCATGAACCTAGTGGCGCAGACCATCGTCACTGATCCGTCGCAGCGCAAGCACATCATCCTGCTGACCGACGGCGGCGCTGACCCAACCGGGCTGGTGGAGCTGGCCGGCCAGCTCAAACAGGACAGCGACGTGACGACTTCGGTGATCGCCATCGGCCAGGGGCCAGCGGTGTTCCTGGAGCGCATGGCGCGGGCGGGCGGCGGCAACTACCACGCTGTCGAGATCGTCGAGCAGATCCCGACCATCTTCACAGTCGAGACGGTGCTGGCTACCCGCTCCTACATCCTGGAAGAGGCTTTCGTGCCGACGCTGTCGGCCAGCAGCCCGATCATGCAGGGCATCGCTGCCGCGCCGCCGCTGCTGGGCTACGTGGCCACGTCGCCGAAGCAGACGGCGCAGGTCATCCTGCGCGGGCCAGCGCCGTTCAACGACCCGCTGCTGGCGGCCTGGCAGTACGGTTTGGGGCGGGCGGTGGCCTTCACCAGCGACGCCACCGCTCGCTGGGCGGCCAACTGGGTGACGTGGGGCGATTTCGTGCGCTTCTGGGATCAGGCCGTGCGCTGGACGATCACCGAAGGCGCGTCGGAGAATCTCGAGACGCGGGTGATGATGGACGGCGAACAGGCACGGCTGATCGTGGACGCCCGCGCCGCCGATGGGACCTATCTCAACGGCCTGAACCTGGAGCTGTCGCTGGTGGATCCACAGGCGCGGGCAGCGCGGCTGCCGCTGCGTCAGGTAGCGCCAGGGCGGTATGAGGCGATTTTCAGCCCGGACGATGAGGGGGCCTATCTGCTGCGGATTCAAGGGCAGGCTGGCGACTTGGCGATCAGCCAGACGACCGGCTGGGTGCGCGGGTATTCCGCTGAGTACGATCTAGAGGCCGGCCGCGCCGACGGCGAACGGCTGCTGCGCGAGCTGGCGGCGCTCACCGGCGGGCGCTCGCTGGCCGATGAGCCGGCGGCCGTTTTCGCCCACAACCTGACGGCCCGCGCCGCGCCGACGCCGATTGCCTCTTGGCTGCTGCTAGCGGCGCTGCTGCTGCTGCCGCTGGATGTGGCGCTGCGGCGGCTGCTGATCACGCGCGGCGACCTGGAACGGCTGCGGGCGGCGCTGTTCGGGCGGCAGCCGGCGGCCGTCCCGCCGTCGGAACGCCTGTCGGCGCTGCGGGAAGCCAAAGCGCGCGGGCGGCAGCGGGCGGAAGAACGCGCCGCTGAAGCGACCAGTTCACCCCGGCCCGGCCGCCAAGAGGCGGCAGCGGCCGGCAAGCGCCCAGCAGCGCCCTCGCGCCCAGCGTCCGGCGAAAGCGGCAATCTGGCCGGAGAACTGTTGAAGAAGCGCCGGCAGCGCAATACCCAGGACGGTTGAGCGGGGCGCGTATGGTATACTGTGCTCCAAATTCGGCATCTGCCCAGGAAAACAGCCGCTATGACCCTGACCGAACTGACTGACCTGACGCTGAGCCAGCTCTTGTCACAGCTGTGCGCCCGTGCTATCTCCGCCGTTGAGCTCACGCGCGCCTATCTAGAGCGCATTCAGGCGCTCAATCCAACGCTTCAGGCATACTTGACTGTCACAGCAGAGCGGGCGTTGGCCGACGCTGAGGCCGCCGACCGGGCGCGGGCGGCGGGCGACGACCGGCCGCTGCTGGGCGTGCCGCTGGCCATCAAAGATGTGCTGTCGACGCAGGGCATCGAGACCACCTGCGGCTCCAAGATCCTGAAAGGCTATGTGCCGATCTTCTCGGCTACCGTCGTTGAGCGCCTGGAAGCCGCCGGCATGGTGCTGCTGGGCAAGACCAACATGGATGAGTTCGCCATGGGGTCGTCCACCGAGAACTCAGCCTATGCGATCACGCGCAATCCCTGGGATCTGGAGCGTGTGCCGGGCGGCAGCAGCGGCGGCAGCGCGGCCGCCGTCAGCGCTGGGCTGGCCGCCGGGGCGCTAGGGACGGACACCGGCGGCAGCATCCGCCAGCCGGGGGCGCTGTGCGGCATCGCCGCGCTCAAAGCCAGCTACGGGCGCGTCTCGCGCTATGGGCTGGTGGCTTTCGGCTCGTCGCTGGACGGCGCTGGGCCGATGGCGCGCACGGTTGAGGACGCGGCGCGCCTGCTGCAGGTGATCGCTGGGCATGACCCGCGCGACGCGACCAGCATGCCGCTGCCCGTGCCGGACTATCTGGCGGCGCTGACCGGCGACGTGCGCGGGCTGCGCGTCGGCATCCCCAAAGAGTATTTCATTGAGGGCATCCAGCCGGAGGTTGAGGCGGCGGTGCGCGCGGCCATCGCCCACTTGGAAGGCCTGGGCGCGCAGACGGTCGAGATCAGCCTGCCGCACACCGAGTACAGTTTGCCGGTGTACTACCTGATCGCGCCGGCGGAGGCCAGCGCCAACCTGGCGCGCTACGACGGCGTGCGCTTTGGGCTGCGGGTGGAGAAGGGCGAGATGTGGCCGACTTACAAGGCCACGCGCGGGCAGGGCTTCGGGGCGGAAGTCAAGCGGCGCATCATGCTGGGGACGTATGCGCTGTCCGCCGGCTACTACGACGCTTACTACGGCAAGGCGCAGGCTGTGCGCACGCTCATCAAGCAGGATTTCGACCGGGCGTTCGAGCAGGTGGACGTCATCGTCACGCCGACCTCGCCGACCACCGCCTTCAAGATCGGCGAGAACACCGATGACCCGCTGCAAATGTACCTGGCCGATGTGTTCACGCTGCCGGCCAGCCTGGCGGGCATCTGCGGCCTGAACGTGCCCTGCGGCTTCGACCGCCAAGGGCTGCCGATCGGCCTGCAAATCTTGGGCCGAGCCTTTGCCGAGGCGACAGTGCTGCGCGTCGGCCATGCCTACGAGCAGACGACCGATTGGCACACCCGCCGACCGACGCTGGTCGATCTGCGCGCCGGCCAGTGAGGGGCAGGGCGCGCACACGCACACGAACCGAGGTTTATTGTTAGCGATTTAGGAAGAGGCAGGCATGGGACAGCGGGCAGTCGTTCTCGGCCTATTCGTCATCGCGGCGGCGCTGGCCGTCGTGGCGGCGTTCCAGTTCAACCAGGCGCAGGAGGCCGGGCTGCGGGCGGACGACGCTGCCACTGCGCTGGCCGACGTGCAGGCGGCGCAGGCGACAGCGCTGGCCGAAGCTGAGATGGCGCTGGCGGCCCAGGTGGCAGCGGACGCGGCGCGCGCGACGGCCGCGCTGGAGGCGCAGGCGGCGGCGACGGCCGCGGCTGAGGCGCGAGATGCCCAGGCGGCGGCGGTGGCTGAGGCGCGGACGGCTGAGGCCGGGCGAGCGGAAATCGAAGCGGCGCTGGCCGCGGCGCGGGCGCAGGTGAGCGCGGCCGCCACCGCCCGAGCGCTGGATGAGGCGGCGCAGGCCACAGCGGGGGCGGCGCTGGCCGCCGGGGCGACCGAGCGGGCGGCGCTGCAGGCGCAGTTGGCGACTGCCTCGGCAGCGCTGGAGCTGGCCGAATTCGCCCGCGCGGCGGCGGAAGAAGACCGCGCCGAGGCGCTGCTGCGGTCATATACGGCCGCCACCGCCCAGACGCGGGCAGAGCGGACGCTGGCGGCGCTGGTCGCCGAGTCGACCGCGCCAGCGCTGACGGCGACGTCGCTCGCAGCCGCGCCCACGCCGACGGCGGTTGTCCCGACGGCCGTTCCCTCGGCGACGGTCACCGCGCAGACGCGGCTGACTTTCACGCTGCGCGATGGTTCGCTGGCCGTCCAGTACCCGCCCGACTGGCTGGTGCAGGAGTACGAGGGGCAGATCTTCATGGTCAACAACCCCAGCGTGCTGGATAACCCGTCCAGCGATCTGCGCCCCGGCCAGTTCCTGGTGAATATCCTGGTGCTGTCGGCCAGCCAATTCAGCGGACTGGAGCGTGAAGCCGACGCGCTGGCGTTTCTGACGGCGCTGACCGAGGTGGTCAACAGCCGCGGCCAGTCGGGCATCCGGCTGAGCCAGCCGACGGCGCTAGAGGTCGGGTCGTATTCGGCGGCGCGCGCTGAGGGACAATCCGCCGTCACGCAGACGGTGGTGGTCGCCTTGGCGTTGGGCCAGGGCAATTTCGCGGTGGCTTTCGGCAACTGTGTGCCGGGAGAGCTGGAGCTGTACGAACCCGCGCTGCGGGATGTGCTGGCCAGCCTGGTGTACCGTCCGCCGGCGCGCTGAAGCCGGCGTTTCAGAACCGTAGCGCCAAGACCAGGTGGGCGGCAGCGCGACGATCAGGCCGACGAAGAAGGCGGCGGCGAGCATTCCGAACATCGCGCGTTTCCTTTCTGGACGGCAGGCTGGCCGTCGTTCACAGAGCGCGCCGCCACCAGCGCCGCACCAGCGTTCCGCCGGGCATGGCCGTCAGCAGGCGGTAGGCCAAGTCCCAATCATCGCGCCCCAGGATGGGCAGGCGCGCCAACGCCAGCGCGTACAGGCCCAGCCCGGCGGCGATGGCCAGCGCTGGCTGGGAGCTGCGCAGCGCCAGCATGGCGGCCGCGGCCGCCGCCGCCGCCCCGGTCAGCCGCGCCGCCGGCGGGAACAGACGGCGGACATCCCAGCCCTCGGCATGAAAATTCGCCCAGATGAGCGCCAGCGCCAGCCCTTCGGCGCACACCGACGAGACCGCCGCCCCCAGAATGCCCAGGCGGGGCAGCAGCGCCAGCAGCAGCGTCAGGTTGACGCCCAGGCCGGCGGCGCGGATGAGGAGCAGACGGCGCTGGCGATTCTGCACCAACATGCCCTGGGCGCAGATGTTGCCGGTCATCATCAGCAGCGCGTAGACGATGAGGATTTGCAGCACGGCGGCGGCGGGGCGGAAATCCTCGCCGAACAACGGCGCCAGGATGTGCGGCGCGAACAGGGCGATGACCAGCGTGATCGGCAGGCAGATGATGACGGTGAAGATGGTCAGCTTCTCGACCATGAAGCCGAACAGCGGGCTGCGGCCGCCGTCGTAGCTGCGCGACATCATCGGGTACAGCGCGGTCAGCACGGTGGTGTTCAGGATTTCGACCACGCCGAAGATGACGATGAAGGCCACCGTCAGATAGCCGGTCTCCCGATCGCCCACGAACCGGCTGGAGAGGAGTTTGTCGGCCTGCTGGTAGGCCAGCGTCAGGAAGGCGGACAGCGCCAGCGGCGCGCCGTCCCCCAGCAGTCGGCGCGTCAGCCGGCGGTCGACCGGCCAGATGGGGCGCACGCCGCCGCGCCATACCAGCGCCCCCAGCGCCGCCGACCGCAGCGCGCCGGCCAGCAGCACGCCGGCGTACACGCCGAACAGCCCGTAGCCGGCCGCCAGCCCGGCCCCGGCCAGGGCGATCAGCAGCACGATATGGGCGACGGTCACGGCCGAGGCGGCGGCCATGCGTTCGTGCGCCAGCAGCAGATCGTGACACTGGTTGCCGAGCGCGTCCATGAACAGGCTGAGGCCGGCGATGGCGGCGAACACGCGCACCGTCTCGCTGTAGCCGGCCAGCGCCGCCGCGGCGTTGATGCCGACGTAAGCCGCCAGCGCCAGCAGCGTCTGCGTCAGCAGCAGGCTGGCCAGGTAGCGGCCGGCCTGTTCCGGGCGGCGGGCGACGTCGCGGATGACGATCGGCCCCATGCCGAAGCTGACCAGCGGCGCGCCGACCATGATGAAGGCCGCCGCCGCGCCGTAGACGCCGAAAGCGGCCGGCCCCAGCCCGGACGCCAGGATGAGCTGCCAGCCGAACTGCAAGCCGCGGCTGAGCAGACTGGCGGCGGCGATGGCGCCAGCGTTGCGGGCGGCGCGGCGGGCTTCTGCGCCGGAGATGGGCGGGGCGGCGGTTTCGGGCGGTGTGGTCATGAGTTTCCTAATGGGTGTCGGGCGGCAATCTTACCACGCTCCAGCGGCGGGTGAAATTGTGGAAAAGCCGCGGCTGGACTGCTGTCCCGACATGGTATACTGGTGGGTGTGCTGGGAGTACGGAAGTGGTGGATGCTGCGAATATTGGTCGGGCTAGCGGCGCTGCTGACGGCCGGGTTCGCCCTGACCGCCGGCGCGATCCGCCTGCGCCCGTATGAGGCGGCCGGCTGGCCAGCGCTGCTGGCGGCGCGTTCGTGTGATGGGCCGTGCTTCATGGGGATTGAGCTGGGCAGCGCCGAGGTTCGGACGGCCATCAACCTGATCGACAGCCATCCGTGGGTGGATCACTTGATCGTGTCGGAGCGTTTCGGCGCTACCAACCGCGGGTTCGTCGGCTGGGTCTGGAATGGCAGCCAGCCCGACTGGCTCGACCCGGAGGCTGAGGCGGCGCTGTGGGTGCGCGACCAGGTGGCGCGCTTCGTGCGCGTGCAGACGCGCATTCGCTTTGGCGACCTGTGGTTGATGGTCGGGCCGCCGGCCAAAGGATCGTTCCGGGTGGAGGGCGAGTTCTTGACGTATAAGCCGATCATCGTCCACCATGCGGTCTTTCCGGAGATGGGATTTGTCGCCCAGTTCACGTCTCCCTGCCCCTATCGGGCGGCGGCCTTCTGGAACCAGCCGGTGGAGCTGCATTTTTACGCGACGCTCAATGAAGAAGTTTTCTCCGATTATGACCTGCGCGTCTGGCTGCGCGATCTGAGCTGTTGAGAGTGATGAGATGGCCGCGACTTCTACCCTGGCGCGCGCGGCGCTGGCGCTGACGGCGCTGTTCGGCGCGCTGACGGCGGCAGCGCAGTCCGGTTCATATGATGGCGCGGCGGTGCTGGCGTTTGTGCTGCCGCCGCCTGACTGCGCGGTCCCCTGCTGGCAGTACATTCGGCCGGGCGAGCCCCTACCTCCGCCCTCGCAGCTGGCGATACAGATAGATTGTCAGGAAGAGTTGATAATCGTGGCGAGCGGTATGGATCAACACGGCTTCTTTAGGTTGGGGTATTGGAGCAGCAGAGGAGAGTTAGACAACGATTGTGTAGGGTTCGGACGGACATGGCTAAGTGTTCAGCCATCTTTTGAGAATAAACCCGATTTGTATGATGTCGTCGTTTCGAGCTTCACTGTTCGGTCGGTCATCGCGTTCGGCG
The DNA here is from genome assembly GCA_937922795.1 of uncultured Anaerolineae bacterium. Lineage (GTDB taxonomy): Bacteria > Chloroflexota > Anaerolineae > Aggregatilineales > Phototrophicaceae > CFX2. Next base: position 8,224 of record CALAJK010000032.1, read on the forward strand.
ACCTGTGGCTGGCACTACGGCCGCCGGCCTGGGTGGTGCAGCGCCGAGGCGACCACGCCATGTCGGTGGAAGCGGTATTCCCCGATCTGCATTTGATCGGCCAGGTAGATGTGCGCTGCGACGGGCGTCCCAGCGCTATCTGGCGCGCGCCGGTGACGCTGCGATGGTATGCCGAGCAGCCGCCAGAGGCTGTGCCGGAGGCGCTGACGAGGCCGTTAGGCCAGTGTGGAGGCGCGTAGATGATGATGCGGCGGGTGTTGGCGGCGGCGCTGGGGTTGACCCTGACGCTGACGGCGGCGGTTTGGCTGGTGCGCGCGGGGGGCGCGCCGGCGGCGGAGGTGCGCGATATGCTGCAGCCGCCGGGCTGCCCGTCTCCCTGCTGGGCGGGCATCCGGCCAGGCGAAACGCCGGCGCAGACGGCGCGCGACCTGTTGAGCGCGCACCCCTGGGTGGGCGCTGCGCGCGGGACGCGCGCCATCGCCTTCGGCTGGAGCGGCCGGCAGCCCGATGTGATTGACGCCCGCCGCGAGGCGGTGATGGTGATGCGTGACGACCATGTGCATTACGTGGCGCTGCCGACGCGCATCCCGTTGGGCGAGGTGCTGGCGCTGCTGGGCATGCCTCGCCGCGTGAGCTGGACGTTCGACCAGATGGCGCGCAAGCACTACAGCCTGGGGTATCCGCATCTGCATCTGGAAGTGTTCTTCGTCATGGATTCGTGCCGGCTGAAGTACCGCCAGATGCTGACGCTGTGGACGACGCTGTACTGGTCGGATCTGGTCATGTCGCCGCAGGACAGCCCGCCGACGGCGCGCGATCTGCTGCGCTGCTGAGCGGCCTGAGACGGCGATGGCGGCGCTGTGGGCGCGGCTGGGGCTGATGCTGGCGGTCACGCTGGCTTTGCTTGGGAGCCTGACGCTGGCGCTGCTGCGCGCCCAACCGTACGATGCGCCAGCGGTGCGGCGGCTGCTGACGCCGCCGGCGGGCTGCGCCGCCCCGTGCTGGCTGGGACTGCGGCCTGGGGTGTCCACGCTGGCCGAGGCACGCCGCGCCCTGGAGCGCGATCCCAGTTTCTCGTACAATGACAGCTTCGCCCGCTGGGGACGCATCTACTGGACGTGGTCGCGCCCGCCGCAGGTCATCGAGGGCGCAATCCGGTTCGATCGGGGCATCGTGCGCGAAATCACCTTCCAAGTGCCGTTCCGCGAGGTCTGGCTGCTGTTGGGCGAGCCGGACGGCGGCGAGTACGTGTCCGAGGCGACATTCGCCGGCGCGGGCGGGCTGAGCCGGTTCCCGGTCTCGCATTGGAGTTACTACCGGCGCTATGCGCTGGCGGTGCACACGCCCGCCGGCTGCGCGCGCTTCTGGGATAAAGTATCGATGGTGCGGCTGGCCGCCGACGACCAGCGCGACTCGCCGCCGGCGGCGGAGCGGCTGCCGGATTACCGGCGGCGCATCTGCGCCGAGGTGCGGGCGCTGCGGGCGCGCTACGGCGGCATGGCACTGTTCGACTGGTGAACACAAGGGGAAGATCGTGTGCGGCATCTGCGGCGTGATGGATCTGAGCCAGGCCGGGCGCGCCGACCCGGCGCTGGTGCGGCGCATGGCGGACGTCATGCGCCACCGCGGCCCGGACGGCGACGGCTTCTTTGACGCGCCGGAGGTGGCGCTGGGGATGCGCCGGCTGAGCATCATTGACGTGAAAGGCAGCGACCAGCCGCTGTTCAACGAAGACCGGCGCATCGCGCTGGTGTTCAACGGCGAGATCTACAACTACCGCGAGCTGCGCGAGCAGTTGAAGCGGCGCAACCACATCCTGCAGACCGAGGGCGACGGCGAGACGATCATCCACCTGTATGAGGACTATGGCCTGAACCTGTTCGCGCATCTGCGCGGGATGTACGCCTTCGCGCTGTGGGACGCCGACGCCCGCCGGCTGGTGCTGGCGGTGGATCACATCGGCATGAAGCCGCTGTACCTGCACGAGCGCGACGGCTGCCTGTTCTTCGCCAGCGAGGTCAAGGCGCTGCTGGCCGACGCGCGCACGCCGCGCGCGCTGGCGCTGGAAGTCCTGGACACGTATCTCAGCTTCGGCTTCATGATCGGCGAGGAGACGCTGTTCGCGGGCATTCGCCGCCTGCCGCCGGGCCATGCCTACGTCGTCGAGGGTGGGCGCGGGCGGCTGCACCCGTTCTGGCAGTTCCCGGCGCGGCAGCCCGGCGAACGCAAGAGCCGGGCGCTGGTCATCCAGGAATGCCGCGACCTGCTGGCCGACGCGGTGCATATCCATCTGCGCAGCGATGTGCCGCTGGGGCTGTTCCTGAGCGGCGGCGTCGATTCGGCGGCGGTGCTGGCGCTGATGGCGCGGGAGGCGGACGGGCGCATCAAGACCTTCACCGTGGGCTACGACGCCCGCACCGCCGACAACGAACTGCTCCAGGCGCGGCGGGTGGCCGAGCACTTCAAGACCGAGCATCACGAGCGCGTCATCACCGCCGATGACTGGTGGCGCGGCTTCCTCAAGGTCATCTACCACCACGATGAGCCGTGCGCTAACCCGTCGGCGGTGTCGCTGCTACTGCTGGCCGAGGACACGGCGCGGGCGGTGAAAGTGGTGCTGACCGGGTTGGGCGGCGATGAGCTGTTCGGCGGCTATCCCAGCCATGCCGCCCTGCCAGCCATGCTGCGGCGGGGCGCGACCTGGGGCAAGCTGGCCGCGCCGTTGGGTGACGCCCTGGGCGCGCTGGAGGACAGCTACCCCCGGATGAAGCGCCTGCGGGTGATCGGGGCGCTGCCGACGTATCTGCCCCGGCTGCGCCAGGCGGCCTTGCCGCGCGAACAGGCCATCCTGCGCATGATGTCCTTCGACGGCCTGGTGTTCAGCGACAGCCTGCGCGACCGGCTGTACGGCCCGGAACTGCGGGCGGCCTGGCAGCAGGCGCAGCACAAGGAGCGCACCTACCGTGCCATCATTGACCGGAGCTGGCGCGAGGACGCCTACGATACGGCGCAGGCGCTGGTCATCAACACCTGGCTGACGGGCAACGCGCTGCTGCACACCGACAAAGTGACGATGGCCGCATCGCTAGAGGCGCGCATCCCGCTGTTCGACCCGGCGCTGCTCAAGTTCGCCGCCCACGTGCCGTCGGATGTGCGGATGCAGTCTAACAAGGTGGTGCTGCGAGAGGCGATGCGCCCGTATCTGCCGGACTTCGCCCTGGAGCGGCCCAAGCAGCCGTTCAGCACACCCATCCTCCAGTGGTTCGACGGCGAACTCAGCCCGCGCATCCGCGAGGTGCTGCTCGACCCCAACGCCTACATCACCGACCTGTTCAAGCGCGCCGAGCTGGAGACGACGCTCCGCGACCACTTTTGGAAGCGCACCAGCCAGGTGGAAGTGGTGTTCCGCCTGCTGACGCTGGAGCTGTGGGCGCAGACCTTCATCAAGCCGCCGGCCTTCACGCCGGAGCCGCTGCATGCGTGACCGACGGCTGCGGCGGGCGGCGCTGACCGCCGGGCTGGCGGCGCTGTTCGCGGTGCTGGCTTTCCTGCGGCTGCGGCTGTTCACGCCGGCCGATCTAGAGGCGTTTCTGGGCGCGCCGCTGCCGGCCGGCGCGGCTGACGTGCAGATGGCGACGCGCGTCCCGTTCGGGCGCATCATCTGGCTGCGTTTCACGCTGCCGCCGGCAGGCGACGCGAACGCCTACGCCGCCGCGCTGGGGCTGGACGCCCCCTTGCGCGAGGGCTTCACGCCATTTCCTGCGTCCAATTACACCGAGGCCGACTTGACGTGGTGGACGCCGCATGAGGCAGCAGCCTTCAGCGGGCTGTATGCGATTCGCAACGACCGCGTGTACGAGCTGCTGGCCGACCGGAGCGACCCGGCGCGGTTGGTGATCTACCTGCGCGTTTACGAGCTGTAGCTCTAACCGGCGGCGCTCTTATCGTACTTGACGAAGCCGCCCACTTCCCAGGTGTCCACGATGGCGAAGATGGTGGCATCAGCCGGGCGGCCGTCGGTGGCAGGCGTCTGGCGGGCGCTGCTGCCGGCGGCGTACAGCACCACTTCGCCGTCGCCCGCGCCGACCGCGTCGAAGGCGACCACGTAGCTGCCTTTAGGGCTGCCTTCCAGGTCGAGCGGCTGCAAGATGAGCATTTTCAGGCCGTCGGTGCGCGCGCTCTTGGCGCTGGCGACCACGGTTCCGATGACCTTCGCCAGAAGCATAGCGACTCCTCTGCCATGAGGGGGCAGGCCGCGGCCTGCCCCGGTTCATGCGTGCATATTCTGATGTCGGCGGCGCGGCGCGCCGCGAGGACGGCTCACGGCGAGGCGGCCAACCGCTACGAGGATTTCTCCTTCTGCATGGCGTCCTGGCCTTCTTGCGTCCGGCCCAACGGCATGATCGCGTCCACGTTGACGTGCGGGCGCGGGATCACATGAACGGCCACGATTTCGCCGACCTTTTCGGCGCTGCGCACGCCGGCCTCGACCGCCGCCTTGACCGCCGCGACGTCGCCGCGCACGACGGCGGTGACGAAGCCGCCGCCGGTCTTCTCATAGCTGACCAGTTCGACGCGCGCGGCTTTCACCATCGCATCAGCGGCCTCGACCAGCGCCGCAAACGATTTGGTCTCGATCATGCCTAATGCTTCTGCCATGGATAGCTCCTTAAGGTGTAAACAGTTCGCCTATCGCGGTGATCCGTGAGCCGCTGGAGGCGCGCCGGCCCGCAACGGCCGGCGCTGATCCCTTGTGAATCAAGACGCAGGACGGGGCTTCCCCGGCTGCGTTCCACCCATTCTACCGCAAAATTGACCATGTGGTGACCGCAGACAAGCCATCTTCATCTAGAAAAACTGCGCCGCCGCGCCCCTGCATGTCCTCACTTCAACATCGGGGCGGTATGCGCGCCGTTCGTCCGCATCCGGCGGATGAAGCGGCGCGCCCGCGCCTTTCCCCTTCCTGGGGGCGATCAGTAGCCTTTGGCGCCACCGCCGACGGTCTCGCCGCGTTCTTCGCGCACGATCTGCACGCCAGCGCTGGCGCCGATGCGAGTCGCCCCGGCTTCTACCATGGCGCGCGCGTCCTGGTAGGTGCGCACGCCGCCGGAGGCCTTGACGCCGATGTTCGGGCCGACCACTCGCCGCATCAGAGCCACGTCGCTGGCGGTGGCCCCGCCGCCGCCGAAGCCGGTGCTGGTCTTGACGAAGTCAGCGCCGGCCATCTTGGCGATCTGGCAGGCGATCACCTTCTCTTCGTCGGTCAGTTTGGACGTCTCTAGGATGACCTTGCACAGGCAGTTATGGGCGTGGCAGGTGGCGACCACGGTGGCGATGTCGCGGTACAGCCCCTTGAGATCACGGCTCTTGAGCAGGCCGATATTGAGCACCATGTCGATCTCGGTCGCGCCGGCCTGGATGGCCAACTGGGCTTCATAGGCTTTGACCTCTGGCGGCGACGCGCCCAGCGGGAAACCGACCACCGTGCACACCGCCACATCGCTGCCCTTCAGCAGGTCGTGGCACAGCGGCACGTAGGCGCTGTTGACGCACACCGAGGCGAAATGGTATTCGCGCGCTTCGCGGCACAACTGGGCGATTTCGGCGGCGCTGGCGTCCGGCTTGAGCAGGGTGTGGTCAATGTAGCGGGCGATGCTCAGATCGCGCGGGATGAAGCCCAGGCCGGAGGAGATGCGCCCCGCGCCGTTGGCGACCATCTGGCGGACGCGGTCGCTGCAGTCGCGCACACAGCGGCCGTCGGCGCAGGAACAGGCTGAGCCACCGCCCCCCGCCGGCGCGGCCTCGCCCGAGCCCATGCGGGCGATGACCTTGCGGGTGATTTCATCTACGAGCCGTTCGAAGTCGCCGGGTGAAAATGCTTTCGCCATGTCTCTGCCATCCCAGGAAAGGTGTGTGGTGCGCGTTTAGCTGCGGTATTTGCGTTCGACCGCCATGATCTTGTCCACGCGTTGGGCGTGCCGCCCGCCGCCGAACTCGGTTTTCAGCCAGGTCTCGACGATCAGCCGGGCCAGATTGTTCCCGATCAGCCCCGCGCCCAGCGTCAAGTAGTTGGCGTTGTTATGCTCGCGGCTGTTGACCGCGGTCGCCTGATCATAACACAGCGCGGCGCGCACGCCCGGCACTTTGTTGGCGACCATGCACGAGCCGATGCCCGCGCCGTCGATCATGATGCCGCGCCAGGCGCGGCCGCTGCTCACCAGTTCCGCCACCGCCAGCGCGAAGTCGGGATAGTCTACGCTCTCCGAACCGTGCGTGCCGCAGTCGATCACGGTGTAAGTCGCCTGGAGCAGCGTCTTGAGCATCTCTTTCATGGCGTAGCCGCCGTGGTCGGCGCCGATGGCGATCACGGGCCGTTCGGGGACGGCCTCGCGGCTAGCTGAGGCGGGCACGAGCTGAACGCGCCGTTCGAGCGCGGTGGACTGGGCCAGCGGCGTGACCAGCGCCCCCTCCGGGACGCGGTAGACGCTGCCTTCTGGCGCCCCCAGGATGTCGTCAGCGTCTATGATGGGACGGGGCGGCGACTCGCTTTCGCGCAGATGCTGACGCAGAATATCGGCTACGACGCGGCGGACAGCGTCATCGTTCATGGAGGCTCCTCACGGTGGCAGTCAGGTTGATTATAAGCAGGGTATGGGGGCGGCGCAATAAGGGCGGCGCGATCCGGCGGGGGTCAGGAGGCGGGCGATGAGCGGCTCTCAGTCCGATCTGGACGCGCTGCGCCAGGCGGCGCATGCTCGCGACTGGGGCGAGCTGCAAGCCGCGCTGACCCGGCTGTTCCTGCGGATGGATTTCTACGCCGGCCTGGCGATCGCCGTCGAGCGCGTGCACGCCCATCTGCCGGCATTTGAGCGCGCCCACCCCGAAGCGACCTGGGCGCGCCGGCTGCTGGTGAGCCTAGTCGCTTTCGGCACGGCTCCCCACGAGCTGCCGCCGGAAGCGTCGCAGCCGCACGCCAGCCCCGGCGCGGCCAATTTCATCCTGGCGCTGTTCGACCTGTGCCGGGCGGTTGAGCGGCGCACACCGCTGGAGAACCGGGTGCGCTTCATGGTCAGCGCGGTCGCCAACGCCATCCTGGCCGACTTGGCCGCGTTCTGGTACGGCGCGCATTCTGACCTGTGGGAGCGGCAGCAGACGAGCGGCGAGGCCGTAGACCCGGAAACCGGGCTGACGGTGCGCCAGCAGATTTACGCCTTGTTCTGGCTGGATGAGGCGGTGGCGGCGCGGGATACGGCCGCGTGGCTGGCTGTGGCCGAACAGGCGGCGCACAAGCTCAGCCAGTGAAGGGAAGTGGGTTCAACAGGATTCGAACCTGTAACCGAGCGGTTATGAGCCGCCAGCTCTGCCATTGAGCTATGAACCCATGCTACGTCGAGAGCGGGTAACGGGATTCGAACCCGTGCCAGGACCTTGGAAGGGTCATGTGCTACCACTACACCATACCCGCGGGTGACATCAGTCGGGGCGACGGGATTCGAACCCATGACCTCAGCACCCCAATTGCCGCGCGCTACCAGGCTGCGCCACGCCCCGTCTGCGGAACAGTATACCAGCATCGCCGCCGAGCGTAAACCGCTATTTTCCGCCGAACAGGTCGAGCCATTCGTCCACTTCGGCGTCTGAGAGCTGGACGTCAGCGGCTTCGCCGACGTCCACTTTGGGCTCCGGCGGCCGCTGCATGAGCGCCGCGAACTCTGCCGACGTGAGGGCGGCCATGCGGCGGCGGCGGGCGGTGGCCTGCACGTCGTGGTCGGAGGACACCACCACCCAGTTCAGCGGATCGGGGATTTTGCCGATGCGCTCGATCATCACCCGGTCAGCGCTGGAGCGCCCGGAGGCGAACACGACCTGGACGGCGCGGGTGGACATGCGCGAAGTCCCGCCCGGCAGCCCTTTGTCGAACACCACCACACAGCGCTTGCCCGTGCGCGCGGCGAAGCCTGCCAGCCGCTGCACGAGTTGGGCTTCGTCGTCTGGATCGTCCAGCGAGATGTCGGGGATCTGGCCGATGAGGTTGTGGCCATCAATCAGGTAAGGCATGGCGATCTTTTACGATCTACAGCAAACGCGTCGAAATTCGGAGCAGGTCTGGTAGAGACCACGATGATTTTTGGAGGGCTAAGACCTGCCCTGCTGGGCGCGCCTGCGGGCGTGCGCCTACGCATCGACTTTGGTGTGTAAGCCCTGCTTCCCAGCGCGCACCGTTTGACTATAGCCTGATGCGCCGCTGGATTCAACCTTTGACGCCGCCGAAACTGCTCGCCAATGCAATCCTTACGATAAAATTACCGCCCGAATTGCCCTGGGTTAAGGCTCATGGTATAGTCGCAGCAGTCATGAGTCGTGATAGAAGTCGAGGACTGTATGCCGCGGCGTTCGTCAACCCTGTTCATCCTCTTGAATGTACTGGTATCGCTGGGCGTGGCGTTGGGCGTGATCACGCTGTGGAACGCGCAAAACCCGCCGCAGCCGCCGGTGCGGGTGTACACGGTTGAGGTCATCATCACCAATACGCCCGATCCCAACGCGACCGTGCCGGTGCGCATCATCACGGCGACGCCGCTGCCCGGCTCGATCGGCGCGCTGCCCACGGGCATCCTGGATACGCCCGCCGGCCTGCCCGCCACCCTGCCGACGCTGGACGCGACGGCGCTCAGCGTGGATACCACGCTGCAGGGCACGGCCACGGCGCTGCCGCAGAATTGTATCCCGCACGTCGTGCAGTCCGGCGACACGCCGTTCGGCATCGCCCAACAGTACGGCGCAGACGGCTTCCGGCTGATGGAAGTGAACGGCCTGACCGATGAGACCGCCACCCGCCTGCAGGTCGGCGATGTGTTGATCGTGCCGCTGGAAGGCTGCCCGCTGACCGCGGTGGAGGTGGCGACCCCGACCGAACCGCCCGCCGCGCCGGGCGTCGAGGCTGGGCCGGAAGCGACGGCCGAGGCCACAGCCAGGCCGACGCTGACGCTGCCGCCGACGGCGACCAACGCCCAGGTCGAGATTGTGGAAGTGGTCGGCGCGGGCGATGTCACGACCGAGGGCGTGGTGGTGCGCAACCTGGGCAACACGATCAACGTGAACGGATGGACGCTGAGCGATGGGGCCGGCAACACGTACACCTTCGGCGAGCGCGTGTTGTTCTCCAACGCGCTGGTGACGGTGTTCACGCGGGTCGGCCAGGATACAGCCATCGCCTTATTCTGGAACCGCAACGCGCCGCTGTTCGGCGAACCGGGCGCGGTGCTGACGCTGCGCGATGCCAACGGCGTCGTGCAGTCTACCTATCGGGTGGCCGCTCCCCGGTCGCTGCCCTGAGGAGTGAACGGGCTGTGAACCCAGAGGAGACATGGGTGGAGCGGCGGCTGCGCGAGGCGCTGGAGGCCGGGGCGTTCACCGGCCTGCCCGGCGAGGGGCGCCCGCTGCGGTTCGATGATGATCCTTACACGCCAGACGCCTGGAAGCTGGCGTATCGCATCCTGAAGGACAACAATTTGGCCCCAGAATGGATCGAACAGGGGAAGCATTTAGATGCATGGCGTGAGCGGCTGCTCGACCGGATCAGCCGGGCCATCAGAGACCGCCAGGCCGTCCGCGCTCGTGGGGGCAGCCCGGAGCGCGCAGAACTGGCCTGGCAGGTCGTCAACAAGGCGCTCAGCCGCGAGGTGGAGCGCTACAATCGTGAGCTGCTCAGCTACAATGTCAAAGTGCCAGCGGGGTTTCCGCAGAAGCTCTATCTGGATTTGACGCGCGAGATTGAGCGGCTGTCGCAGCAGCGCATCAACTCATGAAGGCGCGCGTCGTCCGTCCCCGCGCAGCAGCTATCGTCTTATGCTGGCGTACATCGGCTAACCGATCCGGTCACTGAGCCGGGTTATTGTCGCTTTTGCTGTTCTCTTTCTTCGCGCCCTCTTCCAGCCCTTTGCGGAAATTGGCCACGGCGCTGCCAAGTTCGCCGCCGATCTTCGATACCCGCCCGACGCCGAACAACAAGATGACGATCACCAGGATGATGAGCAGTTCAGTAGGACCGAGATTCACGGCTTATTCTCCTCTACCTGTAGACGCCGCCTATTATAACACCGTCTGACCGGTTGACGAGGCGCAGAGGTGAGAAAAAGGCGGCAGGTCGCCTATTGCCCGCTCCCGGCAGAGATGCTAGACTCGCCCGCAGTTGGAGGAGCCCGCCGGTGCCGAAACAAGCGCTGTATTTGAAGTGGCGCCCCATGACGTTTGACGACATGGTGGGCCAGGAACATATCACGCGCACCCTGCGCAACTCGTTGAAAACCGGGCGCATCCGGCACGCCTACCTGTTCAGCGGGCCGCGGGGCACTGGCAAGACCACCACCGCCCGGCTGCTCGCCAAGGCCATCAACTGCCATCATGAAGATCCTGAACAGCGCCCGTGCAATCGCTGCCCGGCGTGCGTGGCCGTCAATGAAGGGCGTTATCTCGACCTGATCGAGATTGACGCCGCCACCCATACCGGCGTAGATGACGTGCGCGACCTGCGCGACAAGATCGCTTTCGCGCCCGGCGAGGGGCGGTACAAAGTCTATATCATTGACGAAGTTCACCGTTTCACCGGCAACGCCTTCGACGCGCTGCTGAAAACGCTGGAAGAACCGCCCGAACATGCCGTGTTCGTGCTGGCCACGACGGAGATCGACAAGGTTCCGCCCACGATCAAGAGCCGGTGTCTGCCGTTCGAGTTCCGCCGTGTGCCGCTGCAAGAAGTGGCTGACCGACTGGAACGCATCGCGGCGGATGAAGGCCTGCGGGTGGAACGGGCAGCGCTGGAGCTGATCGCCCGCTATGGGACGGGCAGCCTGCGCGACAGCATCAGCCTGCTCGACCAGATCGTGTCAGACCCGCAAGAAATGGTGACGCTGGCGCTGGCGCAGCGGATATTAGGGGCGGCCAGCCTGGCGGCGGTCAGAGACCTGGTCGAGGCGCTGATCCAGAGGGATACCGCCGGCGGGCTGCATATCATCAACGCGGCGGTAGACGCGGGCGCTGACCCGCGCCAATTTGGGCAGCAGATCGTTGAACACCTGCGGGCGGTGCTGCTGGCGCAGACGGCCAGCGCCGACCTCGTTCCAGCTTCCCAGGAAGACCGGGCGCTGTACACTGACCAGGCCGCCCGCATTGACCGGGGGACGCTGCTGCGAGCCGTGCGCGCTTTCAACGAAGCGGTCAGCAGCTACCGGGGCGGTTGGCAGCCGCAGCTTGGCCTAGAGCTGGCTTTGATCGAGAGCCTGCGCGCCGAACCGCAGCCCGTCTTCCAAAGCGCGCCGGCCCCGCGCGCCGCTCCGGCGATGACGGCCGAGGTCCACCCCGACCCTCAGCCGCCCGGCGCGCCGCCGTTGATCCCAGCGTCGGTCATTCAAGAGAAATGGGGACAGATGCTGAGGGCGCTGTATCGTTACAGCAAGACGGGGCCGGGTTTGATGGAGCAGTTCCGGGTGGTGCGGGTGGATGGCAACGTCGTCACCATCGGCAGCGAAAGCAGCATCTATGTGGAGCGCCTGCTCGCGCCGGAGAAACTGCAAGTGCTGGAGCGCGCGCTGATGGATGTGCATCGGGTGCGTTTAGCGGTCAAGGTGGTCCAAATCAGCGGCGACCAGCACCTGCCGGCGGCCGGCCGCTACGATGTGGACGACCCGCTGCTGTCCGAGGCGGCGCAGCTCGGCGCGCAGATCACGCCGCGCGATCCTGATGAGCGGCCTTCATGAGCTGGCGCAGGTGGGGCGAACGATCACAATGGTATCTTGATAACTTGACTAATTAATGAGGAACAGGAGCAGATCACGATGGCGAAACGACGAGGCGGCGGCGGTTTTCCAGGCGGAGTGCCGGGCGGCATGAGCGGTATGATGCGCCAGATCCAAAAGATGCAGGAGGATATGGCCGCGGCGCAGGAGCAGCTTGCTTCGGAGATGGTCGAGGTGTCGGTGGGCGGCGGCGCGGTGAAGGTGGTCATCAGCGGTCACCAGCGCGTGCAGTCCATCACGATCAATCCGGAGATGATCGATACCAGCGACCCTGAATGGTTGACCGATTTGCAAGATTTGTTGGTGCTGGCCGTGAACCAAGCGGTAGAAGACAGCCAGACCATGGCCGCCCGTAAGATGGAGGATATCACCGGTGGTTTGGGCGATATCCCCGGCCTGAGCGGGTTGTTGGGCGGGTAGATGAGCCAGGCAGTCCCCGAACCGGTCACCCGGTTGATCGAGGCGCTGTCGCGCCTGCCAGGCGTGGGGCCGAAGACCGCCTCACGCCTGACCTATTTTTTGCTGCGCGCGCCGGATGAAGTCTCGCTGAAGCTGGCGGAGGCGCTGCAAGCGCTGAAGTCCCAGACGCGCTTCTGTTCGGTGTGCTTCAATATCACCGTGGCTGACCCCTGCCCGATTTGCAGCGATCCGCGCCGCAATCATCAGATGATCGCGGTCGTGGAGGAGCCGCTGGACGTGCTGGCGATTGAGCGCACCGGCAGCTATGACGGCGTGTATCACGTCCTGCACGGCGCCATCTCGCCGGTGAATGGCGTCGGCCCAGACCAACTGCGCATCAAAGAACTGGTCGGGCGGGTGGCGCAGGGCGATGCGCTGGAGATCATCATCGCCACCAATCCGGGCTTGGAAGGCGACGCGACCGCCATGTATATCCAGCGCGAGCTGTCCGGGAAAGGGGTGAAGGTGACCCGGCTGGCGCGCGGCCTGCCTGTCGGCGGCGATCTGGAATATGTGGACGCCGTCACGCTGACGCGCGCGCTGCAAGGCCGCAGCGAGCTGTGACCCTCAAAACTGCGGCTGGGCGAAAATTGCCCAAATTCGCTCTTGACCCCCGCCAGCGCCGATGATACGATCCCGCCCCTGTGCGCGGCGAACGCCTGTCGCCGGTTTAAAAGTCGGCTAAGAACGTGAAAGACCGTCTAAGCGGATATTAAAACCGCCCGCTGGCAGCGCTC
>CALAJK010000033.1 GCA_937922795.1 uncultured Anaerolineae bacterium
GAGGCGAACCGGCAGGCGACGCTGGATGCCCAGGCGACGTTGAACGCGCAGGCGCTGCTGAACCTAGCGGCGACGCAGACAGCGCAGGCGCAGCTCACAGCGGACGCGGCAGCGACGCAGACAGCGCAGGCGCTGCTGAACCTGGCGGCGACGCAAACGGCTGAGGCGCAGCTCACGGCTGACGCCGCGGCAGCGACGCAAACGGCCGAGGCGGCCGAACAGCTTGCGACCGAGGAGGCCACGACGGCGCCTGAGCCGACCCAGGCGCAGCCGGAAGCGACGACCGAAGCGACGGCGGTGGCGGTGCAGGCCAGCCCCACCGCTACCGGCACGCGCGAGGTGGCTACGCTGGCGCCTACGCTGACGCCGCTCGGCACGCTGACGGTCGAAACTGTGCCGGGCGAGGCGGCCACGACTGACATCCTGCCGATCCTGGGCGTCATCATCGTCGTGCTCTTCCTGCTCATCCTGTTGGTCCTGTTCCTACGTCGGCGGCGGAACACAGCCAGCTGAGCGCAACCGGTCCTAGGGGCAATACACGCACAGAGGTGGCGAGTGATGCCGCCTCTACTTTTTAGGCCCAAGGGGCTGACTGATCTGCCCAGCAGTCATTCTTGATCGTCGCGGTTATCCCTGCTGGTCATCAACGGCTTTATGCTGCTGCTGACGGCCAGCCTGCTGCCAGATCGTCCGCAAGTTGACGGACTCGAATCGGCTATCTTAGGCAGTACTGTCTGTCATGAGCTGCATTGGCAGCGTGCTGGAGAGCGTCTTAGGCGTTCGCGAAGAACGCCGGCGTGAGGCTGAGGTGATCGTCGTGGCGCGGCGTTAGCGCTGCGCCACGGCGGCCAACGTCTCTTCGTCAACGTTGCCGCCGGTGATCACCACCGCCGTCGGCCGGTCGTCCACCGGCAGGACGGCGCTGAGGAGGGCGGCCACGCCGGCGGCGCCGCCGCCTTCAACTACCCAGCCCTGGCGGAACAGCAGCCAGCGCATCGCCTCGGCCAGGGCGTCTTCGGACACCAGCGCCACCCGGTCAACGACCTGCTGCGCCAGCTCAATGGTGATGGAATCGGCCTCGATTTCGCCGGACAGTGCCTCGGCCAGCGTCTCCCAGATTTGCGGCAGGCGCGCCCGGTGGACGACGTTGTACAGGGCGGGCGCAGCTTCGGCGCAGACGCCGATCACTTCAATCGTGGGATCGTGAGTTTTCAGCGCCAGGCCGATGCCGCTGATGAGGCCGCCGCCGCCCGCTGGGACGATCACCCGCGCCAGCTCAGGCAGCTCATCCAGGATTTCCAAGCCGACGGTGCCGCCGCCCGCCACCACCAACGGATCATTGTAGGGCGAGAGGTACGTCAGGTTTTCGGCCTGCGCCAACCGCCGCGCTTCGGCTTCGGCCTCGTCATAGGTGTTCCCGTACAGCACGGCCTCCGCCCCATACCGGCGGACGCCATCCACCTTGCGCCGCGGCGTGCGGCTGGGCATCAAAATGCGCGCGCGCGCCCCCAGCAGCCGAGCCGCATAGGCCACCCCCTGGGCGTGGTTGCCGCTGGAAGCGGCGATGATGCCTCGCGCTTTCGACTGGTTATCGAGCGCCAGCAGCGCGTTGAGCGCGCCGCGCGCTTTGAAGGAGCGCGTCCGGTTCAGGTTCTCCAGCTTCAACCAGATGCTGTCGCCCAGGTCAGGCGCAGCTTCCAGCGGCGTAGGACGCAGATAGGGGGCCAGCCGGTAGCGCGCGAGGGCGATATCGGCGGCGTTCAGCGTCATCGCAAGTATTCTCAAGGATGAGGTTCTTGGGAGCAATTATAACCCACTCGGTTGCATAATCTAGCAATTGACATATAGTGAAAATCAGATTTCCCGGCGCTTGCCGCCTATTGGGACAGGGTATGATCCCCGCCAACGATCCAGAAGCCGTCCGCCTGCTGTACAGCACCGATGAGTCATGGCGCATACGGCAGACCACACATGATCAGTACAGTGTGCCACCGATTGATTTCATCGCCTGGGCGCTGGGGTGTGTGCGCTGGCGCGGCGATGAGTCCGTGCTGGATGTGGGCTGCGGGCCAGGACGGTGGTACACGGCGCTGACGATCAAGTATCCACGCATTCGCTACACAGCGCTGGATCTACACCAGGGGATGTTGGCTAGCCATCCGGGGCGGCGCTTCGCCGTCATCGGGCACGCGGAACATCTCCCGTTCGTCGATGCCAGCTTCGACGTCGTGATGGCCAATCACATGCTGTATCATGTGCCGAACATCGAGCGCGCCGTCCAGGAATTTCGCCGGGTGCTGCGTCCCGGCGGTTTGGTGATGGCGACCACGAACAGCGCCCAGAACATGCCGGAACTGCAGGTGCTGCTGCGGCGGGCGGTGACGCTGCTGGTGCCGCCAGGGTCCAGCCAGTTTCAAGTGCCGGCAGCCCCCAGCGACCTGTTCACGTTGGAAACCGGCACGCGGCTGCTGGCGCGCTATTTCTACGGCGTGGTGCGCTATGACCTGCCCAGCCAACTGGTGTTCCCGCGGGTGGAACCGGTGTTGGAATACCTGGAGAGCACCCGCCCTGTGCGCGAACCGCAGCTTCCGCCGGGCGTGCATTGGGACGACATGATGATCATCATGCGCGAGCAGATCAATCGCCTGATCGAACACTTTGGCGAACTGGTGATCAGCAAGTTGATCGGCGTCCTAGTGGCCACTGATCGGGGCGATTTTTTGCAGGAATACATCGAGCACCAGGTGCATACCCAGACGCGCTGATCATTCGTCTTCGGTCGAGTCTTCCAGCCAGACGCGCGGCGAGAACCCATAGCGCCCGACCAGGGGCACGAAGCGCACAGGGATGGTGCGTTCGATCTCCCAGCGGTTTTCCTGCCGGACGACAACTTCTAAATACTGGCGTTTGTCATCGCCCACTGGCAGCACCATGCGGCCGCCGTGTTCGCTGAGCTGCGAACGCAGCGGGCCGGGCAGCGCCGGGGCCGCCGCCGCCACGAGGATCGCATCGAACGGGGCCATATCGGGCAGTCCCTGGCTGCCATCGCCTATATGAATTTCGACATTTTCGTAGCCCAGCCGCGCCAGCGCCGCCGCCCCCTGTTCGGCCAGCCGTGGGACGCACTCCAGGGTGTAAACCTGGGCGGTCAGCTCACACAAGATGGCCGTCTGGTAGCCTGACCCCATGCCGACCTCCAGCACACGTTCCGTCCCTGTGAGGTGCAGCAGCTCGGTCATCAAGGCCACGATGTACGGCTGGGAAATGGTCTGATTCTCGCCGATAGGCAGGGGGCAGTCGCGGTAGGCCAGGTGTTGAAGCTCAGACGCCACAAACATATGGCGCGGGACGCGGCGCATGGCATCTAGCACGCGCTGGTCATGGATGCCCCGCTCGCGGAGCTGTTTTTCGACCATTTCGTCGCGCAGCGTCTGGAAAGGATCGGGCGTGCTCATAGCCCAGGCGACCTCATCGTTTCTTATAGTATATACCAGCCTGGGCTGTGATGACAGATCATGCGAGGCGTGTTTGGAACGCGCCAAGTTTTGTGGCACACTACAGGCGTTTTCTGGCCATCATGCCAAGGGGTAAACCGTATGTACGCTCGCCGCACGCTGCTGGGGATGGCGTTGTTCGCCCTAGCGCTGCCGCTGCTGGCCGGCGCCCAGGATCGCCCCGCGCCGCCGGTATTCGCCACCAATACGCCGCCAGGGGCATCCGCGCCGCTGCTGGCCACCAATACGCCGTCGCCGCCCCCGGTCGCCACCGCCAGCCTGCGCCCGGCGGCGGCGCTCGATCGCTACGCGCTGCGCCTGTGGACAGAGGCAGATCTCATCCGCTTGCTGCTGGAGCAGGCGGTTCGGCTTCAGCCAGGCGATCAGGACGGCGCGCGCGCGGTTCGGCTGCTTCAGTTTGAGATCGAGCGTCGTTTCCCCGGCGCCCCCCGCGATCTGGCTCAGCGCCAGGCGCTGCTGCAGGCGCTGCTGGCCGCGCCGCGCGGCAGCGTGGATCTGCGCCCGGTCATTCGTCCCTATCTGCAGCAGGCGCTGAACCGTCTGCGCCCGTCATTTGACGGCCCCGATCGCACGTCTGTAGAAGTGGAGGGCTTCGGCCTGACTATGTTGCCCGCCAACCTCGATGGCGACCCAGCCACCGCCGATGCCGTCTTGCTCACCCGGTATCCGGCGGCGCTGGCGGGCGCGCTAGATGTGCAGTATCAGGATTATGTGGCGGCGCAGCGCGATGCAGCCGGCGTTTACCGCCTGATCGAAGGCGTTCCAACCTTCCCGGCCGCGCCGCTGGACGGAGTGCGGGCGGTCAGCCTGGAGCAGTTGGCCGACCTGAATGGGGATAGCGTGGCAGAGATCGCGCTGGGGCTGCACAGCGACGCGCTCAACCGGGAGCTGTTGATTTACGGCTGGCGCGGCGGCCAGATGGTCAATCTGGTCGCGCCAGGGGCATCGCTGCGCTTTGGCGGCCCGGTGCGCTGGCCTGCCGGAGATGGGGCGCTGACAGTGCGGGTGTATCGCGTCGAGTCGCCTGCCTGGGACTGCCTGGGCGAACGCGATGAGACCTGGACCTGGAGCTTCAACTACTTCCGCCCACCCGTGCCACCGCCGCCGTTCACGCTCCAGGATCGGCTGGGCTGCCGGCTGTACCAGGCTGAGCCGCTGTTCGCGCAGCCGGTGGCGTCAGCCATCGCGCTGATCGAGGCCGCGCTGCAGACAGCGCAGCCGGAGGACGCGCCGGCGGCGCAGCGTGCGGGCATGACGCTGGCCATCCTCTATGCTTTGAACAGCCGGGCTGACCTGGCGCTTGAGCAGGCGCAGCGGTTGCGGGCGGAAGCGCAGCCCGGTTCCTGGCTGGCCGGTCAGTTGGCCGCATTTCAGCAGGCTGCAGCCCAGTCGAACGTCACGCCAGTGCAGATCTGCGCGGCGCTGGCCGCTGCTGATCCGCAGGGCGCCTGCGACATTGACCAACTGCTGGCGCGGTTGTTCGCGGAGCGCCCACTGCGGCGCGACCGGCCGCTCGAAGCCCAGTTGGCGGCGCTTGGGATCAACGTGCTGGACAAGGTCACGCTGTCCGAAGTCGGGCGTTTTGACCGCCAGGCCTTCCGGTTTGATCTCGGCGGCGATGACTGGTGGGCCTTCGCGCCGCTGGATCGAGAGACCTATACAGCGGAGGCGGTCCCGCCGCCGTCCGGTTATGAACAGGCGGCTGACGCTCCGCCGACGGCGATTGAGCCGCCGCCCGCCGCCTGGGAGGCGCTGCTGCGCGATAATCTGCCGGAAGCGGCGCTGACCGTGATCGCCAACGCCGTGCGCGATTATCCGGGCGTTCCGCTGACATCGTCGGCGCGCTATTTGCAGGCGCTCAGCTATGATCTGCTATCTGATCGCGGCAATGCGCGTTCGGCCTACTACGCGCTGTGGTCGGACGACCCCACTTCGGTGTGGGGGCGGTTGGCGGCGGCGCACCTGGAACAGCGATGAGGACTGCGGCAGGTTGAGGTTTCAGTCAATGGGGATGGCCGGTCGCCATCCATTCTGGGATGTTCACGACAAAGGATGATGTATGAAACTGGCAAGCTTCACTTACAACGGGCGCATGCAGATCGGCATCATCGAAGACGATACGATCTTCACCACCGCGCTGCCCGATACGATGCTGACGATGATCCGGCGCGGCATCAGCCCGCAGCGGTCATTTGATCGCTATCCGCTGGCGAAAGTTAAACTAGAAGCGCCGCTGCGCCCCGGCAAGATCGTCTGTATCGGCCGCAATTACGCCGAACACGCCAAAGAGACGGGCAGCGAAGTGCCGTCGGCGCCGCTGATCTTCGCCAAGTTCCCCAGCGCCGTGATCGGGCCGGGCGATACCATCACCTGGGACGAGGCGATCACCACCCAGGTGGATTGGGAAGGCGAGCTGGCGGTGGTGATCGGCAAGAAAGCGCGTCATGTCGCCGAGGCAGACGCGCTGTCTTACGTCTTTGGCTACACCATCGCCAATGATGTGAGCGCCCGCGACATTCAACTGCGCCAGGACAGCCAGTGGACGCGCGGCAAGAGCCTGGATACGTTCTGCCCGCTGGGGCCGTGGGTGATCACCCGCGACGCGCTGCCCGATCCTCAGAACCTGGCGATCAAGACGGTGGTGAGCGGTGAGGTGCGGCAGGACGGCAATACGCGCGATATGATCTTCAGCGTGGCCGCGCTGATCGCTTACTGCTCGCGTATGTTCACGCTGGAGCCGGGCGATGTGATCCTGACCGGCACGCCGGACGGCGTGGGCGAGGGGATGAAGCCGCCGGTTTACCTGAAAGATGGCGACGTGGTGACAGTCAGCATCGAAGGCATCGGCGAGCTGACGAACCCCTGCAAAGCGACGCGCAGCGCTTGACAGCGTCTAGGCGGCGGGGCGGGCGGTGCGAAGACGGCTGCCCGCCCCGCTTTTCGCCGCCGCTTCACACCGCAGTCACTGCGACCGGTGGGGCGGCAGGCGGGCGGCGGCTAGGGCGTCAGCCGCACGATCACAGGCTGGCCAGCGCCCGTTTCGGCAGCTTGCAGATCATGGTGTAAGCCGGGTCGTACATGTTGCCCAGCTCGTACTGCACACAGTAGCCCATGAGCAGATTCGCCTCGCGGGCGGTTAAGCCATAATCGGTTTGCAGCCAGCGCAGCATCTCGGTGGTGGCGTGCTGCACTGCCTGGTCGAGCGGGCGGGCATTGCCGACCGTGAGGATGCAGTCGGCGTTTTCGGCGCGCGGCCAGCGATCGTGTTTGCCCTTGACCAGGTTGACGGTGAACTGCACCTCGAAGGAGATTTCGATGCCCGTCCCCACCATTTCGCCGTCGCCCTGGAGCGCGTGGCCGTCGCCCAGCGAGAACAGCGCCCCCGGCACGAACACCGGGAAGTAGACGGTGACGCCGGCGATAAAACCGTTGTAGTCCATGTTGCCGCCGTGCGGCCCGGAGGTCATGGCGGAGATGGCCTCACCGCCGGCAGGCGCGACGCCGAAGCAGCCCAGCATCGGCCGGATGGGCAGCGGGAAGTGCCCCAGCCGGCCTTCTGGCTCAGCCAGGCTGGCCAGGCCGGCCTGCACATCCACCTTCCAGGTAGCGCGGTTCTTTTCCAGGTCGAGCGGGAGCTGCGGCACGTAGGCCGGCTCGACCACGTTCTGCGCCAGCATCCGGCCGCCCCAGCCGGTGGAGCGGTTGGGCGTCAGCCGGTCGAGATGGACGACCAGCCGGTCGCCCGGTTCGGCACCTTCGATGTAGAACGGGCCGGTCTGCGGGTTCGGCCCTGGCGTGAGCTTCTGGCCGGCGGCGTCCTGGCCGCGCGAATCGACCGTCGTGGTGACGACGGTGTCGCCGGGCGCGATGCGCAGCGCCGGCTCATGCGAGCCGAGCGTGTTGTGGTAGTGGGTGGGCGTGAAATGGTGGGTGGTGGGCATAAACCGGCCTCCTGAGTGTAGTTCAACGCGCTCCTGATTTTACACCCCGTGGTGGGCTTGCAGGCTGCGCACGCGCAGCGGTTTATGCTTCAGCGCCTTGATGCCCTGCACCGCCGCCGCTGCCGCGCTGAGCGTGGTGATGATCGGCACACCATACAGGTGCGCCGCGCTCCGGATGCGCGCGCCGTCCTGGTGCGCCTGGCCGCCGCGCGGGGTGTTGATGATCAGGCCGATCTGGCCAGCGCGCAGCATGTCCAGCACGTGCGGCGAGCCTTCGCTGACCTTGTTGACCACCTCGGCGGGCAGCCCCACCGTGCCCAGCCAGCGAGCGGTGCCGGCGGTCGCCAGCAGCCGGAAACCCAACCGGTGCAGATCGCGGGCGATCTTGAGCACCGCCCCCTTGTCGAAGTCGTTGACGCTGATGAACACGGTGCCTTCCAGCGGCAGGTGCGTGCTGGCCGCCATCTCCGCCTTGGCGAAGGCGTGGCCGAAGTTGGAAGCATGCCCCATCACCTCGCCAGTCGAGCGCATCTCTGGGCCGAGGCGGGCGTCCACGCCGGGGAACTTCTGGAAGGGCAGCACCGCCTCTTTGACGAAAAACCCGTCCACCCGCGGCTCTTCGGTGAAGCCGATTTCGGCCAGGGTGCGCCCGGCGGCGATCTGCGCTGCGTAGCGCGCCAGCGGGCGGCCGGTCGCCTTGCTGACGAACGGCACGGTGCGGCTGGCGCGCGGGTTGACCTCTAGCACGTAGACGACCTCGTCCTGGATGGCGTACTGCACGTTGAACAGGCCTTTCACGTTCAGCGCCCGGCCGATGCGCTGCGTGTACTCCCGGATGATCTCCAGGTGATACATGCTGATCTTGTAGGGCGGCAGCACGCAGGCTGAATCGCCGCTGTGGATGCCGGCCTCTTCGATGTGCTGCATGATGCCGCCGATGACCACCTGGCGGCCGTCGGCCAGCGCGTCCACGTCCACCTCAAAAGCGTCGTCCAGGAAGCGATCAATCAGCACCGGCCGGCCGTCCCAGGTGATCTGGGCGTCCAGCCAGTCGGCCAGCATCTCGGCGTCGAAGGCCAGCGCCATGCCGCGCCCGCCCAGCACATAGCTGGGGCGCACCAGCACTGGGTAGCCGATGTCCGCCGCCGCCGCCAGCGCCTCGTCGCGGCTGAGGGCGGTCGCGCCGGGGGGCTGCGGGATGTCCAGCTCGACCATCAACTGGTGAAAGCGTTCGCGATCTTCGGCCAGGTCAATCATCTCGACCGATGTGCCCCAGATGGGCGCGCTGGCTGCCGCCAGCGCATGGGCGATGTTCAGCGGCGTTTGGCCGCCGAACTGCACCAGCACACCGTCGGGGCGCTCGGCGTCCAGGATGTTCAGCACGTCCTCGGCGGTCAGCGGCTCGAAGTACAGCCGATCGGCTGTGTCGTAATCGGTGCTGACCGTCTCTGGGTTGCAGTTGACCATGATCGTCTCGTAGCCCAGTTCCTTGAGGGCGAAGCAGGCGTGCACGCAGCAGTAGTCGAACTCGATGCCCTGGCCGATGCGATTCGGCCCGCCGCCCAGGATGACGACCTTGCGCTGCGCGGTCGGTGCGGCCTCATCGTCCTCCTCATATGTCGAATACAGGTAGGGCGTGTGAGCCTCAAACTCGGCGGCGCAGGTGTCCACCCGGTAGTAGACCGGCGTCACGCCCAGCGCCCGCCGCCGCGCCCGCACGCGCATCTCGTCCACACCCAGCAGGCCGGCCAGGTGCGCATCGCTGAACCCCCAGCGTTTCAGCTCGCGGAAATCCTCTGCGCTCAACTGGTCAAGCGCCGGCCGGTCGCGCAGCAGGCGCTCCTGCCGGGCGATGATGTCGCCCATCTGGCGGACGAACCAGGGATCGAAGCCGGTATGCTGGGCGACTTCAGCCAGCGGCGTGCCGGACGCCAGCGCCGACGCCACCTGGAACAACCGTTGAGCGGTCGGCACGCGCAGCGCCTCCGGGGGCGCTTCTCCCAGCTTGCTGCCGAAGCCGTCTACACCGATGTCGAGGGCGCGGATGCCCTTCTGCAGCGCCTCAGGGAAGGTGCGGCCGATGGCCATCACCTCGCCGACGGCCTTCATCTGCGGGCCCAGCACGCGGTCTACGCCGGCGAACTTCTCGAAGTTCCAGCGCGGGATTTTGACCACCACGTAGTCCAGCGACGGCTCAAAACTGGCCGGCGTGATGCGGGTGATGTCGTTGGGGATTTCGTCCAGCGAGAAACCGATCGCCAGCAGGGCGGCGATCTTGGCGATGGGGAAGCCGGTGGCCTTGCTGGCCAGCGCCGACGAACGCGACACGCGCGGGTTCATCTCGATCACGTACACCTCGCCGTCGGCGGGGTTGATGGCGAACTGCACGTTCGCGCCGCCAGTCGCCAAGCCCACCCGGTCGAGCACAGCCTTCGCCATGTCGCGCAGGCGCTGGGCTTCTTTGTCGGTCAGCGTTTGGGCCGGGGCGACGGTGATGCTGTCGCCGGTATGCACGCCCATCGGATCGAGGTTCTCGATGGAACAGACGACGACGAAGTTGCCGCGGGCGTCGCGCATGACCTCCAGTTCGTATTCCTTCCAGCCGATCAGGCTGAGATCGACTAGGATCTGACCGATAGGGCTGAGCTTGAGGCCGCGCTCGGCGATCTCGCGCAGTTCGGCCTCGGTGTAGGCCACGCCGCCGCCGGAGCCGCCCAGCGTGAACGACGGCCGCACCAGCACCGGGTAACCCAGCCGACCGGCGACGCGCACCGCATCCTCGATGCTCTGCACCACCTCGCTGGCGGGCGACTTCAGGCCGATCTCGGTCATGGCGTCTTTGAACAACTGGCGGTCTTCGGCCAGGCGGATGCTGGGCAGGCTGGCGCCGATGAGTTCGATCTGATGGGCATCCAGCGTCCCGCGCTCGTGCAGCGCCAGCGCCAGGTTGAGCGCCGTCTGCCCGCCGACGGTGGGCAGCAGGGCGTCCGGGCGTTCCTGCTCGATGATGCGCTCCAAGATGTCGGGCGTCAGCGGCTCGATGTAGGTGGCGTCGGCGAATTCCGGGTCGGTCATGATGGTGGCCGGGTTGGAGTTGACCAGCACGATGCGGTAGCCCTGGCGGCGCAGCGCCTTGCAGGCCTGTACGCCGGAGTAATCGAACTCGCAGCCCTGGCCGATAACGATGGGGCCGGAGCCGATGATCAGGATCGTCTGAAGGTCGGTGCGTTTGGGCATGGTAAACCGTCGTTTCAGGTGAGGCGCATTGAACCGCGCGTTCAGCTCTCAAATACCGCCGCCACATTGAGCGCAAAGCCGGGCAGCAGGTCGCTGCCGGGCAATGTCTGGCCGGCGGCGTATACGGTCGGCAGCCCTTCGGCGGTGTGAACTTCGATCTCGCGCCGATTGGGAAAGACGAGCCAGACCTGACGACTGCCATAGCGCAAATATTCGTTGGCCTTTTGAACCATTTCTGGTCGGGATTGGCTGGGTGACACAATCTCAACAACTAGGTCGGGCGCGCCATAGTAGTAGCCTGACGTCGCCTGTACGCGCGCGTTCGACACATAGGCGACATCCGGCTGGCGTTTGATATGGATATGATCCGGCGTGCCTTCCAGGACGAAATCCATGTCGCCAGGGTAGACACGCCCTGCCTGGTTAGCCAGCGCCCAGCCGATCAGCGCATGAAGGATCAACGCCTCGATCCAGGCATGTTCTTCGCCTGTCATATAGGGATCCTGTTCGTCGAGTGCCCAGTTGCCATTGGCGATTTCCAGATGTTTGAAGCCTTCGCACTGCGCTACCTGCATAGCGATCGCCTCGGTGATCGGGCGCTGCATGAGCAGCGAGACGATCTCGCGCACGGTACGCTGTTGAACGGGTGTCAGAGTCATAGGCCATCCCTCTGTGCTGGTCGCCGCCGCCTCTATTATCGGCCGGAGGCGGCGCTCAGATCAACCGATTAGCGCTGCTACGCTCTCGCGGAATACCTGGGTGTGGTGATCGATATCCGCTTCGGTCGTCTCCGGCGCGATCAGCGCCATGTTGTGGAAGGGCGTCATCAGAATGCCCCGGTTGAGCGCCGCCAGATGCATGTAGCGGTCGAGGTCGTCATCAGCCGCAGCCGCAGCTTCGCCGCCGTTCTGCGGGGGCGTGGGGCTGAACCAGTATTCGGCGCGGCAGCCAAGCTGCTTGACGATCCAGGGCAGTTGAAACTCGTCAATGACGGCCTGCACGCCGGCCGTGAAACGCTCAGCTAGGGGGATGGTGCGGGCGAACGCCGCCGGGGTGAGCACGTGTTCCAACGTGGCTTTCATGGCGGCGATGGACAAGGCGTTGCCCGCCAGCGTACCGCCGATGCCGCCGGTGTCAGCGGTGGCGACTTCGGTGCGAGCGCGGATGCGCTGGCCGACTTCCTCGGTGAAGCCGTAGACGGCCGCCGGCACGCCGCTGGCGAGCGGTTTGCCCAACGTCAGCATGTCCGGTTGGAGGTTGTGCGCGGCGGTATAGCCGCCCGGTCCGGCGCAGATGGTGTGCGTCTCGTCCAGGATGAGCAGCGTGCCGGCGCGGCGGGTCAGCTCGCGCAGGGCATCGTGAAAGCCAGGCTGCGGGTGGATGATGCCGATGTTGGTCATGGCCGGCTCGGCCAGCACGCAGGCCACATCGCCGGAGGCCAGCGCCGCCTCCAGCGCGGTCACATCGTTGAACTCGACCACGCGGGTGGTCACCGATGGGTTCACTGGCGGCCCAATGCTGCCGCGCCGGGGGCGGGGAGCGCCGCCTTCCAGCGTGATGAACGTCTCATCTACTGTGCCGTGGTAGCACCAATTGAACACTAGGATGCGCGGACGCCCGGTGATGTGCCGCGCCAGCCGTACGGCGAAACGATTGGCGTCGGTGGCGGTGAGCGCGAACTGCCAGTAGCGCAGCCCGAAGCGCCGCGCCAGCTCCTCGCCCACCCACAGGACATCCTCGACCGGCAGCATGAACGTCAGCCCGTGGGCGGCTTGCTCGGCGATGGCCGCGACCGCCGCCGGCGGCGCATGACCGGTCATCGCGCCGGTGTCACCTAGGCACAGGTCGAGATACTCCCGGCCGTCCACGTCGGTGAAGCGCGCACCGCGCCCTTGGCGCACGAACACCGGGAACGGGCTGGCCCAGCGCACCATCCAGTTCATGGGCACGCCCGCCAGCAAGTGCGCCTGCGCCCGCTCGAACAGCGCGCGCGAGCGTGGGTGGTCGGCGATGAAACGCGCCTCTTCCTCGGCGATCAGATGTTTCAGACGCTGGCGATCGATCATGGGCGGTCAGCTCCTGGTCTGGAGGCTGCGAGTTGGGTCTGTTTGACCCGCGCCACGAACTCATCGAACAGATACAGCGAGTCGTGCGGGCCGGGCGAGGCTTCCGGATGATATTGGACGCTGAACGCGCCCAGCGCTTCGTGGCGCAGGCCTTCGACTGTCTGATCGTTGAGATTGATATGGGTGATCTCAGCGCCGCCCAGGTCGCTGTCAGGCGTGACGGCGAAGCCGTGGTTGTGGCTGCTGATCTCGACCACGCCGGTGAGCAGGTTCTTGACTGGCTGATTGCCGCCTCGGTGGCCAAAGCGCATCTTTTCTGTGCGCCCGCCCAGCGCCAACCCAAGGAGCTGATGGCCCAGGCAAATGCCGAAGATCGGCACACGCCCCAGCAGCGCTTTCACATTGTCGATGGCGTAGGTCACGGCGGCGGGATCGCCTGGGCCGTTGCTCAGGAAGACGCCGGCTGGGTTCATGGCCAGCACCTCGGCGGCTGGAGTCTGAGCTGGCACGACCGTCACCCGCAGCCCGCGGTCGGTCAGCAGCCGCAGAATGTTGCGCTTGATGCCGAAATCGTAGGCCACGACCAGCGGCCCGGCGGGGTCGTAGCGGTGGCGGCGATACCACTGCGGATCGCTGCGTTCCGTCCAGTGGTACGGCTCGGCGCAGGTCACATCGTTCACCAGGTTCCAGCCGGACATATCGGGCGCGCTGCGGGCCAGCTCCACCAGCGCCGCCGGGTCGGAAGCCGCTTCGCCGTGGGCGATGGCCGCCCGCATCACCCCCCGGCTGCGGATGTGCCGCACCAGCGCGCGCGTGGCGACCTCGCTCAGGCCGATGACGCCCTGTTCGCGCAGGTAGCCATCCAAATCGCGCCGGCTGCGCCAACTGCTGACCACCGGGCTGAGCGCGCGCACCACAAAGCCGGCCACCCACACCCGATCAGACTCGACATCCTGAGGGTTGATGCCGGTGTTGCCGACGTGGGCGGTCGTCATGGTCACGATCTGGCGGTGATACGAAGGGTCGGTGAGGATTTCCTGGTAGCCGGTCATGGACGTGTTGAAGACCAACTCGCCGGTCTGCACGCCCTGCGCGCCAAAGCCCACGCCGGTGAAGATGCGCCCGTCTTCGAGCGCCAGACAGCCCTGCTGCATACCGTTCATTGCTCCTGCCATCCGTCTCTCATGATCGGTAATCGCCGTTGATCGAGACATAGTCGTGGCTGAGGTCGCACGTCCAGACGGTGGCAGCGCCCGCGCCGAGGCCGCAGTCCAGCCAGATGGTGATCGCGGGCTGGCGCATGATGGCCGCGGCCTGCGCTTCTTGATAGTCGGTAGGCATGCCGACGGCGAACAGGCGCAGCGCCGCGTCAGGGCGGCCTTCGCATTCGCCCGCCGCCAGCCAGAGCTGCATCCGCTCCGGTTCGACGCGCACGCCGGCGCGGCCGGCGGCGGCGACGATGCGGCCCCAGTTAGCATCTGCGCCGAAGAACGCCGTTTTGACGAGCGGCGAAGTGGCGATGGCGTTGGCGATGCGGTGGGCGGCGGCGTCATCAGGCGCGCCGGCCACATGCAGCGTGATGAATTTGGTCACGCCCTCGCCATCGCGCACGATGTCCTGCGCCAGCTTACGACATACCGCCTCCAGCGCCGCCTGGAACTGCGCCAGCGCCGCCGGCGACTCCAGCGCTACGCCGCTGACGCCATTGGCCAAGAGCAGCAGCGTATCATTGGTGCTCATGTCGCCGTCCACCACGATGCGGTTGAAGGTGCGCTCGGCCGCCACCGTCAGCGCAGTCTGCGCCGCAGCGGGCGTCAGCGCGGCGTCGGTGACCACCAGCGCCAGCATGGTGGCCATATTGGGCGCGATCATGCCCGCGCCTTTGCTGATTCCAGCCAGCGTGCAGCGTCCGCCGTCCGCGGTCGTCACCGCCAGGGACGCCAGTTTAGGGCGCGTGTCGGTGGTCATGATGCCGCGCGCCGCCGCTTCCCAGTCGTCGCCGAGGGCGGCGGCAGCCAGTTCGATGCCGCGTCGGATGGTCGGCATGGGCAGATACGTGCCGATCACGCCGGTAGACATCACCAGCACCTGCGCCGCGTCGCAGCCTAGAGCGGCGGCGGTCGCCTGCGCCATCTCGTGGGCGTCGGCGATGCCCTGCTGGCCAGTGCAGGCGTTGGCGCAGCGGGTGTTGACCACCACCGCCCGGTAGCCGGTGCGCGCCGCCGCCAGCTTTTCCATATCCACCAGCACTGGCGCCGCCTTGACGCAGTTGGTGGTGAACACGCCAGCGGCGACGCAGGGGCTGTGGCTGGCGATGAGCGCCATGTCGAGCGCGCCATCAGCTTTCAGGCCGGCATGGACGCCGGTCGCTCTGAAGCCCGGCACGCGCTCAATGGTCGGCAGGGTCTCAAGCATGAGCGGCCTCCGGCAGGGTGGAGAGGATGGTCGTCAGCCGGGTGACGAGTTCGTCCACGTGCAGTTTCTGCACGATCAGCGGCGGCACGAAGCGGATGACGTTCGGCCCAGCGTTGACCAGGATCAAACCCTGCTGGTAACCAGCTTCGATCACTGGCGTCACGTCCACTGTCAGTTCTAGGCCGACCATCAGGCCGCGCCCGCGCACTTCTTTGATGAGTGGGCTGCTGATCTCCGCCAGCCGCTCTATCAGGTAAGCGCCCACCTCGCGCACGTGCGCTAGAAACGCCGGCTGACTGACGCGGCGCAGCACGACCTGGGCGGCGCTGGTCACCAGCGGGCCGCCGGCGAAGGTCGAGCCGTGCTCGCCGAGGTGCATGGCGCTGGCGACCGCCTCGGTCATGAGGATTGCGCCGATGGGCAGGCCGCCGGCCAGCGGTTTGGCCGCCGTCAAGATATCGGGCGTCACGCCGCTGGGCTCATGCGCCCACAGCGTGCCCGTGCGGCCCATGCCACACTGCACTTCGTCGAAGATCAATACGGCTCCGTGCTGGTCGCACAGCGCGCGCAGGCCGCGCAGGAATTCGGGCGTCGCCGCATGGATGCCGCCTTCGCCCTGTATTGGTTCCAGGATGACGGCGGCGGTGCGCGCGCCGATGACCGCTCGCGCGCTGTCCAGATCGTTGAAGTCGGCGACGATCACGTCGGGCATGAGCGGCTGAAACGGCTTCTGATACTTCTCGCGCGGGGTTAGTGCTACTGCCCCGATCGTTCGACCGTGGAAGGCGCCAGTGAAACACACGATTTGGGTCTTGTCGACTAGCCCTTTCTCGTACTGGACTTTGCGGGCGAATTTGATCGCGCCTTCGTTGGCCTCGGCGCCGCTGTTGCAGAAGAACACCCGATCAGCGAACGATGTCTCCACCAGCATCTGCGCGAGCCGCGCCTGTGGGGCAGTGTGGTACAGGTTGCTGACGTGGATCAGGCCGGCGGCGGCGCGCTGGATGGCATGGGTCAGTTCGGCGTCGCCGTAGCCCAGGGCGTTGACGGCGATGCCGGCCACCCAATCCAGGTAGACTTTGCCGTCGGCATCGATCAGATGCACACCTTCGCCATGCGAGAGCACGAACGGGGCGCGCTTGTAGGTCTGGGCGACGTAAGTCTGCTCTAACTCGATAATGTCAGCGGTCAGCGGGATTTCCATGCGGTTCACTTCCCTTGAATTCTATTTACGGATAAAGCCGACAATCGTCGTCACGATGGTCACACTTCGGCGGCGCGGCGCTGGAATGCCGACCAGCGCAAACGATCTTCGATCCAGGCGTCGGAGACCTTGTAGGGCTCCAGCCAGCCGTTCGCCACTTCGTACTTGAGGATGGCCAGACACCAGCCGACGATGCGCTGGATGGCCGCGGGCGAGACCTGCGGCGATTCCAAGACGCGCAGCGCCAGCCGGCGGCTGTGTTCGGAATTGCGGGCCAGCGTATTGTACAGCAGGTGATGCAGCTCGTGGCAGTTGGCGCACAACTGGACGGTGACCGCGTTCTCGCCGTGGGTGGCGATGTCCCATAGATGGTGACGGTGCGAGACCGGATAGCCGCAGGCGGAGCACGGCGTCAGGCGCTCGCGGCGGGTGGGGCGGCGGCGGCGCATGGCCTTGTGGTAGCGGCGCGCCCGGTAGAAGTCGATCCACTGGGCGCAGATGGCTAGACGGTCGTGAGCGTCGCGCGCGGCAAACGCGTCCTCGAAGGCCTGGATGATTTTGCCGGCCAAACGCTGGCTGTAGAGATAGCGGATGAGCGCGTACAGCTCATCGCGCAGCGTCTGTTCGTCAGGATGTACATTGCCCGTCATGTTCGTTTTCCGCCTGCTGCCAGCCGGTATTGTAACGCATCCTCGCGTCTGGCTAGCGGGCTGCGTGGAAAACCGTGCCGCCGCCGGTCTTCAGGCCGGCCAGGTCGGTGATGACGGTTTCCGGCACGCCCGCCGCGAGGGCGTCCAGCGCGGTCTGCACTTTGGGGATCATGCCGCCGAAGATCGTCCCGTCGGCGATCAGCGCCGCCGTCTGCTCTGGCGTGAGCGCCGCCGCGACCTGGCCACCCACCAGCACTCCCGCCACGTTGGTCAGAAAGACGGCGCGCGCCGCCCCGATGGCTGCGGCCGCCGCTCCGGCCACGTGGTCGGCGTTGACATTCAGGGCTGTGCCGTCCCCCAAGCAGACCGGCGCGATGACCGGCGTGATGCCCTGCGCCAGCAGCTCGCGCAGGATATCGCCGCGCACACGGGTCACCCGGCCGGTGAAGCCCATATCGACATCGGGATGCGGCATTTTCTCGGCGCGCACCAGCCCGCGGTCTATGCCGCTCAGCCCCAGCGCCTCCACGCCCGCCTCGACCAGGAAGCGCACCAGCCGCGTGTTGACCGCGCCGCACAAGACCATCTCGACGACCGCCAGCGACTCGGCATCGGTGATGCGCACGCCGTCCAGATAGCGCGGTTCGATGCCCATCAACTGCTGCAAGGCCGAGATCTCTCGTCCGCCGCCGTGGACGATGATCGTGGGCGCTTCCAGCCGGCGCACCGCGGCAGCCAGTTCGCGCAGGTAGGCCGGATCGTCCAGCTCGTGACCGCTGACTTTGATGAGTACCGGTCGTGTCATATCCGCCTCCGCTCGTCACATCTCGTCACATGGAAAAGATGTCGCCGGCGGCGTCCAGCGCGCCGCCAGCCCGCCGCTGAAATCTGCCACGCCCCAGGAAGCGGATGCCAGCAGCCCAAACGCCACCACGGCGAGTTCGGCGCCGATCATCACAGGAGCCCCAGCGTTTCGGGCAGGCCGAACATCAGATTGAAACACTGCACCGCCTGGCCGGACGCGCCCTTGCGCAGGTTGTCGGTGACGCTGGTGATATGCAGATGGCGCGGCGTGACCGGCGTCAGGCTGATGGCGGCGCGGTTAGTGCGGACGACGTGGCGTAGCGTGGCCTGCTGGCCGGGGGGCAGCACCTGCACCAGCGGCTCGCCGCCGTAAACTTCCTCGTACAGGCTCTGCGCCCCGGCGCTGTCGTGGGCATCGTCCAGCGTCACGTAGATGCTGGCCATCAGGCCGCGGTCTACCGGCAGCAGATGCGGGGTGAAGATCAGCGGGCCAACTCGACCGTTGAGCTTGCCCATCTCCTGCTCGATCTCGCCGACATGCCGGTGCGACCGTCCGGGGCTGTAGGGCGATAAGTTGCCGAACACCTCGACGAAATGGGTGTGCGGCTTGGGCTCGCGGCCCGCGCCGGAGACGCCCGATTTGGCGTCTACAATCACCGGCGCGCCTTCGGCCAGCCAGTGCCGCTTCAGCAGCGGGTACAGGCCAAGCAGCGTGGTGGTGGGGTAGCAGCCGGGCGCTGCCACCACCCGCGCGCCGGCGATCCTCGCCCGGTTGATCTCCGGCAAACCGTAAGGGACGGGCAGCAGTTCCGGGTGAGGATGGGCGTGATTGTACCAGCGGGCGAAGGCTTCGGGGGTATCTAGGCGCAAATCGGCCGAGAGGTCAATGACTCGGACGCCGGCTTGCAGCGCGGTCGCGGCCACCGGCGCGCTGGCCAGATGCGGCAGCGCCAGAAAGACGGCCTCGACCTGATCCAGCGGAGCTGCCGCCGGCGGGATGTAGCGCAGCGTTGTTCCGGGAGCCGGTTCGCCGGCGGCGCTGCTGGAAGTGACGAATACCAATTCGGCGCGTGGATGGCGGCTGAGGATTTCGACCAGATCCTGTCCGGCATAACCTGACGCGCCGTAAACGCCTACACGTATCCTTTCGTCCATACGCTCTCTCCTGGCCAGCGGGTGGGCGCGCTGGCGGCTGCATAAATAAAAAAACCCCCGGACTGTTGGTGAGGTCCGGGGGAGTGATCCCTGCGTTTACAGCGCGCTGACCTGACGCGCCTAACGCAGCAGTCCCGGCGAGACCTCACAGGTCTGCGGGCGGCGGCTGCGACGACGGCGCGAGCGAGAAGCGATCACAAGCGTTCCTCAAGATGACGCGCGTATAGCGCTGTAAGTGTATGTCATTCTGCGCCGCGAGTCAACCGCCGACGATCGTTTACGAGGGTCTAACACGTTGTTAATCATTTAATATGACCAAATAGTGCCAGGTCGGAGGGCTCGTATGATACAATGATTCGGTTGACTTCAGAGGACTGCTATGTCGCCAGAAATTCGTGAACAGTTTCGTCATAACTTCATCGTGAACGTCCTGGACGGCGCGCTGTTCGGACTGGGACTGGGCTTTGCCTCATTCGTCACCGTCATCCCGCTGTTCGTCAGCCAGCTCACCGACTCGACTGTGATCATCGGCCTGATCGCATCGCTGCACGTGGTGGGCTGGCAGCTCCCCCAGCTCCTCACTTCGAACTATGTGGCGCGGCTGCGACGGTACAAGCCGATGGTGCTGTTCATGACGCTCCAGGAGCGCTGGCCGTTCTTCGGCCTAGCGATTGTGGCGGCGCTCATCGGCACGGCCGGCCTGTCGAAAGAAGCGGCGCTGGCCTTGTCGCTGCTGTTGATCATCTGGCACTCGCTGGGGGGCGGGCTGACCGCCACCGCCTGGCAGAGCATGATCGGCAAGATCATACCGCCCAGGCGCATCGGCACTTTCTTCGGCGTCCAGTCAGCGGCGGCCAACCTGCTGGCCAGCGGTGGCGCGGTGCTGGCAGGCTTTCTACTGTTCAATGTGGCGTTTCCGTACAATTTCGTCCTGTGCTTCATGGCCACCGGCTTGGCGATGACCTGCTCGTTCGGATTTCTGGCCGCCACCCGTGAGCCAGAGCACAATCCGTCTCCCAGCGGTGAGGTGCAGCCGGTGGGCTGGAAGCCGATGGCCGCCATCCTGAAGCGCGACGTCAACTTTCGCTGGTATTTGACGGCGCGGGTGCTGTCGCAAGTTCCCTGGATGGCAATCTCGTTCTACACCGTCTACGGGGTGCGGCGCTTCGGGATGAACGAGGAGACGGCCGGTTTCCTGGCCGGCCTGCTGATGCTGTGCCAGGCGCTGGCCAACCCGGTTTTGGGCTGGCTGGGCGATCGGATCGGCCACCGGGTGATGTATGCCGTGGGCGCGCTCATGATCACAGCCAGCGCGGCGCTGGCGCTGGCCGCCCCCAACGTCAACTGGCTGTACCTGGCATTTGCGCTGGCCGGCTGTTCGAACGCTGCGTCCTGGGCAGTTTCCATGTCGTTCACGCTGGAATTCGGCACGATGACTGAGAAGCCGGTGTACATCGGCTTGTCTAACACGCTGATCGCCCCGGCCACGCTGCTCGCGCCTCTAGCTGGCGGCTGGCTGGCGGATGCCTTCGGCTTTGGGGCGACATTCGTCGTCTGTGCGCTCACTGGTTTGGTCACCTTTGCGCTGCTCCAGTTCGTCGTGCGCGATCCGTGCCCGCGGATTCACTCAGCCGGGACTTCGGCGGCGCTGGCCTCGGCTCCGCTAGAAGGGTGAACGATGTCTCCAGCGTTAGCGGCGGGAGCGCTGGCCGGCGTGCGGGTGCTGGATTTCACCCGCGTGCTGGCTGGTCCGTTCTGCACTATGCTGCTGGGTGATCTGGGGGCGGATGTCATCAAGATCGAACATCCGGTCGGCGGTGATGAAACTCGGCAGTGGGGACCGCCGTGGTTAGGCGACCAGAGCGCCTACTACCTGGCCGTCAACCGCAGCAAGCGCAGCCTAACGCTCAACCTCAAGACGCCGGCTGGGCGCGACATCGCCCGCCGTTTGGCCGCTCACAGCCACATCCTGGTTGAGAACTTCAAAGTGGGCGGCATGGCCGAGTTCGGCCTCAGCTATGATGATCTGCGACCGCTGAACCCGGCTCTGGTCTACGCTTCGATCACGGGCTTCGGCCAGACTGGGCCATATCGCGACCGCCCCGGCTATGACTTCATCATCCAGGCGATGAGCGGGCTGATGTCCATCACCGGGCCGGCCGATGGCGAGCCGCACAAAGTCGGCGTAGCCGTGTCGGACGTTTTCACCGGCTTGTTCACGCTGGCCGGCATCCTGGCGGCCTTGCGCCATGCCGAGCGCACCGGCCAGGGTCAGCACCTTGATGTGGCGCTGCTGGACTCGCAGATCGCCGCGTTGGTCAACATCGCCAGCAACTACCTGGTCTCAGGTCAGACGCCGGCGCGGCTGGGGAACCAGCACCCGAACCTGGTGCCCTATCAGGTATTCCGCGCCGCCGACGGCGATTTCGCGGTGGGGGTGGGGAATGACCGGCAGTTCGCCGCGTTGTGCGCGCTCATCGGGCGCCCGGAACTGGCGGCTGATGAGCGCTTCGCCACCAATCCGGCCCGCGTTGCCCACCGCGCAGAACTGATCCCGGCGCTGCAAGCCGCCTTCGCAGCCCGGCCGGCAGGGGAGTGGGTAGAAGGTTTGCTGGCGGCGGGCGTCCCCGCCGGGCCCATTCATGACGTGGCGGCGGCGCTCAACGACCCACACGTTCTAGCGCGCAGCCTGGTGCAGGAGATCCCGCTGGACAATGCAGTGCTGCGGCTGGTGGGCGCGCCGTTTCATTTCTCGGTCACCCCCAGCGCTGTGCGCCGCCCCCCACCGCGGTTGGGCGAGCATACCGATGCCATCCTGAGCGAGATGCTGGGGATGCAGGCGAAAGCTGTCGCCGAACTGCGTCAGCAGGGCGTGGTTTAGGCCGGCTGCGGCCTCAGTCCGAGTCGATCTTCGGTAGGTGGCGGCGCTGGCGGGTGAGCGCCAGTTGGATTTGCCGAGTGAGCGCCAAGCCTGACAGCCCGCCTTTACGCAGCACCGGCGCGGCGCGCCGCGATAGTTCGGCGGCGTTTTCCGGGCTGACTTCCTTGCCGGTCACGATGATGACTGGGATAAGTTCGGTGCGCGGGTCGGCGCGAAGCTGCCGCAAAACCTCGTACCCCGACATATCCGGCAGATGCAGGTCGAGCAGGACGAGCGAGGTCATCTGCGTTTGCAGCCAATGCAGGGCGGCGCCGCCGCTGTCGGCCTCGGCCACGGTCAGGCCGGCGGCCTGAAGCAGGTCGCGCAGCAGCGCCCGGTCTTCCGCCTGGTCGTCAACGATCAAGATCGGCCAGTTCGGCTCGATATAGGCTGCGCGCCGGAGGGCATGGCGCAAGCTGTCGCGGTTGATCGGCTTGGTCAGGTAGTCAGCAGCCCCCAAGTACAGCCCGATCGAGCGCTGGTCAATGACCGAGAGGATGATGACCGGAATGTGAGCGGTGGCCTCGTCATCTTTGAGGGCGCGCAGCAGATCCCAACCGCTGGTTTCGGGCATGACGATGTCGGTGATAATGGCGACGGGCTGAAGGCGATGGGCAACTTCCAGCGCCTCGATCGCGTCGCTCACCCCGACCACTTCGTAGATATCGTCGCTCAAATAGTCTTTGACCAGCTCAACGACGTTAGGATCATCATCAACCACCAGGACGAACGGGCGATCTTCCTCAACAAATTCCGCCATGGGTGAAGCATGGTTCTGTCTGGAGAGCGGCAGCAGGACGTAAAAAGTGCTGCCTTCGCCCAGTTGGCTGTCCACCCAGATATGGCCGCGATGCAGTTTAATCACATTGTAAGCGATGGCCAGCCCCATGCCGGTGCCTTCATGGCGGCGCACGTCTGAGCCGTCTACCTGGCGAAAAGCGTCGAAGATGATGGCGCGATCTTCGGCGCTCATCCCGATGCCCGTGTCGCGCACTGTCACTAGCATCCATTCGCCATCGTGCAGGCCAGCGTAGGGGATGATCAAATCGCTGTTTAGGGCACGATCGTCCCGGATCGCCACCCGCGCCGCGGTGATAGTGACGCTGCCGGCGTCGGTGAATTTGACGGCGTTGTCCAGCAGGATGCTGAAAAGCTGGCGCAGACGCATCGGGTCGGCCTCTAACGCTGGCAGGTCAGTCGGCAGATCGACCTGGACTTGAAGACCTTTGGCTTCGGCTTGCAGGTGAATGTCTGCCAGCGCATCGTAGATGATTTCGGCTATTGAGATGGTGGTCAGCGACAGCTCAACTTGGCCAGCTTCTAGTTTGGATAGATCGAGCACGTTGTTGATCAGGTTGAGCAGGTGCTTGCCGCTCGCCAGGACGCGCGTCAGCCGGTCAGTCTGCTTGTCGTTGAGTTCGCCATAGACCTGGGTGAGCAGCATCTCGCTGTAGCCGATGATGGCGTTCAACGGGGTGCGAAGTTCGTGGCTCATGTTGGCCAGCAGTTCGCTTTTCAGCCGGTTGGCTACCACAGCCTGTTCGTAGAGTTGAGCGTTGTGGATGGCGAGCGCTACTTGAGACGCGATCGTAGTCAGCGTCTCTAATTCCTCCGTGGTGAAGATGCGGCGGCTGCGAACGGAGTCCAGGCCAATGCTGCCAATGATCTGATTGCGCGCCACCAGCGGCGCCAGCACGGTAGATTGAGCACCGACTTGGCGAACAGCCGTGCGCACCACCGCATCGGCGTCGTCCCGATCGTTGTAGAAGATGATCGGCGAGGAACTGTTCACCAACTGGTTGAAGATTGGGCTGTCGGACAGCGCGAGCTGCATGCCGACATTGCCCGTGTCAGGGTACTCGGCGCTCAGCGTGCCCACGTGCAGCTTGTCGTCCGCCAACACGATGCCGCAGTGATCGCATTCAAACAGTTCAGTCAGCAGCCGAGCGGCAGAATTCAGCACGACCTTGGGATCGAGCGAGGCGCTGAGGATGCTGGAGATATGGTGCATAGAGGCCAACCGCCGGGCGCGCTGTTCCAGGATGCGCAGATGGGCTGCGGCCTGCGCATGGAGGCGGGCGTTTTCGACGGCGATGGCCGCCTGGCGAGCGACGGCGAAGGCGGTGCTGGTTTGCTGTTCGGTGTAATGATTGGGTTGGGATTTGTCCAGCGTGATCAGGCCGATCACTCGGTCCTGCGTGCACATGGGCACGCCCAACCAGGAGCGCGCGCCGCGGACCGTCAGGGTGCGGCCTTCGCCCAGATGCGCGTGAAGATCGGCGATGGCCAGCGGCTGCTGCGACTGAAATACCTGCATCCCCAGGCTGTGTGGGGTCAGGTGAATTTCAGTCCCCTTCGGCAGTGGATAAGCGCCGCTGATAGCGGCGACCACCATGCGGCTGCCATCCTGACAGTCCGGCGCCGGCAGCAGGATGCAGGCGCTGTCAGAGGTCACCACGCGCTGCATCTGTTCCAGCATCCGGTCTAGCACTTCTTCATAGTCTGTGATGGAGCTGACTACCTGGGATACTTCGATCAGGACGTTGGCGATCTGACGGCGTTCACGTTCAACCTGGAGCAAATATCGGTTCTCAAGCTCAGCGCTGATCTGCGCGGCGATCATTCGCAGCAGCAGCAGGTCGGGGTCAGCATAGCGGTTGGGCACTAGATTCTGGATGCTGACCAGCCCGATCACTTCATTGAGACGTCCACGCAGCGGGACTCCCATCCAGGCGCGCGTCACCAGGGCGCGGTCGGCGTCGTCTGGGGGCAGTCCCAGCGCGTCCAGCCGATCCTGCTCTGTCTGTAGATCTCGAATGTGCAGCGCCGTTCCATGCTGAATGATGACTCGGCTCAGGCCAGACAGCGGGACTGGCTGCTGAGGGGGTTCCCATTCGTCCTCTGAAAAGGTGGGGTAATAGAGGTGCGCTCGGTCATCCGTGAGCAGGCCGATGAAAAAGCTAGAGTCTTCGAACAACATCTCGATCTGCTGTTGGATGATCGGCCAGACGGCCTCTTCGCTCTGTGCCTGGCTTAGGGCGCGGTTGAATTCGTCCAGATTGGCCAGCAGGTGATTCCAGCCGGCGCTGAGCTGAAGGTGATGCAGGCGCGCCGCCAGCAGGTCGGCCAGCAACTCGGCGGGCTCATCCTGCGCTGTAGGGGGCAGCCAAACGACGCCGTGGACGTGGTCATCACAGCGCAGTGGCCACGCCGTCCCCGGCACGGTCAGGCCGCGCACTTCGCTGCCGGTACGGCGCGCATTCTGCCATCCCTGCCAGTCCAACCATGAGTCCGGCGACGCAGCCCAGCGCTGCACCTCGGTTGGCGGCGCCGCGTCCTGAGGTGTGTAGATTTTCAGTCCGCCGTTGGAGTCGAGCAGCGCGATCAACCCGGGCAAGCTCTGCGCTTCCAGCCAGCCTATCAGCGCCTCAGCGGCGAGCGGCGCCGAGGTCGCCCGCATGATACGACCAGCAGCCTGGGCTGCTTGCTTGAACGAGTCATCGTTAGGCATTGGGTTTCACCTTGCATAGTTACACAGGCGGATCACACCTGTCCGTCTCTGTCATTATGACATAAAAAGCGTATCAAAAACGTGAAATCGTTGTTAGGGTGGCACGGGATGCAACTCTGCGGGCTAAACTGCGTAGATGCTGTGCAGACAGAACCTGTTCAAAGGAGGTGCACCATGCGCAAAGAAGACGCAGATCGGGTGAGCGGCGCCGTCTTTCTGATCGGCCTAGGCGTGATCGCGCTCATCAATTACTGGTGGCCTGGCATTATGTTCGTCATCGGCGCGTCTCTGATCGCACGCGGGGTGGTGCAGGGGCAGGCGTGGCAGAATGCGACTGGCGCGCTGGTCGTGATCGCGATCGGGTTGGTTTTCGCCCTGCAGGATTTCATCGGCGGCGTGAATTTCTGGCCGCTGGTCTTGATCGCGCTCGGTCTGTTCATGCTGTTCGGCCAGGAGTGGCTGCGCCGCAGTCGCTGACGGCGCATTGATCAATGCCATCTGGACGCGGCGCAGCCAGAACGCTATAGTTGGCGCCGTATGGTTCGCTGGTAGTTGTTTGGATGGCGATGCAATCTGCGCGCAGACCTCATCTGACGATTTGGATCCGCCGGGCGGCGCCGCCCGGCGGCGTGTTTGGGCTGGCGCTGGCGCTGCTGCTGGCCGCCTGCGGTTTAGCCGGAAGCGACGGCGCGCAGCCGGGCGCAGTCCTGCCGCTGGCGCCCGTCGAGCGCTCTCCCGAAGCGGTTGTGACCGATTTTCTCAACGCCTGGAAAACCCGCAGCTACGAAACTATGTATGCGCTGCTCAGCCCTCAGAGCCAAGCGTTTTATACCCTGCCGGTCTTCCAGGCGCAGTATGAGAATGCCGCCAGCACGATGAACCTGACCGATTTGAGCTTTCAGGTACACCGTGCGCAGCTACAGGGGATGTCGGCGGCGGTCACCTATGATGTGACGCTGACCTCGCCGGTATTCGGCACAATTGAGGATCGCGGGCGCACCATGCGGCTGGTGCGCACTCCAGGCGGTTGGGGCATCGCTTGGTCGAGCATGGACATCTTCGATGCGCTGGCAGCAGGGGCGCGGTTGGAAGTGCGATCGCGCCGGCCAGCGCGCGCCAACATCTATGATCGCAATGGCGAGCTGCTGGTGGAGGAGGGCGGCGCGAAGATTTCCCTGTATGTGGCGCAGCAGAGCATGTCGAATGTGGACGCCTGCCTGACTTTGCTGGCCTCTGTCTTGATGCGCCAGCGCTATGAACTGGCGGCGCTGTTCGCCAACAACCTGCCGGAGACCGTGTTTTACGTGGGCGAGATTGATCCCGAAGTGGATGCGGCGCGCGGCGCCGAACTGGACTCGACCTGCGCGGTGCGGCGTCTGGAACGCCAGACGCGGCGTTACGATGGGAACGGCGGCGCCGTCCATGTGATCGGCTACATCGGCCAGATCCCGGCTGACCAACTGGAACGCTGGCAGAGCTTGGGATACAGCGCTGGTGACCTGATCGGCCGAGCTGGCATTGAGGCAGCGTATGAGCGCGAACTAGGCGGCCAGCCAGAGCAGGTGCTGCGCATCGTGACGCCATCGGGTTTGTTGCTGCGCGAGCTGGCCGGCAAGTCAGGGACGGAGCCGCAGTCGGTCACGCTGACGCTGGATCGCCGCTTACAGTGGGCGACCGCTCAGGCGCTGGCTGACGCCTACAACTATGCCGAGCCGAACTGGGCAGCTCTAGGGCTCTCGCCGGGCGCTGGCGCGGTGGTGCTGGATGTGAACACCGGCGCGGTGCTGGCGCTGGCCAGCTATCCTTTCTTCGATCCGGGCGTGTTCAACCCGGATACGCCCGCGCCCGCTGGCAGCGTGATCGCGGCGCTGACGTCGGACAGCCGCCAGCCGTTCAAAAATCGCGTCACGCAGGAGCAGTACTTCCCCGGCTCGACCTTCAAGATCATCACTACCGCTGCCGCGGCCAATGAGCGGTTGGTGACGCCCACCGAGACGTTCTTCTGCGATCTGACCTGGCCGAACGGGCCGAAGTACGGCGATACGCTGCCGGTGCGGTCGGACTGGCGCAAGACTGACGGGCTGGAGCCGGCGGGCGAGGTGACCATGGCACTGGCGCTGACCGCGTCGTGCAACCCGTTTTTCTACGAGATGGGCGCACGCCTGTACATCGAGCGCGCGCCAGACCGGCTGGTCGAGTATGCGCGGCGGTTGGGGCTGGGGCGCAAGACCGGCCTCGACCCGATCCTGCCGGAAGTGACCGGCAGCCTGCCGACGCCGGCCAGCGTTGAGCAGGCTATCAACAACGCGATTGGCCAGGGCGAGACCCAGGTGACGATCATTCAGATGGCGCGCGCAACGGCGGCGATCGCCAACGGCGGCACCGTTTACCAGCCGTACCTGGTGCAGCAGATCGGCGGGCGCGACGGCGAGACGCCGCAGTTTGTGGCCCGGCCAACGGTGGTCGGCCAGGCAGAGCTGAGCCCTGAGGCGCTGGCAGTCGTTCGGGAAGGGATGTGCGCGGTGACGACCGATACCAAGTTAGGCACGGCCTGGGGGGTATTCGAGCGAACGCCGTATTGGGCCTGCGGCAAAACGGGCACGGCGCAGTCTGGCCGGCGCGAGCCGCACGCCTGGTTTGTGGCCTATGCCCCGAAAGAAGATCCGCAGATCGCCGTGGCGGTGATGGCTGAGTTCTCGCGCGAGGGATCAGAAGTGGCGGCGCCGATCGTGCGCCGCATTCTCGATGTGTATTTCAATGCGCCGGAATGGTCGTATCCGGAATGGTGGAATACCGGGCCATATATCCCGCTGAATATTCCGGTGGGCGAGACCGGTGGGTAGTACAATAGTTGAAGTGAGACGGCGAGAGGCGCGACGATGGAGATTGTGCGCTGCGTGTCATGTGATGGCTATGGCTGGTTTGAGGAGGATGGCCAGGTTGAAGACTGCGGCTGGTGCGGCGGCGTCGGCTATGTCTATCGCGATCCTCAGGGCGTTGACCATCGTATTCCGCCGGCTGACTACGCCGGCGTCGCCGAGCGGCTGGAAGCGCTGGAAGTCGAGCGTCTGCGCGCCATCGGTTACACCGGCCAGGCCAAGCGACCGTGGGAGCAGGCCGCCCGCCAGGGGCGCTTTGCGAAGCCGGACAGCAGTGAGGAGTGAACGATGCCGTTGATTGATACCGCTGCCGGGCCGATATGGTATGCTGACCATCGCGACCCAGTTGTGCACCTGCCGGCCACGCTGCTAGTGCATGGAGCTGGCGGCTCCCATCTCGACTGGCCGGCGGAACTGCGCCGGATGCCGGAGGTCAATGCCGTCGCCGCTGACCTGCCGGGGCACGGCCGCAGCCCAGGCTCAGGACGGACGAACATCAGCGCCTACGCCGCCGCCATGCTGGCGCTGCTAGACGCGCTCAAACTGCGACAGGCTTTCATCGCCGGCCACAGCATGGGCGGGGCGATCGCCCAGCAGATGGCGCTCGATTATCCGGATCGTGTGGCCGGCGTCATCTTGATCGGGACGGGCGCTAAGCTGGGCGTCAGTCCGGAGCTGCTGGACGCTCTGCGCACGGATAGGCCGCGCGCGGTTGACATCATCCTGCGCGGCTACTGGGGGGAGTCAGCAGAGTATGACCAACTGCGACGTTTGAGCCGAAGCCGGCTGCTGGAGTGTGACCCTGAGACGCTGTACGGCGATTTCGCCGCCTGCAACGCCTTCGACATCCGCGCGCGCGTCAGCCTCATCCGCCAGTCGGCATTGATCATCGGCGGCGATCAGGACCCGATGACGCCGCTGAAATACAGCCAGTACCTGCACGAACAGATCGCCGGCTCTGAGCTGGTGGTGATAGCGGGCGGCGCGCATATGCTGCTGCTGCAGCAGCCGCAAGCGGTGGCGGACGCCGTGCGCGCCTGGCTGAGCGCTCAACACGCTTGACGCCTATGCAGCACCTGGACGCGTTGTGGAAAGCGGTTAGCGCCGCCGGGACGGTGGCCGATCTTGCCCGCAGGACGCAGACCTACCAGTTCCAGGTGACCGGACCCGTCACCTGCTACTTCCAAGCAGACGGCGTTGAGGTGCGGCTGACGCGCTGGGAGGATCCCCGCATTGAGGTCGTGGCGCAGCTTCAGGCGGCCTTCGGCTGGCGGCTGGCGGCGGAACAGGATGAGGCCGGCGTGTACATCGTGGCGGCGCGCCGGGCGGTGGTGGGCGGGCTGGCCGCAGCCACATTTCATCTGTCGGCCCCATATGATACCTATCTGATTCTGAAGCTGGCGGGTGGACGGGTGGTGCTGGAAGCAGTAGATGGGACGCTGCATCTGCCGCCGGGAGCCGCGCCGATGCGCCTTGAGCGCGCCTAGCGTCGGTCTTTGCGTGCCCGCACAATGATGCGTCGGTCAGGCTGCCGGCTGACCCAGCGCAAGTAGCGGGTAATCTCCGGCTGTTGGCGCAGCGCGTCCAGCGTGTTCAGTTCAGATGACAAAGTCCGGTTGGAGAAGAAAGCATGCAGCGTCTGGTGACAGGCGGCGCACAGCCCAACCACTTCGCGCCCGCCTTCAGACCGGGGGACTAAATGATGCCGGCTGAGGCGCGCTACATGACGCCCGCACAGGGCACAGGGGCCAGTTTTGGAGATGGATGGCACTGCCAACCTCAATCACTCACCGCTCCTGCGATAGTAGCGCCGTCCTTTGAGCGCTTCGGGCAGCAGATCGGCGTCAGTGTACGCCTCGTAGCCTTTGCCGTAACCGAGTTCGCGCATCAACTGGGTCGGCGCATTGCGCAGGTTCAGCGGGATCGGCAGGTTGCCCTGCCGCTTGACGTCTTCTAGGGCGGCGAAATAGGCGTCGCCGGCGGAGCGATCTTTGGGGGCCAGCGCCAGGTAAACTGTGCCATGGGCCAGGTTGAACACGCACTCCGGGTAACCGATAGTTTCGACGGCCCGAAGTACTTCGTTGGCTACGACCAGCGCTGTCGGCTGCGCCATGCCGATGTCCTCGCTGGCGAAGATGACCATGCGTCGGGCGATGAATTTGGGGTCTTCTCCTGCCTCCACCATGCGCGCCAGGTAGTAGAGCGCGGCATCGGCGCTGCTGGCACGCAGGCTTTTGATATAGGCACTGATCGTGTTGTAGTGCTCCTCTGCCGCTTTGTCATAGCGCAGGTGTTTGGATTGAAGCGTATCTTTCAAGTGGGCAGTCGTGAGCACGCCCGTTGGCTGGCCGTATAGGGTGGCGGCAGCTTCCAGCAGATTGAG
The DNA here is from genome assembly GCA_937922795.1 of uncultured Anaerolineae bacterium. Lineage (GTDB taxonomy): Bacteria > Chloroflexota > Anaerolineae > Aggregatilineales > Phototrophicaceae > CFX2. Next base: position 30,681 of record CALAJK010000033.1, read on the forward strand.
CGACTGACGCGCGTCGCCGTTGGCGAAATCGGCCAGGAACGCCGCGGCTTCGGGTTCTAAGGTCACCGCCAGCGCCTGAGCGCCGCGTTCGATGATCTGCCCGATCTCGGCGGGCGTCAGCGGTTCCAGCACGAATACCTGGCAGCGGGACAGCAGGGCGGAGATGACCTCGAAGCTGGGGTTTTCAGTGGTAGCGCCAATGAGGACGAGGGTGCCGTTTTCGACGTAGGGCAGCAGGAAATCCTGCTGGGCTTTGTTGAAGCGGTGAATTTCGTCCAGGAACAGCAGGCCGCCGGTTGGCTGGCGCGGTTTGCCCAGGCTGAAGAGATCGGCGGCGGTTCCGCTGCGCAGTTGTTCAACGATGTCGCGGATTTCATTCTTGCCGGCGGACACGGCCGACAGCTCAAAGTAGGGGCGGTTAGTGCCGGCGGCGATCAGCCGTGCCAGCGTCGTCTTGCCGACGCCCGGCGGCCCCCAGAAGATCATCGAGTGAACCCGGTTCTGGCGAATGGCCTCGTAAATTGGTTTGCCGGGCGCTACTAGATGCGCTTGGCCGACGAATTCATCCAGTGTGCGCGGGCGGATGCGATCCGCCAGCGGTTGGGCAAAGGCGGTCATAGATACTCTCTTTAGAATTCAGCTTAAGTATCTCCAAGCATCTTCCAAGAATCAACCGGTGGACGTTGTCGGAGGCGCATTCTGCGGTTATGATTGGCGCGGCATGGATGAGGATATGATCGCAACGATGACGACGATACCCGATAAACTGGCTGAACTGGTCAGCGATTTTGCGGCGATCACCGATCGCAACGAGCGAGCAGAATACTTAATCGAGATTGCAGACCGTTTTCCCGACGTGCGCGTTCCGCCAGAGATCGCGACGCCCCCCTATGACGAAATGCATCGCGTCCCTGCCTGCGAGTCAGAGGCGTTCGTGTGGGCGGTGGAGCAGCCGGACGGCACGCTGAAGTACTATTTCGATGTCCTGAATCCCCAGGGTTTGTCGGCGATGGCGATGTCTGTGATCCTGGATGAGACCTGTTCGGGGCAGCCGCTGGAGCGGGTGGCGGCCGTGCCGACCGACATCGTGCTGTCGCTGTTCGGTCGCGAGATTTCGATGGGCAAAGGGCAGGGGCTGATGGGTATCGTCACCATGGTGGCAGGTGAAGCTCGGCGTCGGCTGAAAGCGTGAGCCCGCGCGCTCCAGGCGCTGTGACGTGGGCTGTACGGCTCTGGCTTGCTTGTCGGCCAGCCACCTCCCGATTTCTCGGACACCAGCAGCATTGTAGTTTATTGTCGACCTGGAATTTAAGGGAGCGAGGATACCCCCGCTCCCTTATCGATTCAACCGGTTGAGACGATCAAGTCGAGATGCGCGAAGCTCATGCCTCCAGCGTGATGACTCGGCTGTATGGGCAGTCATCCCAAGAGACGACGTAGGCTTTGCCCGGCTCATTCCGGTAGGTTGTATTGACCTGGAAGCTGCCATCCGTCAGCCGCCAGAGCTGAACACCCTGCGCCTCGGCGAGCAGCAGATGCCGCTCTGATGGAATGCCGGCGGCTGCAATCTCCTCGAAGAAGAGGTTGATGGCAGGCGGATCAATGCCCCGGCCGGCATCGTCGATGATCCGCACCTGGATGCCGTGCGCCATGCAGTAGATCGCTACCGGCGCGGCCCGGTCTTTGTCTGAGCGGTTCAGGCGCAAATCGCCCGGGTTGAACTGGCCTTCCTCAGGCACTGGCGTGCTGAAGGGGGATGGCGTAGGCGTCGCCGTTGGGATCAGCGTCGGCGGCGGGTCAGTCGGCGTCGGCGGCGGGTCGGTCGGCGTCGGCGGCGGGTCGGTCGGCGTCGGCGGCGGGTCGGTCGGCGTCGGCGGCGGGTCGGTCGGCGTCGGCGGCGGGTCGG